>FR889250.1:0-14708 GCA_000431815.1 Butyrivibrio sp. CAG:318 | reverse complement strand
TCCTGCTGATGACAGCAACGAAACAAGAGCTCTTTTCCTTCTCGCTCAGGAAAATCTCATCAAGCTCGCTGACGGTTCAACAGTTGAAAAAGGTGTAACAACACTTGATATCGTTGACGACGGCGGATACAATATCACAGCTGTCCAGGCAGATACAGTTGCCGCACAGCTTAAGAATGCCGACGCCGGTTCCATCGCAGTTATCAACGGTAACTATGCTCTTGCAGCCGGCCTTAAAATAGCTGATGCTCTTGCATCAGAGGACGCTTCCGGCGAAGCTGCACAGACATATGCAAATATTGTTGCCGTACGCAAAGCTGATGTTGACAGTGCCAAGACAAAAGCTCTTGTAGCAGCTCTTACAACACAGAAGGTTAAAGATTACATTAATAACACATACAACGGAGCTGTTGTACCTATTTTCTAACAGAAAAACATATAATTTTACCCTCAATGCCTTAAGTTCAACACCTGGTATTGAGGGTATTTTTTATCTTATCACATCTTTGATAGGACTCCAGCAGCAAAAACAACCCCTGGGTGCAAAAAAAATTCCGAATCGAACTGATTCGGAATAATGGGTTGGGCTGTATATAAATACATTTAGTAGCCAATAGGGGAATCGAACCCCTGTTTCCGCCGTGAGAGGGCGGCGTCTTAACCGCTTGACCAATTGGCCGTCTGTGTGGTACTTGAGTATAATACTATATGTCCGAAGAAAAAGCAAGTACTTTTTTAAAAAATTTTCAAAATGTTTCAAAATGTTTGAATTATTCCTACAAATCAACCAAATACCTCATCACAAAGGTGGACATATTCCTTCCACAATGCTGTATCGGCAAACTCTTTGGTGGCCTCCGCGATACTTCTGTAATACCAGGCCTGACGATCCTTGCTCTTCTCGTTGAAATGCTTCCACATATCATCGCCCTCTGTGCGGTGTCTGACAAGACTTAAGCGCATATTGGAAAGCTTGTCGGCAAGTGCTATAAGCTTGACATCATGTCCAGCAGTCTTAAGGTGGTCTATGGTCTCCTGCTTACGGATAAGCCAGGTGGACTCGGCGGAGCAATCCCGACGCTTGTTCTCACTTTCAAGTGTTACCAGTCTGGCAACACGGGTTCCGAAATGTTTCTCAATGTCTGCCGCCGTACGGTCAGTATCCTCTATAACATCATGCAGGAGTGCCGCAATAATGATATCTTCGTCATCCGTCATCATCGCAGCAATCTTAGATGTCTCTATCGCATGCTCAATATAGGGAATGTTCGTTCCCTTTCTGAATGCGCCCGCATGTGCCTCCATCGCGAACTGGAGAGCCTCCTTGTACCTTAAACCATTCTCCATAGACACTACCTCTATCCGCTGTATTAATAGCCGACCTTCTCCATAAATTCATCCACATTACCGATTCCCGACGCTGATGTGGAATAAGCATATACCATGGTATTTCCGATTACCGAAGCAACAGCATTCAGAGAATCCGCCTTCATCTGAAATCTCGGATACTCACCGTCCATTGTCTCTGTCTCAGCCGTGATATCCTCAAATGCCGATTCGATATTGCCGGTAATATACTGATAGCTGGTCGAGACATATGAATTCTTGTCAAAAACATAGAACTCCGCATATATGTCGTTACCCTGCGCTATATATGTTGTTATGGAAGAATTCTCTTTCTTCCCGACTTCAAGCCCGTAATCCTCGGCAATCTCAGTGAATTTGTCACCGGAAATGCTATTCTTTATGCGTGATATCTTACTGCAGCCTGTTATTGCTGCCAGGATCGCACATACCAAAAGTGCCATTGAAATCCTCGTAAATCTCTTCATGATATGGTCTCCTTCTAATTTAATAATAAAGCATTATGACGCTGCTTGCAAATCTTATTTTTAAAACATGTCAAATAATGACAACTGGTTACTTTCCGGCAGTCCGCTTAAGATACCCAGATCGGCCATAAGCGCAGCACTGGTCTTTGAAACCTTGGAACGGCTTATGAAATCCTCTTTGGATAAGAATGCTCCATTCTTGGCTGCCTCGTAAATGCCGTCCGATGCAGCTTCACCCAGACCATCTATCGACTTGAAAGGTGGAAGAAGCTTACCGTCAACAATCTGAAAATTACGCGAATGTGATTTATAAAGGTCTATCGGCATAAACTCAAAACCT
This sequence comes from Butyrivibrio sp. CAG:318, assembly GCA_000431815.1. Lineage (GTDB taxonomy): Bacteria > Bacillota > Clostridia > Lachnospirales > Lachnospiraceae > Eshraghiella. Next base: position 12,536 of record FR889250.1, on the reverse strand, counting down.
CTTGCATACATTTCCTGCACAATACGCATGTCCTTAAGCTGACCCTCTTCCTTCGGAGAAAGCTGCTTTGCGTCGGCGCGCTTCTTGTAATCATTGATGTAATAGTCAAGTTTATCCTTGCCGAAGCACATAAGCTCATACGAAAAGTTATCAGCTCTGATACTGTAATATGACGCATAATATTCAAGCGGGAAAAATACCTTACAATAAGCGATACGCCATGCCATCATAACATATGCCGCCGCATGTGCCTTAGGAAACATGTATTTGATTTTCTGGCATGACCATATGTACCAGTCCGGAACACCGTGCTCCTCCATCTGGGCTTTCCACTCAGGCCATTTATCGCATTTGCCCTTGGCCACGTTACCTTTACGGACATTCTCCATTATTTTGAATGCCGTTCCGGCCTCAAGACCCTTGTTGATAAGATAAACCATAATATCATCTCTGGTACATATAGCGGTTGAAATCGTGGCCTTGCCCTCCTCGATAAGCGTCTGGGCATTGCCAAGCCATACATCCGTACCGTGGGACAGACCGGCAATTCGCACAAGGTCGGAAAAATGCTTTGGCTGTGTGTCTATAAGCATCTGCATGGCAAAATCCGTTCCAAATTCCGGTATTCCCAAGCATCCAAGCTTGGTTCCGCCGATATCATCAGGCGATATTTTGAGCACCTCAGTACTCTGGAACAAGCTCATGACCTCAGGGCTGTCAAGTGGAATCGTCCTCGGATCCATTCTGGTAAGATCCTGCAGCATACGAATCATGGTAGGATCATCATGACCAAGAATATCAAGTTTTAACAGGTTGTGATCGATACTGTGGTAATCGAAATGCGTCGTAACGATATTGCTTGTCATATCATTGGCCGGATGCTGGATAGGCGTAAAGGAATGTATTTCCTGTCCGTAAGGAAGAACGATGATTCCTCCGGGATGCTGTCCGGTCGAACGCTTTACTCCGACACCTCCGGCAACTATTCTGTTGATTTCACAGTCCCTTTTACGTTCGCCCTTTTCCTCGAAATATTTTTTGACATATCCGTACATTGTCTTGTCGGCAAGCGTACCTACCGTTCCGGCTTTAAATGTCTGACCCTCGCCGAAAATAACCTCGACGTAGGCATGGGCTTTTGCCTGATATTCACCGGAGAAATTAAGATCGATATCCGGCTCCTTGTCACCGTTGAATCCCAGGAATGTCTCGAACGGAATGTCAAACCCTTCTTTATTTAATTTGTGTCCGCACACCGGACAGATTTTATCCGGCATATCACATCCGGCGCCGCCGGCAAATTCTTTGACCTCCGGGCTGTCAAAATCACAATAATAGCATTCCGGGCACAGATAGTGCGGACTTAACGGATTAACTTCCGTAATTCCGGACATTGTTGCGGCAAAAGAAGAACCTACCGAGCCTCTTGAGCCAACCAGATATCCGTCCTCATTGGATTTCCATACAAGTTTCTGGGCAATTATATACATAACCGAGTAACCGTTGGAAATAATTGACGTGAGTTCCTTCTCAAGCCTGTCCGAAACGATTTTCGGCAGGTCAGGACCATATAATTTATGAGCACTGTTGTAACATATCTCCCTGAGTGTTTCGTCTGAATGCGGAATAACCGGCGGGCATTTATCCGGGCGTACAGGTTCAATGCGCTCACACATATCGCTTATTTTACGGGTATTGGTAACAACGACTTCATATGCTTTTTCTTCTCCGAGATATTGGAATTCGGCAAGCATTTCCTCCGTTGTACGCAGATACAACGGCGCCTGGTTATCGGCATCGTTAAATCCCTGACCCTTCATGATTATACGTCTGTATATTTCGTCCTCGGGATTAAGAAAATGCACATCGCAGGTAGCCACAACCGGCTTGTCGAGTTCATCACCCAGTCTTACGATCTCTTCGTTAATTTTAATTAAATCGGCATCCGACTGGATCTGCGGAAGTTTCTGATCTTCTATCATAAAATGGTTGTTGCCAAGCGGTTGTATTTCCAGGTAATCATAGAAATTGACCAATCGTACGATTTCTTCCTTGGATGCACGGTGCAATAAAGCCTGATACAGTTCTCCCGCCTCACATGCCGAACCTAATATAAGTCCGTCGCGGTGTTTAAGAATTTCACTCTTCGGTATTCTCGGTCTCTTGTTAAAATATGTAAGATGAGACATTGAAACCAGTCTGTACAGATTAATTCTTCCCTCTTCCGAAGAAGCGAGAATTATGGCATGATATGATTTGGCTTTTCTGATCGCATTTACATTAAATTCCTCAACCTCGTTAATCGCGTCAAGATCATTGATACCACGCGCTCTAAGCTTATCGATCAATGCTGCAAAAATATCGGCGCAGGCCTCTGCATCATCCACCGCGCGATGATGATTAAATGGCGGAACACCGAGTGCCTTTGCCACATGATCTAGCGTAAATTTACCGAGTGACGGCAGTAATGCCCTTGAAAGTGCCACCGTATCAACAACCGTACATTCAAATTTTCTGCCAAGGATTGAATCTGTTTTTTCCTTGATAAAACCGACATCAAATCCGGCGTTATGCGCAACCATAACAGCACCCTTGCAGAATTCAAGAAATTCCGGAAGAATCTCTTCTATTGTTCCGGCATTTTCAACCATTGAATCGCTGATTCCCGTGAGGCTTTCGATATTGAAAGGAATCGGTATCTGCGGATTAACAAATGTTGAGAAACTATCAGTCACCTTGCCGCCGCACATCTTGACTGCACCGATTTCGATTATACGATCATTGACAGGCGACAGACCCGTTGTTTCAAGGTCAAAAATAACGTATGTATCGTCAAAATTCTGTCCTCCCGGGTTCTCAATTATACGTTTAAGGTCGTCTACCAGATATGCCTCAACTCCGTATATTATTTTAAAATCTTTATTATCCAATTTGGTGTGGAATGCTTCCGTAAAGGCCTGGACAACACCATGATCCGTTATTGCAAGAGCCGGGTGCCCCCATCCTGCGGCTTGTTTTACTATGGCAGACACATCTGACACACCGTCAAGTTCACTCATCTTGGTATGACAATGAAGTTCAACTCTCTTTTCAAGTGCCATATCAGTACGTTTTACCCTGAAATCAGATGATTTCATTATGCCCGAAACCGAACCGATAGTAAGTTCACCCGAGAAACGGTCTATTGTCGTTACACCCTTGACACGAACGAATATACCCGGTTTGAGGTCCTTCTCAACTTCTTCAAGCTGCTCCGGCATCATAAACATCTTAACCGAGATTGAATCAGTAAAATCAGTTATATCAAACATAAATATAACCTTACCGCTTCTAAGCTCACGCTTGTCCGCATTCATAATCTGGCCGCGGAAAATAATTTCTCCCATCTCTCCGACAACCGTATCAAGATTAATTGCTTCTCCGTCAAAATCCCTGCCATATATTACATCCGGATTGTCCGAACGTTTTACCGAACGTCTGAAATCAGAACCATCTCTCTTAAATTCTTTATTGGATTTGTAATTATTACCGCCATCAGTTCTCTGCTTTGGTTTCTCCGGTTTCTGTGCTGACATTTCAGGTTTCCCGGTATTTTCAGATGGCTCGACCGTACTGTTTTCTTCATCAGCCTTGTGTGCCGGATTCTTATGTGCCCTCTCAGATATTTCATGTACCATCTGTTCAAGCTTGTACTCAGCCTCTTTACTGTGTCTGCTTTCTTTGACTTCCGTGTACTCCGTTACCACATTAACTTCATATCCAAAACGGTTCAACATCATATCTGAAATTGCACCGCAGATTTCGTCTGCATATCTTTGGGCTACAAAAGTGCCCTGAGTTGACATAATAATATTATTGTCATCTTTGATTTCTATTTCGGCATTCTTATAAATCTGCTGCTTAATCATACTGTCCTTACCGAGTTCATAGAGAATACTATCCCTGTATTCATCAAGAATTGTTTCGGGTGTATGAAGGCTTGATAATTCAAATTTTTCTTTTATAATTACCTGCATTCCAAAAAAAGGCTTTATCTGACGTCTTATTTCATTTTCGACATCTGCGATTATATCCCGTCCGATAAGCCTTTGAAATCTTACATATATTTTTACGCAGGTTCTCTGGCCATTCATGCATATATGCGTTACTACGGCCTCTGAGAATATCTGCTCTATTCTTTTATTGAGATGAAGTGTAGGAAAAGTCTCAAAAAACTTTTTCTCTTCCATGTAATATCACTAAGTCCTTTCCCAATTATCCAATTCTTCCTTAAGACAGTCCAAAAGTCTGTCTTCCGGAACTTTCTTTACAATCTGACCTTTTTTAATAAGAAGACCTTCTCCGTCTCCACCGGCAATTCCAATATCAGCTTCCTTAGCCTCTCCCGGTCCGTTAACTGCACATCCCATAACGGCTACCTTAATATCAAGGTCATAATTCTGTACCATCTGCTCGACTTTGTCCGCAAGTGCAATGAGATTAATCTTCGTTCTTCCGCATGTAGGGCATGATACAACTTCTATACCGCCTTTTCTGAGTCCGAGTGTTTTGAGGATCATTTTGGCTGATCGTATCTCTTCTACCGGATCACCGGTAAGGGATACCCTTATTGTATCTCCGATTCCCTGACCAAGTATAAGGCCCAATCCGATGGACGATTTAATATTTCCGGAATACAATGTTCCCGCTTCCGTAATTCCGACATGCAGAGGATATTTGCATTTGTCTGCTATTATTTCATGTGCTTTTACACACATCATGACATCGGATGATTTGATGCTTACAACCAGGTTATCATATCCCATATCTTCTATGATATGTACCTTATCCAGCGCGCTTTCAACAAGGCCTTCTGCGGTCACTCCCCCATACTTGGCAATAATGTCTTTTTCGAGCGAACCGCTGTTTACACCGACACGTATCGGAACATTATGCTCTCCGGCACAATCAACAACTGCCTTTATTCTGTCAAGGCTTCCGATATTACCGGGATTTATACGGATTTTGTCCGCGCCGTTCTCTATAGCCATGATTGCCATACGATAATCAAAATGAATATCGGCAACTATCGGTATATGGATGCGTTTCTTAATTTCGGCAATTGCTTTAGCAGCCTCCTCTGTAGGAACCGTGGAACGTACAATCTCACATCCTGCTTTCTCAAGTTTGAGAATCTGTGCAACTGTCGCGTCAACATCCTCTGTTCTTGTATTTGTCATTGACTGTATGAGAATCGGATTTCCGCCTCCGATATATCTGTCTCCGATTTTGATTTTCTTCGTATTATCTCTGTACACCTGATTATCCTCCATCAGAATAATTTGCGAATATCGTTTGCCATAATAACAACCATCAGTACCATCAGAAGCACAATTCCGATGAAGTGCACCATTCCCTCTTTCTCTCTAGGAACAGGTTTACGTCTTATTGCTTCTATTATAAGAAACACCAGACGTCCTCCGTCAAGAGCCGGTATCGGCAGCAGATTCATAACGCCTAAGTTGGCACTTATCATAACGCTCCAGTTAATGAGATTCAGGATAACATACAGCACACCGTCGCTCTTACTCTCGGTAACAACATTACCAATCGCGGAAACTATTCCGACAGGACCCGAAACATCATTTGCGGAAACCTTACCCGTAAAAAGAAGTTTAAAACTCTTAAACACGGCTTTAATCCAGTATCCGACATTCTTAAATGAATATGAAATCGTACCTGCAGGACTTAATTTTTCCCTCGCTGCCGACATAACCATACCTATATTATAATATGCCTGATGCACCTTATTCGGTGTAATCTTAATTGTTACTTCACTTCCGTCACGCTCGACAACAAGTGTCAGCTCACTGTCACCGGATGCATTTACTAACGGACTGACCTCGTCCGTTACGCTTACAGCCGTTCCATTGATGCTGAGTATCTTATCACCGCTTTTGATTCCGGCACTTTCCGCCGGCGAATCTTTACTTACGGATGATATGACCGGATTATCCCGGTCCATAAGCACACCCATCTGATATACGTCTTCATCTACATATTCCGGAATGAGTGTTGTCTCATGTCTGGCTCCATCACGCACATACGTTATATGCATAACTTCGCCCTCATTTTCAGCAAGCCATAAACTATAATCACCGTAGAAATTAACTTTGGTGCGATCAATCTTAACTATTCTGTCACCAGCTTCCAGTCCTGCCTGTTCAGCGACAGATCCTTCATCGACACTGTAGACAACGCAAGGATCATATCCAATTTTGCCAAGTATAATTACCGATAACACAAAAGCCAGTATGAAATTAAAAAGCGGTCCCGCTACAACAATTGCCATCCTCTTCCATACTGATTTGGAATTAAATGAACCGTCACTGCTGTTGTCCTCATCTTCCCCAAGCATCTGGCATGAGCCGCCAAAAAGGAATAATTTGATGCTGTACATCGTTCCCTTACGCTTAAATTTCAATAATCTCGGACCCATTCCAAGTGAAAATTCCGTTACGGTAACACCGCTTGCCTTTGCAACAATAAAATGTCCCAGCTCATGTACTATTATAATAATACTAAGTACCAAAAAAGCGATAACATATTTCATAAGCTTACCTCAAAAATTCATAAACTGCTTTCTCTGTGTCAAGTATATCATTAACATCAGGATTATCTATATATTGTATGCAATCCATTGCCTTTTCAATCATATCCGTTATATCAAGAAAACCGCACTTTCTGCCAAGGAACTGTGCAACTGCAAATTCATTGGCGGCATTAAGTATTGTCGGAAGATTTCCGCCCCTGCGTCCTGCCTCATATGCTAATGCAAGTCCCTTAAAATTAACCATATCAGGTGCTTCAAAAGTTATTGAAGCAAGTTTGGCAAAATCAAGCCTTGCAATATCCATCGGCTTTCTCTCCGGATAATAAAGTGCGTACTGTATAGGCAGTCTCATATCCGGGCAGCCTAACTGTGCAATAATGCTTCCATCGACATACTGAACCATTGAATGGATAACACTCTGCGGCTGTACCACAACCGTTACATCATCTATATCAACGCCGAACAGCCATCTTGCTTCCATAACTTCCAGTCCCTTATTGACCATTGTAGCCGAATCGATGGTTATTTTATGACCCATGGACCAATTCGGGTGCTTCAGGGCATCCTCAACCCTGACATCACGCATCTCGTCAGTTGTTCTTCCTCTGAACGGACCGCCTGATGCAGTGAGAAGGATTTTTTCTATAGTGGATGGATTTTCACCGTTAAGCGACTGAAAAATAGCACTATGTTCACTATCAACAGGAAGAATCCTTACATTATGTTCCTTCGCAAGCGGCATAATTATATGTCCGGCCGTTACCAGAGTTTCTTTGTTTGCAAGTGCAATATCCTTACCGGCTTTAATTGCCTCAATAGTAGGAACAATTCCTATCATTCCTACTATGGCTGTAACAAGAATCTCGACATTATCATATGTAGCAACTCGCACAAGTCCTTCCGTACCGTAACATATCTCATAAGGAATATCATTGGTAAGAAGCTTTAATTCGCTGATGCTTTCTTCCTTTGCAATACAAACAAGCTTTGGCCTGAATTCTCTAATCTGCTCAGCCAAAGCCTTAACATTGGAACCGGCTGCAAGTGCCAGCACCTCAATATCTTTATTTTTACGGACAACATCAAGGGTCTGGGTTCCTATTGAACCCGTTGACCCGAGAATTGCAATTTTCTTCATAATACAGACCCCGTTTCTTCTATAATAAAGGCATCAAAAGCTGCGCTCCGATATATACTATCGGCGCAACGAATATCATACTGTCAAAACGGTCAAGTATCCCTCCGTGTCCCGGTATAAGATTACTATAATCCTTAACATCATAATTACGCTTGATAGCAGACGCTGCAAGGTCTCCAAAAATAGATATAAATGCTCCGACCGCACTTATTACCAGGAACGGAATCATTGCTTTGATACCAAGTGCTTTGTGTAATATAAAGCCATATAAAAGTCCGACAAGTGCAGCTCCCGTTATTCCGCCTATTGCGCCCTCAACTGATTTCTTAGGGCTGAGGTGCGGCACAAGCTTATGCTTTCCGAAGGTTACACCTGTAAAATATGCAAATGTATCCGCAATCCATGAACATACAAAAAGCAGGATAAACAAATATATTCCGTATTTATCAATGATTCTTATTCTGTATAAGAACGAAAGCGGAATCGCAACATAAAAAATACCTAACAGTGCAAATGCTGCCTGGCTTGCTTTCTTGGTTTTGAAACTGCATACATATGCGAACATTATTATTATTCCACATGCAACGCAATACAAATCCATAAATTCAAGTTTATCAAACCACAAAAGTGCATAATAAGCTGCGGCAAGAATATATCCTACTATTCCCAAGGGGCTTTTGTGAATCCCTACAACTCTGTATAATTCAAACATACCGAGGCATGTTATAACCAATGACAGCAAAAACATTGTAATCCGGCCGCCTGCTACAGCTCCGACGAGTATGGCCGTCAAAACAGCACCACTGATAATTCTGGTACGCATTCTATTCCTCCTTCACTCCGCCAAAGCGTCTATCTCTTTTATTATATCTCTCAACAGCTTCAATCAGGCGTTTCTTATTGAAATCCGGCCATAAAATCTCCGGAAAATCAAATTCCGAATACGCACATTGCCATAAGAGGAAATTAGATATTCTTTTCTCTCCGCTTGTTCGTATTATAAGATCAGGATCAGGTGCACCGGCTGTATCAAGATAACCTGAAAACATATTCTCATCAATATCTTCAGGCGAAAGTCCTTTATCGATAATATCTTTCGTCATCTTGCGCATTGCCCTGACCATTTCATCACGTCCGCCATAATTAAGTGCAACCTGAAATACAAGTCCTGTATTACCGGCCGTAGCCGCCTCGAGATGTTCTATGCTTTCTATGATATCATCATCAAGACGATCTCTCTTGCCGAGGATTCGGACTTTCATGTTATTCTTATTGGCCCGCTTTATGCAGTCCTTTAAGTAATTACGCAATATTTTCATAAGACCTGCCACTTCTTTATCGGAGCGGTTCCAGTTCTCTGTTGAAAAAACATATACTGTAAGATATTTAATTCCTATCTCATCAGCATCATCACATATCTGTTCAAGAACTTTACTGCCCTGCATATGTCCGAAATTACGCGGCATTAGTCTCTGCTTGGCCCATCTTCCGTTACCGTCAAGGATTATACCAACATGTTCGGGAATATTAAGTCCAAGCTTCTCATTATAATTATCCATATCCTGCACCGACGATTATACCGTCATGATTTCCTTTGTCTTGTTCTCGACTGCCTTATCGATATCGGCTATATACTTATCTGTAAGTTTCTGGATATCTCCTTCAATCTTCTTAACATCATCCTCAGACATATCATTTTCCTTGCTGCTCTTCTTGATGGCATCATTAGCATCTCTTCTGATGTTTCTGACAGCAACCTTGGCATTCTCGCCCTTTTTCTTAATATCTTTAACTATTTCTTTACGTCTGTCCTCTGTAAGTTCAGGGAATACCAGTCTTATTGACTTTCCGTCATTGGTTGGTGTAAGACCGAGATCGGATGTAAGGATTGCCTTTTCGATATCTTTGATGAGAGATGACTCCCATGGCTGTATCTGGATCATTCTTGCTTCCGGAACAGAAACATTGGCTACCTGCTGAAGCGGTGATGGTGTTCCGTAATAATCAACTTTAATTTTATCAAGAATATGCGGATTGGCTCTGCCCGCTCTAATCGTTGCATAATCAGCCTCAAGTGCCGCAAGTGACTTTTCCATTTTCTCTTCGTAAATCTTAATTTCGCTCATTTTTCCTCCTGATATATGGCTTATGCCATGATTATTCTATATTATACTGTAACAACGGTTCCGTTAAATTTACCATTGTATGTATTGATAATGCTGTCTTTCTCGTTAAGTCCGAATACTACAAGCGGCATCCTGTTCTCCATGCACATAACAGAAGCCGTCATATCGATAACGGCAAGCTTATTGGCGATAACATCGTCAATGGATACGCTGTCATATTTAACAGCCGCCGGGTTAGTCTTCGGGTCACTGTCATATACACCGTCAATTGCTTTGGCAAGATATATGGCATCTGCTTCCATCTCGATTGCCCTTAATACTATTCCGGTATCCGTTGAAAAATACGGATGTCCCGTTCCGCCGGCAAAAAATACTATTTTGCCCTGACCGAAATATTTATTGGCACGGTCTTTTGAAAAAAGTTTGGTAACCGAACCGCACTCAAACGGTGTAAGTATCTCCGTCTCAAGGCCTGTGCTTCTGAACATTTCGGAAACATAAATGCAATTCATAATTGTTGCAAGCATTCCTATCTGGTCAGCTTTCGTTCTGTCCATATTCTCACTTGTTCTTCCGCGCCAGAAATTACCGCCGCCTATAACAACACCAATCTCTGCTCCGTCATCATGGACAGCTTTAACCTGTCGTGCAATTTCAAGAACCGTAGCCTCATCAAAACCTGTATGCTTATCTCCTGCAAGAGCCTCTCCGCTCAGTTTGAGAAGTATTCTTTTCTCTTTCATAAGATTCCTCCAATGTTAATTTTCTCCAAAAAATTCCTTAGGACTGTTATTTGAATAACACTGTGAACAATGACCTTCAATAACTGCTCCGTTATTAATCTGTACCAGCTTGGACTTGATATCTCCCATTACGATTGCTGTAGTATCAATGATAACAGGGCCCTGAACATCAATATCTCCCTTGATGGCACCGGCAATCACAGCCGATGTGGCAACAAGGTTACCTATAATAACAGAACCGTTTCCAATCTTAGCCGGACCTTCACATGTTACATCACCTGTTATGTTGGCTTTATCGGCAAAGAAATCCGATGATACCGAATTACCCTTTATGGTTCCGCTTACAACGAGCTTTCCTTTACATGTAACATTGCCTTCAACCGTACCGAAAAGTTCAATAGAACCTGCTGATGTAACATCACCCGAAATTGAAAGACCCGGCGTATTAATTGCCGTCTCATCGCTTATCTCATCCGCACCTGCCGTAACCAAAGTCTCTTCGGCCGTTTCTTTGGCCTGCACTGACTTTTCCTCTTCTTTTACCGCCTTGGCAGTCGTCTTACGGGCTGCAGATTCAGGCTTCTTATCATCCGCCTTAATATCTGCAAGAGCTCTTGTAAGAGACTCCTCAATATCACTGTCTCCTGCATCAGACTGCATATCATTTGCAAGTGTGTCAACCATCACATCATCATCCGGTACCGGTTCTTCAACTTTCTCTGCGCTCACATCCGCAAGCTTTGATGCATCATCCGAAAGCTCATTGACTGCCTGTGACAAATCCGCTTTAAAATCTTTAAAAAATCCCATTTCAAAATTTCTCCTGGTTAATTAACATTATGATGAACAGGCTGCGTATCTGCAGTGATTGGGAGAATCAATGCATTCTGCTCCTGCAATTTCTCTATTATATCGGGCACCGCCTCAAATGTGGTCATTCTGTAAGTGGCATCGTGCATAAGAACCACTGAAACATCCTGACCGGCAATACCTTTCATTACATTATCGTATACCTGTTTCCGGCTGAGCCCGTCTTCTCCGTCTCCGGATGAAACATTCCAGTCAAAAAACACCAGATTATTCTTATTAAGATAATCTATGTACTGCGATATCGGAAGCGGTGCCTGGGAATTACTTGAACCGCCCGGAAATCTGAATATATACGGTCTGGTCCCTGTAACTTTTTCCAGATAATCCTGCAGTGACTCAACTTCCTGCGAAAATGATTCAACACTTTCATATACATGTGCATAATCATGCGTATATGTATGAAGAGCAAGAGTGTGGCCCTCATTAACTATACGGTTAAGCGCCTCCTCATATCCTTCATATCCATTTACAAAAAAGGTTGCTTTCACATTATGTTCAGCCAGAACATCAAGCAATGCGTCCGTGTTATCGCTCGGGCCGTCATCAAACGTAAGATATACCACCTTACGTCCCTGCTTAAGTGCTTCCTCCACAGTTGTACGCGCTTCAGTCTCTGTCTCTGTCGCCTCAGGCTGTGTCTCCTGGTATGTCTTGCTGCTGTTCTCCGGTTCTGCCTGATTCTTGTTAAGTGATGCCTGAATCTGTTTCCTGCCCGGGCTGTTTTCATCCGATGCAAGCTGTACCGATGATTCAAGCTGTGCCTTAAGTTCTGAAAAATCCTTCTGCAAGCAGTTCATCCTGTAGAACAGGATTATACATAATATTGTTGGCAGCATTATTATTGTTACAATCATTATGATTGATAACACGCTTCTAGAGGTTAATACGCTTTCTCCGGCGTGCAGCCTCGGAAAGTTCTCATTTGTCTTCATTCATATCTTCTATCCTTTTGCACAATTTATGCGTCTATCACATTGTACCACATGTTTTTCGATATTTGAAGAAAATTATTATTATTTTTCCTTTTTTTAGATTTTTTTAATAAATATTTATATTTTATATATTGT
>FR889249.1 GCA_000431815.1 Butyrivibrio sp. CAG:318 | reverse complement strand
AACCAGACACATGAATTTCCCATCTGTTCTATAATTAGATTAGAAATTAGATGGAGGTATAATCATATGTCAAACAAAGTATTAAAGCCTAAGAAAGCTTCTCTTTATCAGTTCACTCAGAAATATTCCAACAATATTGATAACTGCATTGAATTCTTCAAATCCATGAAATGGCCTGAAGGCTTTTCATGTGACCGTTGTGGCTGTCATAAGTATTACCTAGTCAAGCGTGTAGGAAAGACCAAGATTTCATATGTTCTTGAATGCAGCTCATGCCATAAGCAACATTCACTGCTTTCAGGCACTATTTTTCAGAGTTGCAAGCTTGATCTATACAAGCTTCTGTTAGGTATCTTCCTTTTCTTTAATGAAAATAAAGGAATCAGTGCAGTAGATTTATGTTCAATACTAGACGTTAACTATAAGACTGCACTTCTTCTTGAAAACAAGTGTAGAATTCTTATGTCACTAAGCAATTCAGACAAGCTCCTCAACAGCCTTTTCTATGAGGCAGATGTCTTTAATATTGGCGCAAAATCCAAGAATAAAGCAGGTCGTGCAAGTGGGCAGCAACCTATTCTTGGTATTTTATCTACAGATAAAGAAAATAACTATCCCAGGTTCATCAAATTGAGAGTCATCACAGATTATACTGGTCTGTCACTTAAGAAAAACATAGAAAAGTGTTGTGTATTATCACATGATGCATTACTTAATACTGATGGTGAGAAAGGCTTTAATACACTAAATGAAGAAATACAGGTAAAGAATGAGAAGATTAGCTACGAAGAAAAGGATCATAGACTACTCTGGTTAAACATAATAATCGGTAATATTAAAAATAATATTACTGGGATATATCATGGAATAACCAAAAGAGAGATGCCTTTATTCCTGAATGAACAGGAGTATAGATTTAACCATAGAAAGATGGGAAAGACTATCATGGATAAAATCAAGAAATACCTACAGAGATCATTTCCTATCAGTCATAGACAAATAGTCTATATCCTGAATATTTCTGCTCCACACTTCTCTTAAATCGTTACCTGTAGATTATGGGTATTCAAA
>FR889248.1:77282-122048 GCA_000431815.1 Butyrivibrio sp. CAG:318 | reverse complement strand
ACATTGATTCCTCCGCTTACTTTAGATGCCGATGTGAGTTTAGTATCTGACAGTCTCTTGACCGATTTCGCGCTGTGCCAGTCTCCCATCGTGCTTCCGTTGTATGCTCTGACTGTATATGTATATGTCGTTCCGCTTGCTGCTGTCGTATCTGTATAACTTACGGTTGATCCGCTCTTGATATCTGCAATGCGTCCCCAGCCTTTGCCTGCTCCCTTGCGGTATACTATATAGCCTGTGGCTCCGGTTACCCTGCTCCATTTAACCTGCACTCCGTAGGTTATGTTGGATGCTCCCGAAACTGTCGTGTCGGAAAGTCTCATCAGTGACTTCGCGCTGTGCCAGTCTCCCATCGTGCTTCCGTTGTATGCTCTGACTGTATATGTATATGTCGTTCCGCTTGCTGCTGTCGTATCTGTATAACTTACGGTTGATCCGCTCTTGATATCTGCAATGCGTCCCCAGCCTTTGCCTGCTCCCTTGCGGTATACTATATAGCCTGTGGCTCCGGTTACCTGACTCCATTTAACATGCACTCCGGAGGTTATGTTGGATGCTCCGGTTAATGTGGTATCCGAAATTCTCATAAGTGACTTTGTGCTGTTCCAGTCACTCATCGTGTCTTTGTTATATGCTCTGACAGTATATGTATATGTCGTTCCGCTTGCCGCTGTCGTATCTGTATAATTTACTGTTGAGCCATCCTTAATATCCGCAATGCGCGCCCAGCCTTTGCCCGCTCCCTTGCGGTATACTATGTATCCGGTTGCTCCGGTTACCTTACTCCATTTAACCTGCACTCCGGAGGTTATGTTGGATGCTCCGGTTACTGCCGGCTCTGCAAGATACATCACTCCGACTTCCGGACACTTATCTTCCGTTCTGCTTCCCGAATAAACTGCCACAGCATAATAATACTTTATTCCTGCGCTTATCGTATCGGAATATGTGTTTCCGGATGTTCTGCCTATCTCAGCATAGCTTCCGCCTTCTGTTCTTCTGTAGATCACATATCCTTCTGCTCCGGTTACTACTCCGGTCCAGCTCAACTGTACTTTACTGCCGTTGGCATCTGCCTTAAGATTACTTACGGATATCTGAGTCTTCTTAAGTGACGCAGCTGTTGAAAATGCACTCGTGCATGCTGTATTGTATGCTTTTATCCTGTATGAATATTGTGTGTTATTTTTGACACTGGTATCAACATAGCTTGTTGATGTGACTGTTGTTATTTTACTGTACTTTCCATCTGTTCCCGCTCTGTATATCTCATATCCCGTTGCGCCTTTTACAGCGTTCCATTTGAGCGTGAGTGATGCTATTGTATTTGATACTGACAGTCCGGACGGTGCGGATGGTTTCTGTATCTGCACATCATCCGTATATGCCTTGATTCGAACATTAGCTTTCCAACGCTCGAATGTGTCATTCCACCCATTACCATATACGAAACTCTGACCTTTTTCGGCACCGCAATACCATGATGCCGCATTACCAAGATTATAATTGCTTTCCATTACATAGTATGCGCCTGATTTGCCATCCATGGACTCCAGTTTAATGACTACGGAAAATGTTTCTCCCTTGGTCAGCGTTAAAGGATTATCCATCTTAATTGTATGGAATCCCTGATATGTGAAGCTTCCTGTCTGTGTTCTTACAAGTGTTCCGCTTTCAGGATTGGATGAATTCGCAATGTCTGTATATATGTTAACGGTATAATTAATATTCGGATTCTGTGTCTCCACACCTACCGCCTTAAGCAATTGTGTTCCCGTTGCCGTAAATATATTGGCAATTGTGGAAGATGTTCCTGTGCCGATCCAGCCATATTGAGAATATGCCGATAAATCATATTGATAATTATGATCATAAAAATCATCATCACTGCTGCCGGTATCACTTACACAATCAAGTGCATATACCCTGTCATAAATAGACGGCTCGTCATATGACATCCAGAAATAGCCGAAATGACTGTATTCGTCACTTCCCCAGCTGTTCCTTACAAGCCAGGCTCCCTTGTTGGAAGAATTAGTTACCTTATCATCATCCCATCCGACAACACTTATTGCATGGTTAGTATTATCAGATACTGTTGAATAGTAGGAATTGGTCGAATAATCATAATACTGATTATCATCATAATATGACATTCCAACACCGCCGTATTCTTTAATAAGCTGCTTAATGTATTTTCTGTCAGCTTTATTTACTATATAGAAATTCCTAAGATGTGCGCTGTCGTTCATCGCTATATCATTCGATAAACCGCTTTCAAGTGTAGCCGCTGCCCCACTGTAAGGAGCAGTCTTCTCATCTGCCACGCCTACCCAGTTGGCATATGCATGATATATGAATGACGAATCGCCACCCATGGAAAGGTAATTATAGCCGGCTGTCGGCAGATATTTCACACCGTCTTTACCATCCGCGGATGTGTAATGATACGCAAAATAAACCGAATGAAGTTCACTCAGATCAAGAAGCGTACCATCGTTATTCAATACACTGAGTTCCGCAAGCGATGTCGGTGCAAATCCCCAGCATGTACCGTAAGGGCTCTGATTCCTTATTGACGGATATGAATCCGTAAGAATCCCTGACGGAATATAGGCACTTTCAAGTGCCGCTGCCTGCACGATATTATTATCATCTGCGACATCATAAATCCTGTCTACCGGTCTGTCATCCGCAATAAAAGCTGTACGCGGATATTCCGGTGTCTCATAAGCATTATATATGGTATCATCTGTAATACCACTGTCCGTATTCCCGGCAAGTACTACGACTCCTGAAGGAATCATCATTACTCCTGCAAGAAGAACTGCCAGGGCACTTCTAAACCATTTTCTCATAGTTTCCTCTTTCCCTCCCCAGGTGTTATAATTATACTACACATTCCGGGGGTCCGCAAGAAATATGTACATCAAAAGAGACTGCATCATTCCGACACAGTCTCTCTATATAAAATATACTTACGGATTTACTTGTTTATTTCAAACTTAAATGCCGAGTCGCTCCATACATTATCTGTAAAACTTATTTCCATGTTTTTCCAGTCTTTCGGAACCTCGTATCCGATTATACCACTCATTTTCTTGCCTGCCGCCACTGTTCCGTCAAGGATGCTGACACCGTCTTTGACTGACTCGGCTGATATTGATGTACTCACCGAATAATCATCAACATACGCCTCGAAACTAGCAATGCTGCTCACCGAAATTTCAGAATCCGAATTATTGGCGATTTCAAATGTCACGATGACAAACACATTTCCGTCATCAGGTGTCAGAAATTCAGTGCCTTTGCTTTCCTCATAATCCTTAAGCGTCACCTGCACTCCGTTCATTTCTGCTATCTCGCCCTTAGTGAAAACATCTTTCTCTTCACTGTCACTGTTGCCGGCCGAAGCGCTTTTGTCATCGCCCACTTTCTTTGGTTTGGAATCGCTTCCCGCATTGGCTGCTATAATAATCACAACAATAAGTGCGACGATACCAAGTGCAATAAACCCGCCTATATGCTTCTGTTTCTTACGGCATACCGGACATACCTTTGCATTCTTGGGGATCTCCGTTTTGCAGTATTTGCAGATTTTGGTTTCCTTCTTAACTTCCTGTTCCATATCCTTTTCCTCCGTGTTATGTTTTGATTACATAATACACGTCCGGAACCGGTATTTGGTATGCAGCCTGCATACATTTTATCAGATAAATATATCTATAAAAGACGATACCGCCGCTGCAGCCAGAATAAGCAGAAATTCAAGTATAATATATCCTGCAATCCTGACAAAAAGATACCTGCTTTTCACAATCGGCATCCTGTCCCTGATACCGCAATAATTACAAACAATAAATATCATAACCATCTGTGATATCCACAACGTGATGCGGCCGGTTATCTGTTCGCGCATTGGTGCCGGTCCGTCTGGAGTGTTATATACTACAGCGCAGCATACTGCCGTTATTCCCGCGTATCCCAACAGCGCTATTATCATTTTCCACGGTTTCAGGGTTCTAAAGCCCGGCGGCAGGAATTTTCTTCTGCATTCGGGATGAACAATATCCTGCCGGGTAATCTGCGCCTTAAGCTCCGAAACATTAGCATAACGTTCATCCGGCTTAAGCCTGGTACATCTGCTTATTATATCTCCCACTCTGCCTGACGGCATCCCATCCGCGGGCATCTTTCCTGTTATCATATAATTGAGCAGCACTCCCAATGCATAAATATCCGTCCGCCAGTCCGTCTGGCCGAAGCCAAACTGTTCCGGCGCTGCATATCCTTCGGTTCCAAGAAGTGTTGTGTCTTTATTAAGTCCCGGTCTGTAAATCCTCGCTATGTCAAAATCAACAATTACCACTCTTTTGGATTCCTCAATCATTATATTCGCCGCTTTCAGGTCCCTGCAGATAAGAGGATCCTGTGACTCATGAAGCGGTTTCAATATATCGCAAAGTTCTGCAATGATCTCAAGCGCACGTTCCGGCGTAAAAAGGCCATCCGCAGCCACTATCTCTTCTATCGTCCGGCCATTTATGTATTCCTCCACGATAACAAGGCTGTCCCCGTCTTCTATGCATTCATATATATGCGGTATTCCCGGAACGGACATTGACCTTAGATATTCATACACCGCAATCCGGTCGATTGCAGTACGTTTTTGCACACAGATCATGCCCGTTGCTTCATTTCTCACCAGATGAACACTTGCGTTTCCCGCAAGTATATCAAGGTCCTTGTATTGTGACAGTCTGTATTCGTCCGACAGTTTCATCTTTGCCCCTTGCTTTTAGATAATTAAAATTGTATTATTTTTACATTATAACACATAAAGGATTACATATGAACCAGAAAACAACCGACGAATTAATGAAAATACTCTCCGGTATTACAAACAAAACGGATCTTGGCAATTATACGGACACACTTTCCAAAGACGATGTTCCTGATTTTGCCGGATATATTAACGATATAATCAATGATAACAATCTTCAGACAGCCGATGTTATAAGGGAATCCCTCATCCAACGGAATTACGGTTACCAGATCCTTAACGGAACGCGCAAGCCATCCCGTGATAAGGTAATTGCGATATGTACGGCAATTAAGCTTGATTCCGCCCGCACCGACCGTGCGCTTGCGGCCGCCGGATATGGAAGACTGTATTCCAAAAGCCGTCGTGACAGCATTATTATTTTCGCATTGAACAAACAGCTCACCGTTATGGAACTCAATGAACTTCTGTGTGATATGGGTGAGAATATATTGGATTAGAAAAAAAGCGCCACACAGTTCCATGCTGTATGGCGCTTACTTGTTTAACTTTAGTTCCTGTTATTCCTCTGTGGCTTCATATGCCTGGATCACACTTCGCTGAATGCGATCCCTTGTCTCGGAATTAATAGGATGTGCGATGTCTCTATATTCACCGTCGAGTGTCTTCTTACTCGGCATAGCAATAAAGAGTCCCTTATCGCCGTCGATTATCTTGATATCATGAACTACGAATTCATTATCAATGGTGATTGATGCTACTGCTTTCATTTTACCCTCTTTCTCCACCTTACGAATTCTGACATCTGTTATCTGCATAATTTTGTCCTTTCTCTGTAATATCCTTAAAATCTGTAAATGTGTGAATCAGAACTTATCTCAGATAGAGTATCTCTCGTTCTTCTCAATAACGATCTTAATCTCTCCATCCTTGCCCACATAAGTTGTATTCGGTTTAATAGTGTCCCTGCTCTCTATGATGCAGTTTTCAAAGTAACTGTTATCACCGATGTGAACATCATTGAGCACGATACAATTCTTGATTGTACAATTATTGCCGATGTAAACCTTCTTAAAGATTACCGAATCCTCAACATTACCGTTGATAATGCATCCGCTGGCAATAAGACTGTTCTTAACGCTTGATCCCGGGTTATATTTGGCAGGTGCCAGGTCATCAACCTTGGAATAAATGTCGGAATACTGCTTAAAGAAGAAATCTCTTACATCCTTCTTAAGGAAGTCCATATTAGTCTTAAAATATGCTTCCGCCGTAGAGATATTACTCCAATATGTATCAAGCTTATATCCGTATATTCTCTTGATATTCTTATATCTGATGAGAATATCCTTAACAAAATCGTATCTGTCTTCTTCATCCGCTTTCTGGAGAAGTTCAATAAGAAGACGTCTTCTTATTACATAAATTCCTGTCGATACGGTTGTAATGTCCGTCTCAACCGGCTTCTCTTCAAAATCGGTTATCCTGTTGTCCTCGGCAAGTCTGACAACGCCAAACCTTCTGGCATCCTCAGCCGAATCAATGTCCTTGACAACAACTGTGATATCAGCCTTCTTCTCAATATGATACTCCAACACCTTATTGTAGTCAAGCTTATACACACCATCCCCCGATGCGATTACAACATACGGTTCATGGCTGTTCCTTAAGAAATCAATGTTCTGATAAAGCGCATCGGCTGTTCCTCTGTACCATACACTATGTTCATTGGTAATCGTAGGGTTGAATACGAACAAACCACCCTGCTTTCTGCCAAAATCCCACCATTTAGATGAACTCAGATGTTCATTAAGCGATCTTGCATTATACTGTGTGATAACCGCAACCTTACCGATATGCGAATTTGACATATTACTCAGTGCAAAATCTATAGATCTGTAACTGCCCGCTATAGGCATTGCCGCGATTGCCCTCTTATTGGATAACTCGCGCATTAATTTGTTATTTCCGCCTGCTAAAATTACACCAACTGCTCTCATCTGTCTTCACCTGCCTTAATGATATATCCACCTGACTCAAGTAATCCGTCCGGATAATCCGAACTCTCGGTAACGCCTGAAACAGCTGTGTTCTTACCAATCTTAACGTCTGCAGGAATATATGAGTTCTCGCCGATTGTAACCAGATCAGAGGCATAAATCTTGGCATCAAGCTTACTTGGTGCCTCCTCGCCCACACCGATCTCGACATTCTCACCGATTTCAACGCTGTCAGCGATAATCGCCTTCTGAATTCTGGCGTTTCTGCCTACTACGGTATTCTGCATAATGATTGAGTCAACTACTTGCGCACCCTCTTCTATGATAACGCCGGATCCGATTACGGAATTCTTGACAGTTCCGTAGACCTCCGTGCTCTCACCTATTATGCTTCGTTCAATATGGGCATCTGCCGATATGTACTGTGGCGGAATCGCATCTGCCTTAGTGTAAATTTTCCATAATTCTTCATAAAGATTAAATTCAGGAATGATGTCAATAAGTTCCATATTAGCTTCCCAGTATGAGCTGAGTGTTCCTACATCTTTCCAGTATCCATTGTACTCGTAAGCGAAGAGTCTCTTATTATTCTCGAAACAGTAAGGTATGATATGCTTACCGAAATCGCAGCCCTTCTGATCCTTCATTTTTACGAGTGCTTCCTTAAGGACTTTCCAGCTGAAAATATAAATTCCCATCGAAGCAAGATTACTTCTAGGATTAGCCGGTTTCTCCTCAAATTCTGTTATTCTGTTATCTTCATCTGTTATCAGTATACCGAATCTGCTGGCCTCTTCCATAGGAACCGGCATTGCTGCGATCGTGACATCCGCATTGCTTGCCTTATGGTAGTCGAGCATAATCTCGTAATCCATCTTATAAATATGGTCGCCTGATAAAATAAGTACATAATCCGGATTATATAATTCCATATAATCCAGGTTCTGATAAATAGCATTAGCAGTACCTGTGTACCACTCACTGCTGGTACTCTTCTCATACGGAGGAAGGATCGTAACACCGCCCACATTACGGTCAAGATCCCACGGAATACCGATTCCGATATGAGTATTAAGTCTCAAAGGCTGATACTGTGTGAGTACACCCACTGTATCAATACCTGAATTGATGCAGTTGCTGAGCGGGAAATCAATTATTCTGTATTTGCCGCCGAATGCAACTGCCGGCTTGGCAACTTTAGATGTAAGTACACCCAGACGGCTGCCCTGTCCGCCAGCCAACAACATGGCTATCATTTCTTTCTTTACCATATAAATCACCTCTAGTCTGCATATTTACTAGTCTGCATTCGTAGTGATATTATTGTACCATAACATTCACACAATTAAAAGTAAAAATCGTAAATTCACTAAAAAAAAACAGTTCCGGAAACAATTTTTGTGTAAATTTTACAATATAGGTTGTCTTATTATGTATCCGGAACTTTTTTTATGTACTTTACATTTATATTATAAATGGTATACAATATAACTTAAATAAGCTAATCAGATTGAAGATTGGAGATATTATGTATCATATAGATTTTAACAAGCCGGTTCATGTATATTTTATGGGCATAGGCGGAATCAGTATGAGCGGACTCGCCGACATACTCCTTTCCAAAGGATTCAGAATTTCAGGTTCGGATATGAAACAGTCCGAGCTGACAGACCGTCTTATAAGCCAGGGTGTTCCGGTACATATAGGCCAGACTGCTGACAATATTACAGATGATATAGATGTAGCGGTTTATACCGCGGCAATCCACCCGGATAACCCGGAATTTGCGGCAATTACCGCAAAGGGCATTCCCGTTCTTACAAGAGCCGAACTTCTCGGCGAGATTATGTCTAACTATAAGGTAGCTATCGGAGTTTCCGGAACACACGGCAAGACGACAACGACTTCCATGCTTACCGAGATACTTCTTGCAGCCGGGCTCGATCCTACCGTATCGGTCGGCGGTATGCTTCATTCCATCGGAGGTAATTTAAGGGTAGGGCATTCTTCCAATTTTATTACAGAGGCATGTGAATACACCAACAGTTTTCTCTCTTTCTGCCCAACAATCGGTGTCATACTGAACGTGCAGGAGGACCACCTCGATTTCTTCAAGGATATCGATGATATACGCCACTCGTTCCGCAGATATGCTGCGCTTCTTCCTGCGGACGGACTGCTTGTGATCAACGGCGATATTGATAATTATTCATATATAACAGAAGATACCAAGTGTCCTGTAGTTACTGTGGGAAGTACATCTTCCTGTGATTACACGGCCGCAGATATTACATTTAACGATACTGGATGCTGCAGTTACACTCTTATACATCATTCAAAGGAATGCGGACGTATCACGCTCGGTGTTCCGGGTATCCATAATGTATACAACAGCCTTGCAGCCATTGCAGTTGCTGTCCACCTCGGTATCGGACCTGACGTATACACCAAGTCTCTTCTTGCTTTTCACGGAACGGACCGTCGTTTCCAGAAGAAGGGAGAGCTTAACGGATTTACCATTATAGATGATTATGCACATCATCCTGCTGAGATTGCGGCGACACTGGCATCGGCTGCCAACTATCCGCATAACCGTATCGTGGTTATTTTCCAGCCGCATACTTACACCAGGACCAAGGCATTTTTAAATGACTTTGCAGATGTGCTTGCACACGGAGCTGATGAGGTAATCCTTGCCGATATTTATGCGGCGCGCGAGAAAAACACTCTCGGCATATCATCAGCCGATATAAAGGCTTTAATCGACAAGACCGGAACGCCTTGTTTATATGAGCCTGATTTTCACAAAATAGAACAGCATATTGTCGACACCTGCAGACCGGGTGACCTTGTAATTACAATGGGCGCCGGCAACATCGTGGATGTCGGAGAAGAACTCCTTAAGAATTATTAGACTTTTAAAATATGCTGTGATATACTCAATAACAGCGTATTTTCGGAGGACATGCATGCTATGAATAAGGTTAATATTTGTTCCGCGGTTACCGCAAAAGAGACCATCATTTCCAATATTTTTGTGGACAGGTATATGAAGGATGCCAACGGTGAATTTGTAAAAGTTTATCTGTATCTTTTACGACATATGAATGATGTGCCGGGCGAACTTTCTTTATGCGAAATCGCAGACAGTCTTAATCATACAGAGAATGATATCATACGCGCACTGCGTTATTGGTCGGAGCATGATGTTCTTAATGTTGATTTTGACGGAACCGGCGTACCGGTTTCTGTGATAATTAATGACCTTACCGCTTTCGAAACAGCTGCTACGCATGAATCAGCTGTTTCCGTCAGCGATAATAAGGTGCCTTCGGACTCTGCATCTTCTTTTTCGCGTGCTGAGTTTGACGAACTCAGTGAACGTGAGGACATCAAACAGCTTCTGTATATTGTCGAGAAATATATCGGTGCTCCGTTAAGTCCTACAGATGTACGCACGATCCTTTACATACGTGAGACGCTCGGAATGTCCGGCGAACTGATTGAGTATCTTGTTGAATACTGTGTCAGTAACCAGCATACCAGCCTGCGTTATATGGAGAAAGTTGCAATTAACTGGACCGAGCAGGGCATTTCCACAGTGGATGCCGCTAAGGATGCTTCCACTTTATACAGCAGACGCACCCTTCCGGTTATGAAAGCGTTCGGACTTTCCGACAGGAACCTTACACCGGCCGAGCTTGATTTTATCAACCGCTGGTATGATGATTACGGTTTTGACAAGGAAATGATCACCGAGGCTTGCCGCCGTACTGTTCTTAGCATGGGAAAGCCTAATTTCAGTTATGCAGACGGAATCCTCCGTAAATGGAAAACAGCCGGGGTGCACACGCTCTCCGACCTCAAGGTTCTCGATGCGGGTTTCCGTGCCAAGATAACCGTTCCGGTTACGGCCAAGGCTCCGGCACCGGCGAAAACCAACAAATTTAATAATTTTTCACAACGTACATATAATTTTGAAGAACTTGAGAAGAAGCTTCTCAATAATGATAAATAGACGGAGGAACCGGTTGTGGTACTTAATAATTCACAGTACAACGAAATCATGCGTGAATATAACGCAAAGCAGATGAATACCATACATGAGCTCGACGCCCGTACTGCCGAGGTTTATATGGCTGTACCGCAATACAAGACTTTATCGGACAGGATTTCTTCGCTTTCCGTTGATGCAGCAAAGGCTGCGCTGCGCGGAGAGAATACTTTATCCGGGCTTAACAGCCGCATTGCGCAGATACAATCTCAGATGTCCGGACTTCTCGTACAGGCCGGTTTTCCTAAAGATTACCTTACTCCGCATTACGTATGTCCTAAATGTAAAGACACAGGATATATCGGTAATGAGAAATGTTCCTGTTTCATACAGGCATCCATCGATCTGCTTTACCGCGAATCCAACATAACACGGTACTCATCGAATGAGACTTTTGATAATTTTTCTCTTGATTTTTACTCGACAGAGTTCACAGATTCTTCTACAGGATTAAGTTCCCGTGATAATGCCGAAAGCGTGCTGTCTAAATGCAAGGATTTTGTACAGCATTTTCCTTCCGGAGATAATATACTTTTCTATGGCGACACAGGTGTCGGTAAGACTTTTCTGTCCAACTGTATTGCCAGAGCACTGCTTGATAACGCACACAGTGTTTTGTATATGTCGGCAATTGAACTTTTCGACAGTTTTTCCGCATATAATGAAGACGATGGCGGTATGCAGTCTCAGATAGAAGAATGTGAACTGCTGATTATAGATGACCTGGGCACCGAATTGTCCAATACTTTCACTAATTCCAAATTATTTCACTGTATTAACAGCCGTCTGCTCGGAGGCCGTTCAACCATAATCTCTACCAATTTTGCACTGAATGAGCTTATGGATGCGTATTCCGAGAGAATTTTTTCACGCATATCCAGCTCCTACAAGCTTCTCAAGCTTTACGGAGATGATATAAGATTTATCAAAAAGAAATAACGCACTATTATGGAGGAGCATCATTATGCAATTGCATGAAAACGATCTTGAAACTATCCCGGTAGGAAGCCTTGGCCTTATCACATTAAAGGGCTGTGAGGCGCTCGGTGCCAAAATCAACGACTATATTGTTGACTGGAGAAACGAACGGGAAAACGAGCACAAGACAACTATCGCATTCTCAGGTTACCAGAGAGATAATTACATTGTTAAGACCAGCGTTCCGCGTTTTGGTTCAGGAGAGGCCAAGGGTGTGATCAACGAGTCCGTAAGAGGATATGACCTTTACCTTCTCGTCGATGTATGCAACTATAGTCTCACTTATTCACTTTGCGGTGAAATTAACCACATGTCTCCTGATGACCATTATCAGGATCTCAAGAGAATTATCGCTGCGCTCGGCGGCAAAGCAAGGAGAATCTCAGTTATTATGCCTTTCCTCTATGAGAGCAGACAGCATAAGAGAAGCGGAAGAGAATCTCTTGACTGTGCCCTCGCACTCCGTGAGCTCATCGGAATGGGCGTTGATAATATAATCACATTTGATGCACATGATCCGCGTGTGCAGAACGCTATACCACTCAGCGGTTTTGAAACCGTCCAGCCGGTATACCAGTTCATTAAGGCTCTTCTTCGTAATGTGGATGACCTTGTACTTGACAGTGACCACATGATGATCATCAGTCCGGATGAGGGTGCCATGGGACGTGCTGTATACTACTCCAATGTTCTTGGTCTTGATATGGGTATGTTTTACAAACGTCGTGATTATTCACGAATTGTTGACGGCCGTAATCCAATCGTTGCACACGAATTCCTCGGTTCATCTGTTGAAGGCAAGGACGTATTTATCATTGATGATATGATTTCTTCCGGCGAGAGTATGCTTGATGTTGCCAAAGAGCTTAAGGCACGTAAGGCACGCAGAATTTACCTTGCAGCTACATTCGGTCTTTTTACCAATGGTATGGCCAAATTCGACAAGGCATATGAGGATGGTCTTTTTGACAAGGTTCTCACAACCAACCTCGTATATCAGACTCCTGAACTTCTTTCAAGGGATTATTATGTGAGTGTTGACATGAGCAAATACATTGCACTTCTCATTGATACACTTAACCATGATGCTTCCATAAGCCACCTTCTTAATCCTACAGAAAGAATTAACAAAGTAGTTAACGCATACAAAAAAGATCATAATCAGGAATAATTATAATTCCATTATAAAAGCGATGCCTTAACTTATCGGCATCGCTTTATTTATGTTATCTTGGTGCGTCTTTATCTCCCATTCCCGATACATCAATATTCTTATCTCCCATTCCGGACACGTTGGTGTTACGGTCTCCGTCACTTATATTCATTGAGCTTCCGCCATAACCCGGATGTGTTTCGGTTTCGGTTTCCGCCTGGGATTCATGTTCTGTGGCATCATTGATCATGTCACTTTCGCCATCGTATTCCGGAAATGTTTTTTTCTCAAGTCCCTTGTGGATTTTCTCCATATATTCTTTCCAGATATAAAGCGGATAAGTACCGCCTGACAGGCCATCAACCGTCGCCGGGTTATCATTGCCGGCCCACACGACTGTGGTGTAATATCTTGAATATCCGGCCAGCCAGCCATCCTTGTAATCATTGGTTGTTCCTGATTTGGCCGCCACTACCACATCAGGCATTATTGCACTTGTAAGTATTCCTTTATTGACACCATATTCAAGCATCTTGGTAACCATTCTGGATGCTTCCTCGGTATACACCCTTGTCTCATCACCGGTATTGTCTACTATTATGGAACCTTTGGCATTGGTAATCTTATCTATGCATGTCGGATTGCGGTATACACCGTCATTCTCCAATGTTGCGTATGCCGAGGCCAGTTCAACCGGCGACACTCCGACAGTAAAACCGCCAATTGCCGCTGCCTGATTATTATCATCGACTGCCGATTTCTTAAAATCCATCAGATGAAGGAACGACATTCCGTACTCCGGTGTCATCTCTCCCATTATCTTCCATGCGCATACATTTGAAGACCATGCAAGTGCTTCAGTCAGTGTAATTTCACCACGATATTCATCACCTACATTATGTGGACCGTCAAGAATCGGAGAATCGTCTATTTTCTCATCAGGGGTATGTCCCGACATAAGATATGGTGCATACACATTCACAGGTTTAATGCTGCTTCCCGGCTGCCTGAAACTCTGGTACGCGCGGTTAAGCGTATATCCATTATAGTCCTGGCTTCTTCCGCCAACAATTGCAGTCACGAGTCCGGTACTGTTATCTATGCACACTGCTGCCGCCTGTGTCTTATAAATACCTTCGTCATTGACATCCGTAAATCCTCTCATCTTGTCATCCACAATCTGCTGGAGAAGATTCTCCTTATCCATATCTATAGCCGTATATATTCTGTATCCGCCCGTGAAAAGCGATGCCTGGTACTCCGAATACATTTCGTCATATTTATCGTTGTAATTCTGTTCATCTTCGTCTGAACTGAACTCATATTTGAAAACAAAGCCGTTTTTCTCCATAAGTGCTCTAGTTGCACAGTAGAACACATATGTCTCTACATAGTCATGCCTGTCCTTCTTTGTGTTAACAAGCTCTATTTTTTCTTCTATTGCAGAATAATAATCCAGACCGCTTATCTCACCTTCGGCATAAAGCTGTTTTAATATCAGATCACGCCTGCTCTTGGCCGCATCAAGGTTATTGACCGGATCGTATTTGGATGGATTGTTCGGAATTGCCACCAGGAAAATCAGCTGTGACAGTGATAAGTCATTAACACTTTTTCCGAAATATCCCTGTGCCGCCGCCTCAATTCCGTAATATCCGTTGGCATAATATATATTGTTTATGTAAAATTCCAGTATCTGCTCCTTTGAAAACTTTTTCTCAAGTTCCATGGCCGCGAACATCTCTGTTATCTTACGTTCCCATGTGACATCCTGTGTCAGGAACATATTTTTGGCGAGCTGCTGAGTAATTGTGCTGGCTCCCTGTTTTATTGCATTATGTTTTACATTGGCGACTGCCGCCCTTATTATAGCTGACAGATCCACCCCGTGATGGCTGTAAAAATCCCTGTCCTCCGTTATTACAAAAGCACGTTTAAGTATATCCGGCATATCCGAACTGCTTATATAATGTAAATCTTTTGTACCGCTTAACGAGGTTATCTCTTCGCCGTCTATATCATACACGATACTTGTTTCTATCTGTCTGAACGTATCGGCCGTAACCCCCGACGTCACTGCTTTGGCATTCCTGAGCAGCTTAAGGATGCTGCCTGCATATACCATAATAAATATCAGCAGAACACCTGCAAGCGTTCCCAAAATTATAAGAACCGCTTTCAAAACTTTATTCATATGTTTCTTTTTATGAGATTTGGTTGCCATTTTTATCACCACATATCCTGTTATTCTTAAAATGCTGCCGTTATCAATACGCTTCCGTATGGCACGGTAAGTGCATCAAATTCTTTAAAACTGTATGCCGACTGTTCGCCGGTTCTCATATTATATATCTTTACCGATGATGCCGTATAACCATATACTATGCAATATTCGTCAGAGCCGATTCTTGCGATCAGCGGATATCCTTTATCAACATAATATAATGCATTTTCTATATTGCTTCCGGTAAGATTAATAACGTTACCGACTGCAGATTCTATGCATTCGGTTGTCGTGCTGCCGCTTATATCTCCGGCTGATGCCCCGGCAAGTCTGACAAGCGTGCCAACCGCCGCCATTCTGGTATCATCCGAGGTAACCAGCGCACCTTCCGGTACTTTGATGGTCTTTTCCTTGGACTTATAGCGTGACCATATAGTCTGCGCATCATGGTTGACGACAACGCCGCCGCTTTCGGCTGCCGCGCTCATGGCTTGTGACAGACTGTCCGTAACCTCATACAGACATCCGTAACCATATACATAATATTTATCGGATATATTGCCGTCTGCCGCCATATTAATTGTAACATTTGCGCTGAATTTATATGATGCACTCTTATATGATGCCTTCGTTCCCGATGCTTTGATTCTGAGCGAAATGTACTTTTCTCTCTGTCGGCTCTCGGTTGTCCTCTCTGTAAGCATGAGCGATGTTGTACTTTCATTCGCGCTGCTCAAAAGTCTGTCATCAGAAATTCTGACGAGGTTATTATTGGCATCAAGTGTCGCACGCTGCATCGTAATCCGGTCCTCATTAACGGAAACCGCCATGATGTAAGTATTGGATACCGCATATTCCCTGACGACCTCGTATTGATTATTCATCAAAGAAATTGCTTCCATAGGAAATGTAACATTACCGTCATTGTCCACATATATCATATCGGCACGGGCCTGCCCATAAACAACATTTCCATCAATAAATCCCAGAGCTTTTATACGTCTTCCTTCATCCGCTTCAAGTCTGTATTTTTCTCCGTTCTCAAGAAGCATGATGTACATCTCGCTGCAGTCGTATGATTTATCGCCGGTCTGGTACATTAACATTCCTCCGGCTTCTGACATCGCACAGCTGTCCGTTATGACACGGTCTGCAACAACCATGCACTCTTTCGTATTACAATCCACCGAATATATTGTATTACTATTATATAGATATAAAATATCATTCTCATTCACATATGCGAGGATTGATATATCCTGCGCAATTGATTTGTACGGTTCTTCTTTGGGAATAAAAATAATCTCGTCCGTCATATTCTCTGACGCATCATAGTTAAAAACAGAAATTCCCGTCCGGCCTTCATGTATACCTCTGTTCATATAGCCGTAAACAATGAACCTTACATCCCCGTCACTGTTAATGTCAAGGATTCTGACCGCATGCTCTTCATAATCCTCTCTCAGGTCACCGTTATCGCTCTGCGAAAAATCAAATATTTTCACAAAATCATTTCTTACACTATTATATCTCCAAAGGCTGTTCTCCCTGACAAAACACGTTATTTTGCCCGACGAGTCTGATTTCATCTCAATATCATCATCGCTTGATATTCCAAGGTACAGCTCTCCCGTGCTGCTCACTGCATATCCGGGATCAAATACCTGGTTCATCCATCTGTCGTAACTGTATACATAAGTTACCGTATCATCCGGCTGGTTGATCCTGTAAAATTCCTTGACATTATACCTGAAATTTCCCCGTTCATCATCTGTGGATGCGGTATATCTGACGCTTATCGATGCTGTTGCTTTATCTATTTCATTAATCGTGATATAACGTTCTCCTTCTAAGACCGGCTTAAGTGATGCAAAGCCTATCTGTGACAGTCTGGAGTGTATATTGACGCGTCCCAGATTAGTATTGTCGCCCGTAGAGTCGGTTTCGAGCTTGGCCGTAATCTGATCAAGTGAATCCGCATCCATCGTACATCCCGAGAAGAAATTAATATAATCAAGCTTCCTGTCGGTATATGAATCATCCATTATTACAACTCTTGTGTAAAATGCTGCATTTTCGCCCTGTTCGGTTCCTATATTGATCTTAAGCATATATTCGCGTCCGGAATCCATGAGATTGCGAAAACCCATTGATGCATGTATAATTCCGCCGTCGCTGTCATAATCAGATACATCCGAGCGTTCTACCAGTCCGGTTCCGTCGAGGCTTCTGAGCTCGTATGATATCCCGGATATTACGTTACCGTACTGTCTTATGTATATATCCATCTTTCTGTCAGATGTTATAGGTGTTATGGCATCATGAATCAGGCTCTGATCCACTTTTCCTGTATATCCGTGTAAATAATTATATTTGGTTCCGGACTCGGTCTGCATGTATACTATCGGAAGTGTAGCGCTGCCCATAGTACTTGAATCCGACTGGTCCGGTCTGTGTATTCCTATCTTAACGCAGAATGTTATGACAGCAGCCACTACAAATACTGCTACATATATCAAAACCCTGGCTTTAGTGCTTATATTTTTCAAAGTTAAACCTCATAAATCAATGTTTTCCTTTATTTTACAACGGATTTGCTTAGTAATCAAGATTGTTAAGCGGAGTTGACAAATATATCACTGTTTTATTTGCCACGCTGTCATATTCCTGCACAATATTTATATTGATTTTCCGGCCCGCACTCATTACATATTCATCCACCAGACCGGTATATGCATAAATTGTAAACAGATCATTTTCCCTGTTTTCCGAAACCACCTTCGCATCAAGTATATCGAGCAGCTCATCGGCAAGTCTGTTCCGTTCATAATAATTAACTGCACCGTTTAGTTCTCCTTTAAGGCTCATATTAACGTAACCGTCAATTTTTCCGGCGGCAAAGATATCATCTATCATATTTTTATATGTCAACGCACAATCAGTCCTGCCAATTATTGTCATGTTTATTGAGATATAATTTGTGCAGCTTTTATAAGTGCCGTAGTCTTCTGTTGTTGTATTAAGTGCTATTTTTACTTCCCCGTCGGCTGACCGGTTCAAAAGCGTAACCACATCTCCGTTATGCTCAATGTCGTAATTCTTATCAATTCCTATGCATGAGGCAATGCTTACAAGTGCCTCCTCTTTCTCCCCATCTTCCATATACGATTTTCCATACTCACCAAATGCTTCTATTATAGTATCCACATTGTCATATTTAATAGTATTAAATGCAGTTACAACGTCTTCTCCGGCTCTGACATTAACATTGATAAGCCTTACAGCAGTCACAATCCACACCGCCATCGCAATTATTATTCCTGCTTTTCTCATAAAAAAACACCTCCGAAACGGTTATATCATAAAGTATTCCCGTTTCTTTGGTGTCTAATCTTAATATTATCCTTTAATGGAAATTCTTGTAAGCGAACGCTTAAGTGCAGCTTCGGCTCTCTTAATGTCAATTCCCGATTCTGTGCCGCTTAATCTTCTCTCGGCGCGCACTCTTGCTTCCTCGGCTCTGTTAAGATCGATTTCATCCGGCCATTCGGCAACCTCGGCAAGGATCATAATGTTATCCGGCGATATTCTCGCAAACCCCGAATGAAGAGCCGCACGCTTTAATTCGCCGTCATTATGAATCACCAGTATTCCCGGAGCAAGTACAGTTGCTATCGGTATATGTCCCGGATATACTCCGATATATCCTTCCGTGGTATTCATCTCCACCATGTCCGCTTCGCCTTCAAAAAAAGTTCTGTCAGGGCACATTACCTTGAGCGCAAATTTATTATCTGCCATAAACGACCTCCTTTATTTGCACTTGGCAAGTACGTCATCTATGCTTCCGCAGTTAAGGAAATAGCTCTCCGGAATATCATCATATTTACCTTCAAGAATTTCTCTGAATCCCTGTATGGTCTCGCTGACAGGAACATATCTTCCTTCAAGTCCCGTAAACTGTGTAGCCACGAAGAAAGGCTGTGAAAGGAATCTCTGTACCTTACGCGCCCTTGCTACAGTGAGCTTATCGTCTTCGGAAAGTTCATCCATACCAAGAATTGCAATGATGTCCTGCAGTTCTTTATATTTCTGGAGTATTTCCTGAACATCTCTGGCAACTTTATAATGTTCTTCTCCGACAATTCTCGGGTCAAGTATTCTCGATGATGATCCAAGCGGGTCAACTGCCGGATATATACCGAGTTCAACTATTGAACGGTCAAGAACCGTGGTTGCATCAAGGTGTGCAAATGTGGTTGCAGGAGCCGGGTCCGTAAGGTCATCCGCAGGAACATATACCGCCTGTACGGATGTGATTGAACCGTTCTTCGTAGATGTAATTCGCTCCTGAAGGGCACCCATCTCTGTCTGCAATGTCGGCTGGTAACCTACCGCCGAAGGCATACGTCCGAGAAGTGCCGATACCTCTGAACCTGCCTGTGTAAATCTGAAAATATTATCAATGAAAAGCAATACATCCTTACCGCCCTGGTCTCTGAAATATTCAGCCATGGTAAGACCTGTAAGACCGACTCTCATTCTTGCTCCAGGCGGTTCATTCATCTGTCCGAACACCATTGTCGTTTTATTGATAACTCCTGATTCCTGCATTTCATGATAGAGATCATTACCCTCCCTGGTACGCTCTCCTACTCCTGTAAATACAGAATATCCGCCATGTTCGGTTGCAATATTTCTTATAAGTTCCTGGATAAGAACTGTTTTGCCTACTCCTGCGCCTCCGAAAAGACCGATTTTACCGCCTTTCTGGTATGGGCAGAGAAGATCGACAACCTTAATTCCCGTCTCAAGAATTTCTGTAGATGTTGACTGTTCTTCAAATGTTGGGGCTTTTCTGTGAATCGGCATATATTTTTCAACTTCCGGAGCCGGTTTATTATCAATAGCGTCTCCCAGAACATTGAAAATACGGCCGAGGGTATTTTCTCCTACCGGTACAGAAATAGGTGCTCCGGTTGACTCTGCATCCATTCCTCTGACAAGTCCGTCAGTCGGCCCCATCGCGATACATCTTACCGTATCGTCTCCGAGATGCTGTGCAACCTCGACAACAAGTCTGCTTCCGTCAGGTCTCTTTATGTCGATTGCCGTATTTATCTCCGGAAGATTTCCCTCTGGAAACCTGATATCGAGAACGGCACCGACAATCTGAGTGATTTTACCTATGTTATTTGAAGCCATTTTTTCACTCCTTTATATTCCGCTTTATAGCCGTGCAATGCTATGATATAGCATTGGCTCCGGCAACAATTTCTGTTAATTCCTGCGTAATAGATCCCTGACGGGCTCTATTGTATTTAAGTGACAGGTCACTGATGATATCTTCCGCGTTGCTTGTCGCATTATCCATTGCTGTCATGCGCGCACCGTTTTCACTGGCTACCGCCTCCATAAGTGCACCGTAGATAAGGCTGTTAATGTATTTCGGGATAATTATGTCAAGTGCTTCCTCTTCTTCAGGTTCATAGCTGACATAAAGGTCATCCTTGCCGGCCGGTTCTGCCTGCACATCATCCCTGCTTATCGGAAGGAGTTTAACCATGTGTGCATCATGTACGACCGTATTCTTAAATTCTGTATAAGCCAAATAAATTTCGCCTATTCTGCCTTGCAGGAATGCTTCAAGCACATCTTCGCCTATCTGCTGTGCATCGGAATACAGAGGTTCGTTTACCGCATCCGAATAATCTGCAGCAATCTCATAACCATTGCGGACAAAATAGTCACGTCCTTTGGTTCCGACTGCATAAATCAGTGAATTATCAGGTGTCATATCACCTGCTGTTACCATCTTGATAACATTTGAGTTATATCCTCCGGCAAGACCTCTGTTGGCCGTTATCACAATAACTGCTTTACGGTCCGAATCTCCCGCTTTCAGATAACGGTGCTCTATATTGCCGCTTCTTGCAAGCATATCGGATACAGTGCTGTACATGGCATCGAAATATGGTCTCGCATTCTCAGCCTTTCCCCTTGCTTTCTGGAGTTTGACTGTGGCAACAAGCTTCATCGCCTTGGTAATCTGGCCTGTACTCTGAATACTTTCTTTACGCCTTTTTATGTCTTTCATTGAAGCCATAAATTACCACCTCACCTGAACTGTTCCTTAAATTCCCTTATTGCTTCGGTAAGAGCTTTCTGAGTATCATCACCAAGCTGCTTTGACTCCTTGATCTGCTTAGGAATTTCCGGATATTTGGTATCTATAAATGTAAAAAGTTCTTTTTCAAAATCAGCGATTTTCTCAACTGGCACATCCAGAAGGAATTTGCCTGTTGCAGCAAAAATTATGATAACCTGATATTCTACAGGCATCGGCTTGTACTGTGGCTGTTTGAGAATTTCTTTAAGTCTTTCTCCCTGTGCCAGCTTTTCCTTCGTATCTGCATCAAGTTCCGAACCAAACTGTGCAAATGAAGCAAGTTCTCTGTACTGTGCAAGTTCCACTCTTATCGGAGCAGCTATTTTCTTGATAGCTTTAATCTGTGCAGCTCCTCCAACTCGCGATACCGAAAGTCCTGCATTGATAGCCGGTCTGAAACCGGAATTGAACATCTCCGTTTCAAGGTATATCTGTCCGTCCGTAATTGATATTACGTTGGTAGGTATATATGCTGATACATCGCCCGCCTGTGTCTCAATTATCGGAAGCGCCGTAAGCGATCCTCCGCCAAGCTCATCCGAAAGCCTTGCCGCTCTCTCTAAGAGTCTTGAATGGAGATAGAATACATCACCCGGATATGCCTCACGTCCAGGCGGTCTCTTAAGCAGCAATGAGAGTGTACGGTATGCGGCCGCATGCTTGCTCAAGTCATCATATACTACAAGTACATCTTCTCCGCGTTCCATCCATTCCTCACCGATGGCACATCCGGAATAAGGTGCTATATACTGAAGCGGTGCAAGTTCACTCGCTGTAGATGCCACAACTGTTGTGTAATCCATCGCACCATACTCTGTAAGAGTCTGTACGATATTGGCAACGGTTGATGCTTTCTGGCCTATTGCAACATATATACAGTGAACACCCTGTCCTTTCTGATTAATGATCGTATCAATAGCGATTGCTGTTTTACCGGTCTGGCGGTCTCCTATTATAAGTTCTCGCTGTCCTCTTCCGATAGGAACCATCGCATCTATTGCCTTGATTCCGGTCTGAAGCGGCGTATCAACAGGTTTTCTGGAAATAACGCCAGATGCCACACGCTCAATCTGACGGTACTTATCGGCTGCTATAGGTCCTTTACCGTCTATAGGCTGTCCGAGTGCATTGACAACACGTCCCGTCAGCGCATCACCTACGGGCACCTCAACAACTCGTCCGGTTGTCTTTACTGTATCGCCTTCATTAACACTTCTGTTATCTCCGAGAAGTACGGCACCGACATTGTCCTCTTCAAGGTTGAGTACCATTCCGTATACGTCGCCCGGAAATTCGAGAAGCTCGCCCTGCATAGCCTTCTCAAGGCCATGGATACGTGCAATTCCGTCGGCTACCTGAATAACGGTTCCAACATTGGACACATCAAGTTCCGTCTTATATTTCATAATCTGCTCTTTTATTACCGAGCTGATTTCCTCAGGTCTTAATTTCATGAAGATGTTACACCTTCCTTCTACACATCTATTTTGTTAAGCACACGCGTAAGATCCGCAAGCTTATGTTTAATACTGCTGTCGACTACACGGTCTCCGATACGGATTACCATTCCTCCGATCAGGCTTTCATCGACATTGTAATTTATGTCAATCTGACTGTAGTCCGTGGTCTCAAGAAGCCTCTTTTCAACCTTTGACTTCATTGCATCCGAAAGTTCATACGGTGTGGTAACATATGCCGTACCGATTCCCTTATATTCTTTGATACGTTCAATAAAAAATCTGAGCGTAGCCGGAATATATCTGCATCTGTCCTTATCTGCAATGGTCACAAGAAAACCTGTCATTTCCTTTGACACAAATTTACCTATGCTGTTTTCAATTATCGAAATCCTGTCTTCCCTGACAATCTTAGGGTGATTCAAAATAGCCATAAGTTCGCTGTCCGTATCAAATATGTCCAGCAGGACAACTGCCTCATCATAAAGCCTGTCCGTGATATTATTTGAAACAGCCAGTTCATACAAAGCATCACCGTAAGTTGCCTCTACTAGCTTTGCCATGTCTCTTCACCCATTTCATTAAGTGTCTCCTCAACAAGCGAATCCTGAATACCCGCATCCATTGACCTGGATACGACCTTGCCTGCCATGGCTGCAGCCACGGCAATCATTTCTTTCTTCACTTCATCAGATACACGCTTCTTCTCGAGTTCTGCCTCGACTCCTGCTCTCTCAATTATTCTGGATGCCTCTGTCTTAGCTTCCTCTACTATCTGCTGCTCTCTGGCTGTCGCTTTCTTACGCGCCTCAGCCAATATTGCGTCTGCATCTTTGTCTGCAGTTTTTATTTTGGCATCGTATTCAGATTTCAATGCGGCGGCATCTTCTTTATCCTTGCGTGCTGCATCTATGTCGGCC
This sequence comes from Butyrivibrio sp. CAG:318, assembly GCA_000431815.1. Classification (GTDB taxonomy): domain Bacteria; phylum Bacillota; class Clostridia; order Lachnospirales; family Lachnospiraceae; genus Eshraghiella. The sequence goes on along the minus strand of FR889248.1, from coordinate 98,310 downwards.
TGCACCATGTCCTGTCTCTTCTTAAGGAGATTACGGACCGGATTATAAAGCAGATAGGAACCTGCCACAAATAAAACAAATATATTGACTGCCAGGAATAAGGCGTCCTGCAAAAGCTGCGGGTCCAGGTTAAAAATTCTTTCCATGGTCTAAATCGCCTCCCTTTTCTTAGCTGCAAATTTCATATTAAAGTTTGCCGATAAGAGGGTTAGCGAACAGAAGAATGATTGCTACCGCAAATCCGTAAAGACCTGTTGTCTCGGCTACGGCCTGTCCCAAAAGCATTGTTGATGTGATTGATGACTTAGCGCCCGGATTACGGCCTACAGCTGCTGCCGCATGTCCGGCTGCAATTCCCTGTCCTATACCAGGTCCGAGACCGGCGATCATTGCGAGTCCGGCACCTATTGCCGAACATGCTAATACTAATGCTTCACTTGTAATACCCATTTGATGTTCCTCCTAGAATTTAATCACTTATTTTGTCGTTAATATAAACCATTGTAAGCATACAGAATACATATGTCTGTATCGCTCCCGAAAAAATATCGCAGTATACATGTATTACTGCCGGAATTCCTACTTTTAATGCCGCAGGTAGCAGTCCATACAAAAGCCCCATAAGAATTGTTCCGGACATAATGTTTCCGAACAGACGCAGCGAAAGCGAAAGCGGCACCGCTATTTCGCCGATAAGATTAATCGGGAAAAGTATCGGACTCGGCTGGAACAGACTTGTTATATGGTGGATTTTCTTGGCCCGGAGGCCGTTAATCTGGATAAGGGCAAATGTTATAAGTCCGAGCGGCAATGTAACGCCGTAATCCGCCGTCGGCGGCCTAAGCCCGAACAGACCTGATACGTTGCAGAAAAGAATGAACATTGCAACCGCACATATCCAGTTACGGAAGCCTCTGCCTTTCTCTCCCATAATGCCAGCAACCATGTTGTCAACAGCCGACACCGCCATCTCGAGGACATTCTGCAAACCCTTAGGCTTGTCCTCAGGCTTGGCGCGGACAATCTTATGATGTCCGACAATCATCAGCACCAACAGCACGATCGTAACAATTATCAGGCCGACATGCGTTGTGGTAAACCACAATTCCTGCCCAAAGAGATTATACTTAAACAGACCTTTGATATAGAAATCAACGTCAGCCAGTATCATCCCAGACAACTGTTGTGTCACACTTATCACCTACTTTTTTATTTTTTGTGGAAAACCCTTTGTAAAAGAGGGTTAATATATACTGAAATTTTCAGGCCAAAAACCCCGGCTACCATGGTAATGACATTAACCCATCCGGTGAATCCAAACAGAATAATTAAAGCCGCAACCACAAGAAGTCTTATCGCTGAGAGCCATGCCAGATATGATGACTGGTGGTTCTCCATATAAAGTACCTTAGATGCACTGATATTCATGCTCACTGCCATCGCAATACCCGCAGCAGTTCCTACTGCAAGCCCAAGTTCGCAGCGGAGCTTATCCGACGTAAAAAGCAGTACCGGCACTGATAATAAGGCAAACCATATAAGCATGCCTGCTATCAGCAGAGCCAGTACGCGGGAGTTATCTTTGTCTTCCATCGATATCTTTCCTTCCGTCTCTTTTATCTGAGTCCTCTTTCTCGTCATCTTTGGCAGATGCCATCGCAAGTCTGTACGCATTACGTCCTCCCGCCAGCATTCCAATTATCATAAGCGGGATCACCCAGAACGTTCCGAAATGGTTATCTATTATGACTCCTATCGCAACACATAATGCAATCGGAACCATAACCTGAAGTCCGAGCTGGGTTATAAGTGCAAGGTTTTTGAAAATTTTTCCGGTATTTTTCATACAAACCGCCCTTTCTGAAAATTATAACTGATTTTCAAATAAAAAGCTATTATTTTTTGTGCGATTTGTACCAACATTTATTTGAAAATGTTGGGAATCACTCTTCTATGAGATTAATTCGTCTTATGTGCCTCTCTTCATTGCTGAATTCTGTATCAAGAAATACATCTACTATTCTGCACGCAAGCTCCGGTGATACAGAAGATGCCCCAAGTGCAAGCATATTCGCATCATTATGAAGCCTTGTCATCTTCGCAAGCTCCTCGCTTGTGCAAAGCGCACATCTGATACCTTTAACCTTGTTGGCCGTTATCGAAATTCCGATTCCGGTTGTGCATATTACGATTCCTCTGTCAAATTCGCCTGACGCTACCGCTTTGGCCGCTGCACGTCCATATACGGGATAATCGCAGGACGATTTGTCATAACAGCCAAAATCTTTGTATTCTGCTCCTCTTTCTTTAAGATGTTCAATTACGGCCTGTTTCAACTCAAATCCGCCATGGTCTGAACCTAATGCTATTTTCATATCTTTCTCCTTTTAATCTGTATCTTATTGTATATTAATGGTATATATCAGACATGTATAAGTCTCTGGCCCGCTGCCTTTAAAAGCCTGTTCATAACGGCCCGGCCGAGTCCTTCCTGTGAAAAAGCTTCCGCAAAAATCACATCCACCTGTTCATCATCAAACTGTCTTAATGCATCAAACAGGTGCTTTGCTATTGCTTCTTCATCATCATGCCTGCCGAGTTTCACAACATATGCGAAATCAAGATCATGTGCCAGCTCATCCGAAACCATTATTCCTACTTTCTGTCCCGACAATGACGCTTCCTTTGCAAGTTCGTGAATCTTATTGTCAACGGCTTCACGGCTGCCTTCTATTACTGTCATCTCGGCGCGTGGGGCATAATGTCTGTATTTCATTCCCGGTGCTTTAGGCTTTACATCGGACGCAACGCCCGTCATAAGCGCCGGATCCAGTCTGACTTCGCCAACCGTTTCAGACAACATCTCACATGTAACATATCCCGGTCTTAAAATAACAGGAACTTCTCCCGTAAGATCCACTATTGTCGATTCCAGTCCGATTTCTATATCTCCGCCATCTATTATCATGTCTATCCTGCCGGCTAAATCCTCTGTTACATGAGAAGCCTTGGTAGGGCTGGGTCTGCCGGAAAGATTGGCGCTCGGAGCAGCGATATATGTTCCCGAAAGTTCTATAAACCGTCTGGCCGTTTCATTGGACGGAAGTCTCACTGCCACCGTGTCAAGGCCTCCCGTAACAGTCGACGGAACCCTGTCATTCTTCTGTACTATCATCGTAAGCGGCCCCGGCCAGAATTTATCCGCAACCCTGTAAGCCATCTTTGGAATGTTATCCGACAGATCTTTCAGTTCCTCCACATGTGCTATATGGACTATCAGCGGATTATCGGATGGCCTGCCCTTTGCCGCGTATATTTTACGCGCGGCATCAGCATCAAAGGCATCCCCGCCAAGTCCGTATACCGTCTCAGTCGGGAATGCCACAAGGCCGCCCTTCTTTATAATCTGTGCCGCTCTTTCCAGTATGGCATTATCTTTTGCGGCATCACCTGTTATTTTCTCAATTATTGTATCCATAAATTCATCTTCTCTTATATAAGTATGTGCATTTATTTTACTATTAATGAAAGTCAAAGTCAATTAGAGCTGTCGTTGCCGAAATACTTTTCCACCGCCTCGGTAATGGCAAGTGCTATTTTATTCCTGTACACATTGTCGTTGAGCTGTTTCTCTTCTTCCGGGTTGCTTAAAAATCCACATTCCGCAATAACAGTCGGGCATGGTGTGTGAATCAGCATATAATATGAATCGTTGGCTTTGCACCCCCTCGTGTTGTCCGTATTGACAAATTTTCTGAAAGATTCCTGCATTATTTCCGCCAGTTTCTTTCCCTCAGCCGAATGTGTGTAATAAAACATCTGTGCACCACACACATCGCTGTCAGTAAAACTGTTCTGGTGAATGCTTATTACCACATCCGCTTGTGCTTCCTCGATAATGCTGCATCTTTTTCTCATATCCGCAGCTTTCTTATTAACATCACTATCATCGTACAATCCATTATCATCTCTCCGCGTGAAAAAAACATTATACCCACGCTCCGTAAGCATCTCTCCGGTTATCATGCTTATAGCCAGATTCACTTCACGTTCGCAGCTTCCGGACGCGCCTATCTTACCGGGATCTGCGCCGCCATGTCCCGGGTCGATAACAATATTGATTTGGTCCGGAGGCCGTCCGTTTTCATTCATGACCGCCGGTTCGACAGAATCATCCGGTGCTTCACCGTCAAGTGCCGAAGGAATCAATCCAAATACCACAGCACATATAACCCCTGTTATAAAAAGAACGGCCATGGCAATATCCAGTGTTTTTCTGTTTATCATAAAATACATCCCGATATTATCTCAATATATTTTATTCTGCCATGACCTGATATATTCTATTCTGTTATAACATCCCAGACGGATGGTTTTTCCATTCCCAGACACCATCCCGAAATTCCGGCAAGCTCTCGTTCTCTTACGATTTTCATTTTTGCCTTGATCGATTCATCCTCTTCAAGCCAGATGCTGTACTTTACGCCGTCAACCTCTCCGAATGCTACATATTGTCCGACCTCTTCATCCCATTCCATTCCGGTTCCAAGCTCAGCAACAATGTCTAACGCCCCCTGCATCGAATATGTCTTTGAAGACAATTTGACATTTCCGTTTTCATCTGTGGATTCCATCCACAAACGCGTGTAAAAAGGAAGCGCGTTAATTAATTTTTCTTTCGGAACTTCTTTAAGTGTTCCGTCTATTCCGTCAGTTACAAAATCAATTGAAGCAACCGAACCGGCTTCATCGCCCCCGGCATAATGTTCATCATATCCCATAACAACCACATAGTCCGCACATTCTGCCTGAACATCCCTGCTATATTGTGCATTGTAAGGACGCGGAACGTAATTATCAAGCGAAAATACTACTCCTGCTTTACGGCATTCTATTGAAAGTTCACGTATAAACTGCCTGTAATCCACTGCCGAATCAGACGGCACCTTTTCAAAATCAATATTTATTCCATCATATCCATATGTCTTGATTTCATTAATAATATTGGATATCAGATTCCTTCGTGATGCAGTATTGGCAAAAAGCTTTGCCTCATCCCAGCCGGCATCCGCATCGATGGATGTGAAGTCACTTATAAGCGGCCAGATTTCCATTCCCGCATCATGAACAGTACTTATATAATCCCAGTCTGCCATAGAACTTATGCTTCCCGTGGCATCCGTAACCTTATACCAGGTCGGGGAAACCGTCGTCACTCCCTTGGTCGCATCAAGCAGTGACTGAATGTTATTATTATCGGACTCCGCATACACCGCATGCCATACCATCACAATATCATAATCTTTATGTATCGACGTATACTCTGCTGCTTCATGTCCTGAATTATATTCCTTGGATGTGTCTGTAACATCTGCGTATGATGACTTAACATAACCGTGCCGTCCGTCCGGGGACATAACTCCGAGCCATCCGTCCCTTGATGCACCGTCTGTACACCACACTGTGTCCGTATTATCAGATGCTCTTTCAAAAACAGCACCTTTAACTGATGCTTTGTCCCTTATAACGGCTTTATCCTTAAGACTGACCACCGTATTCTGCGTTCCGTCTGATATTATCGCAAGTCTCTGCGGATTGACATATGTCTCATATGTAAATGCCTCCAGTGACGCCGCATATTCCACCGACATATATACAATGCTATCGCTGATAACAACCGGATCATATGTCAGGCTTGTACTGTTTCCATCGCAATCATAAGATTTGTCGCCTGATTTTACAGTATATATGCTTGTCGGCGTGGTATATATAACACTTTTATTATCTTTGTCATAATAGAACTTATCCGTGATATCATTAATAAAGAAATCCAGTTCAGCATAATAATGTCCGTCAACCACAAGAGAACTGTATTCCGTAATGTCATAATTATATATAAGAGCATTTCCGACAGATGTTCTGTAATATTCATTGAGATTGACCGCTTTCTTATTCGGAACAAAGCGTTCTATCATTATACCGGCTGCCACAAGGATAACAACAACTGCCGCTATCACCGCGGCGCGTATAATATATGTACGACGGTCTTTGCTCCCGCGTGCGGACGGTTCTGTACTGTCCGGTGTACCGCTCTTATATCCGTCATTTTCTTCATTAAGTTCAATTTCTTCTAATGAGAGGTCCTCCTCATCATCAAAAATATAATCATCCGTATCACTATTGTTAGTGAACTTTCTGTCATCTGCCATTTATATGTGCTCCATATTGTTCATTAGTATTGATAAAGATTATAGCACATATAGGTACAATGCTTCAATTGTTTTATATCCGCTTATATTTTTTATATAACACGGGCAGATTGTTCCGCCCGCGCTATAACATAAAGGGGAGTTATGATTCGTTCAGTCTGATTTTATCAAACTCAATCGCTACTATCTTTCCGTTTCTGAAGCGGTAATTCCGCATATATGTGCAATCCTTATCAGTCAGAAGCTGATCTACAAGGCGTTCACCCGGCTCAACGATTTTACCGTTAAGTGAAAAGCTCACTCCATTTTCTTTCAGTCCCAGCAGTTCCGCTTTCAGGGCTGCTCTGTAATCTTCATTTTCCATTTACAATCTGCCCTCCGTTCCGGCGCGTTGGTGCAATTTGTGATATATTGACTATTCCTTTCATCTGCGCCTTCCTTTATAAAATCTGCTTACCAGTTCCTGCAGAAAATCCATAGAATCCGCGCCAAGATGCAATGGGTCAGGTGTACATGGCACCGGAAGTATCTCTTTACCGAAATTCTTCCTGAAATATTTCTCGCTGTCCGGGTCGGGATAAGGCGAGATATATATCCATTTGTCCATGCCCTTTACAGTGCTTGTCATTGCCATGAATTCCACATAATAATGGATTTTCCACAGACTTAGATTTCCGACTATAAGCTTTACTTTACACATAAGGAATTGTCCGTGATTTTTCTGATAATCGGCACCAAAATCAACAATAATGTACTCGAAATTCTCTGACATAAGTTCTGACAACAATAAAGCATCAGCCTGTCCATAAATTGAAATCATCTTGAATATTTTACTTTTTCTGCGAAAATTATTCTTCAGCATAATTCCTGCCTGCCGTAAACAGTCTGTACCACTCATATCTGCCAGTGCCACGGATTTACCCATTACAAGTGCCATAAATACCGCAAGCATAAGCGACAGGTGTGTGACTCCCGCACCATGTGCCGTACCGAGCACCCCTATGGTCGTAGATGCACTATCTTTCTTTATAATGTCTAATTTTTTCAAAAAAATCTCCTCAGTTCATAATATGTGTCATAAAGTATCATGGCCTGTACGGTATCCTTACCGGATTGATTATTCCGTATTCCTGTGTAAAACGTTTAAAACAGGCATACGAACAGGGTGCAACTAAAACCGTGAGGCCGGCTTTTGTCCTGTCGCAGGCTTCCTTGACAAATCTGACTTTATCGGCCGATTCAGCCATCTTCCACGGTGCCGCGCTCACAACAATGCAGGCCATATCCGATTCTGTGATTTCTGATATGTTGTTATCATCTGCAACCCCAAAATCCGTTATTATCTTGTCGTATCCGCTTATTCCATCATCCTCTATGCAGCCATAGTATTCCGGAATCACATCGTATCCGTCCAGCGTATATATTCCGCGTGCAAAGGCTAACTTTCCTGCATTCACGGCGTATCCGAACATATCACGGCTGTCATTCTTCTCTCTGATAACCGCTTTCATATTCTTATGCGAATAATAATCCGCTGCCATAAATGCCGTATGTGTCACTCCGCATCCGTGGAATGCGCCGGCAAAACCGATGTTCAGGATAACATCTTCCGATATGAATTTCTTTTTAGTAATTCTCTCCAACCGCTTTTTCAGTACCGTGACTGACGGAATGCGGCTGTTTCCCGTATGTTTCAGACAATCTTCCACGATTTGTGTAACTCTGCCATCGATTCCTTTAAGCATTTGAATATCCAGTGTTCCCGTAAGCATTATAAGCATGAGCGCTCCGACCGAATATACATCGGTACTTCCGCCGCATTCTCCGCTGCCATACATCTCCGGTGCCGCAAAATACCGTGTTCCGGACCTTACCGTCCCGGTCGCCCCGGCACATTCCGCGCTTCCGTAGTCAATCAGTTTAACACTGTTCTTTTCAATGTCATATATGATATTAGAAGGCTTGATATCATGATGATACACGCCATTATCATGCAGGTATTGCAAAATACCACACAACTGTAATACCAGTCTGACTGTTTCTTTAACCGTAAAATGTCTGTTTTGTGAAATTAATGATTGAATTGAGACTCCTTTTATGTAATCCTCTACAATGAATACGCTTTCTTCATTCTCTTCTATATCGTATATTATAGGAATCGACGGATGTCTCAGATTCTTCAGAATATCCGCTTCTCTTCCTGCCGTAGCTGAAGGGTCGCGGCGTTTGTCGATGCACTTAAGTGCACGAACCGTCTTGAGCTTAAGATGTTCGACCAGATATACTTCTCCAAGAGCTCCTCTGCCAAGAAAACAGATTACCCTGTATCTGCCGAATAAGATATCATCTCTGTAAATATCACCATCTCCCGGTGATTCATACCGCTTATGTATCCTGTACCCTTATGATAATCATACATTCCGGGGCTTGGCAAGTCTTTTTTTTATTTTTTTATAATGACACAATCTTTATCAAAATTTAACAAAAATTTCATTTCTCAATATTTACATCACTAAAAGCTTTGCGGTATACTAATACTTATAATAAAACAGTAAAGGATGTGGAAAAGATGAAAATTGAAAAAATCAGTGATACACAGATACGTTGCACGCTGGATCGCTCTGACTTGCATTCCAGGGATCTTAAATTAAGTGAACTTGCTTACGGAACCGAAAAAGCCAAGAATCTTTTTCACGATATGATAGAACAGGCATCTTTTGAATTTGATTTTGATGCCGACGACTCACCTCTTATGATAGAGGCTATGCCGGTTTCTTCTGATTGTATTATCCTCACCATAACCAAGGTTGCACACCCTGAAGAACTCGATGACAAGTTCCCGGTATTCGATGATGATACGGATGACGATGAAGATGAAGAAGACGACGGCGAATATGATGAGTATACGGATCAGGACACCATGAATATGGTCGAGACAATTGAACAGCTGAGGCATGGAAAGACACAGAATACCGATGATTTTGTTCCTATTTCCAAGACTCTTTCCGAGGCAGAGAAGGAACCGTCTCCGGAATATAATCTCTCTCCGCCGGACATTAAGATATATACTTTTAATTCCTGGAATGACGCCTCGAATGCCGCTGCTGATTGTCTGGAAAGTTTTGATATCCTTAACTTTGCAAGCAGATTTTATAAGGATGAGGCCAATGGCAAATACTGTCTGATGCTCGAATCGGATTACCGTCCAAATGAGAGTTTTAACGCTGCTTCGGCCTTTCTGTCCGAATACGGCATGCCGCTTGATACGACTTACGCCACGCTTTCATATATCAGGGAGCATTGCAATATGCTCATCAAAGAGGACGCATTAAGAATTCTCAAAGAATATTAAAGAAAAGGATTTATCATATATGAACATTAATGCAATAATTACCGAAGAATTACAGGTTAAGAGCCACCAGGTGGATGCTGCAGTCAAACTCATCGATGAGGGCTGCACCATCCCTTTTATTTCGCGTTACCGTAAGGAAGCTACCGGAGCACTGAATGACGAACAGCTTCGTAAGCTCAGCGAGAGGCTTACATATCTTCGTAATCTTGATGACCGTAAATCAACCGTCACAGCATCCATCGAAGAACAGGGTAAGATGACTCCCGAACTTAAGAAACAGATTGATGATGTGACTACGATGGTTGCCCTGGAGGATTTATACCGTCCATACAAGCAGAAGAAACGTACCCGCGCAGCCATCGCCAGAGAACGTGGCCTTGATGGCCTTGCAATGATCATACGGCTTTGTGCAACGAAGCTTTCACTTGATGAAGAAGCTGCCCCATATGTTAATCCGGATAAAGAAGTGCCTACAATCAAAGATGCCGTTAACGGTGCACTTGATATTATCGCCGAAGAGATTTCGGATAATGCTGATTTCAGGGCTCACATCCGAAACATTACATTCAAAGAGGGGCTTTTGGTTTCCTCTGCCAAGGATTCTGAAGCAGAGTCTGTATATGAAGGATATTATGATTTTACTTCACCCGTAAGTAAAATGACGGGATACCGCACACTTGCGATAAACCGTGGTGAAAAAGAGAAATTCCTTACAGTTAAAATAGAAGCACCCGTTGATAAGATAATATCATATCTTGAAAAGCATATTATAATCAAAGATAACCCAAACACAGTCCCGGCACTGAAGAACGCAATTGCCGACAGTTACTCAAGGCTTATCGCACCTTCTATAGAGCGTGATATCCGCAGTGAACTTACATCGGAGGCGGAGGACGGCGCCATCACTGTTTTTGGCAAGAATCTTGAACAGCTGCTCATGCAGCCTCCTATTACAGGACAGACGGTACTTGGCTGGGATCCGGCTTTCAGAACCGGCTGCAAGCTTGCCGTATCAGACCCGACCGGCAAGATTCTTGATACAGTTGTAATATATCCGACCGCTCCGCAGAACAAGGTTTCCGAAGCCAAGGCCATACTCAAGAAGCTTATTGCAAAATATAATATAACTCTTATATCCTGCGGCAACGGTACTGCATCCAGGGAATCCGAGGCAATAATTTCGGATCTTATCAAAGAGGTTCCGCAGGATGTCCATTATGTAATAGTCAATGAAGCCGGCGCTTCAGTATATTCTGCCAGCGAGCTTGCAAGCAAGGAATTTCCGCAGTTTGACGTAGGTCAGAGAAGTGCAGCTTCCATAGCAAGGCGTATTCAGGATCCGCTTGCGGAACTTGTCAAGATTGATCCAAAGGCCATCGGTGTCGGACAGTATCAGCATGATATGAACCAGCGCAAACTTGATGACACGCTTGGCGGAGTCGTTGAAGACTGTGTTAATAAAGTCGGTGTGGATTTAAATACAGCATCCGCTGCTCTTCTTGAGCATATCTCCGGCATAACCGGTACAATTGCCAAAAACATTGTAGCATACCGGGAAGCTAACGGAAAATTCATGTCAAGGCGTGATTTGCTCAAAGTTCCTAAGCTCGGTCCGAAAGCATATGAACAGTGTGCCGGTTTTATGAGAATTACCGGAGGAAAGAATCCTCTTGATGCAACAAGTGTCCATCCGGAAAGCTATGAAGCAGCAACAGCAATACTTAAGAAAACCGGTTTCACCCCGGAAGACATAACCTCTGGCAACATTAAAGGTTTATCGCTTATTATTAGTGATTACAAGAAACTTTCCGATGAACTCGGAGTCGGGGAATTTACATTGAAAGATATAGTGAAGGAGCTTGAGAAACCGGGACGGGATCCTCGTGATGAGATGCCTAAACCGATTCTAAAGAGCGATGTTCTATCCATGGAAGACCTGAAGCCGGGTATGCTCCTCACAGGAACAGTGCGTAATGTTATTGATTTCGGAGCTTTTGTTGATATCGGGGTACATCAGGACGGTCTTGTACATGTATCGCAGATGTCGGACAAGAAATTTGTAAAACACCCTATGGAGATTGTAAGTGTTGGTGACATTGTCCGGGTTAAGGTTCTTAACGTTGACATTGCCAAAAAAAGAATACAGCTTTCGATGATTCTATAATATTTTATAATTGTTACGAAAATGTTAAATTTTTGCAGTCATATTGACTAAGTTAAAAAAATAAAATATTATTTATGTAGAGTTTTTTAAATACTATTTGACTCCTATACCATAACAGCGGCAATGCTTCAAGCTGAAAGCACTGCCGCTGTTTATATTACCGTATTATCTGAATACTATTTCACCTGTTTCGTCGTTCATGCTTTCAACGATTGCCAGTGATTCAAGTCTTATTCCCTTGTCACGGATAACCTTTCCTCCCTGCTGGAATCCCTTTTCTATAGCGATTCCGACACCCTCAAGTGTTGCACCGGCTTCATCTATAAGTTCGATTAAGCCGTTTATTGCACATCCGTTAGCAAGAAAATCATCAATTACGAGCACATGGTCGTCTGCAGATAAAAACTTCTTGCTTACAATGACATCATATGTCTTCTTATGCGTAAATGACTCTATCTTGGTGCTATACATTTCGCCGTCGAGATTAATACTCTGTGACTTCTTGGCAAATACAACCGGAACATCAAACTGCTCTGCCACAATACACGCGATGCCTATTCCGGAAGCCTCTATTGTAAGTATTTTATTAATCAGACAGTCTGCAAAAAGTCTTTTCCACTCTTTACCCATTTCCCTGAACAGGCCTACATCCATCCTGTGATTTAAGAAACTGTCAACCTTAAGTACATTTCCCGGCTTGACAACACCGTCTTTCCTAATTCTGTCTTCAAGAATTTTCATCAATATTACCTCATCGTTCTTCTCTAAAGTATGATAGGCCCAGATGTGCCGGTGCCTGATTTTCTTTCTTTTTACGCAGGCTTACGAAGAGAAGCACAACGATAGTTACCACATAAGGTATCATCTTGAACAACTCCTGTGAGGCTCTGGTAAGGTTCGGTATATAGAAATAAGCCCAATAGAGTATTCCGAAGAGATAAGCTCCCCAGATTGCATTAACTGATTTCCATGTTGCAAATATTACAAGAGCAACCGCCAGCCATCCGAGTTTTTCTATTGTTCCGTCATTCGCCCATGTTCCCTTAATATAATCCATTACATAATATACTCCGCCAAGTCCGCTGATTCCGGCTCCGATTACAGTTGCGAAGTATTTGTATTTCGTTACGTTAACACCCGCTGCATCAGCAGTGGCAGGATTCTCACCCACAGCTCTTAAGTTAAGTCCCTTGCGGGTTCTCTTAAGAAAATAATTTACAAGAATTGCCAGAATTATAGCTACATAAACCATAAATCCGTATGAGAAAAATATCTGTCCGAATGCTCCGAGGGAACTCAGTCCCGGGATTCTTGCCCTGAAAGTCTCACTTGTGGCAGCAACTGAAATCTGTCCTACACCGCCGGCCATCTTATTCAGCGAACCGCCGAAGAAATTGGCAATACCGGATCCGAATATTGTCAATGTAAGACCTGTAACATTCTGGTTAGCTCTTAATGTAATGGTCAGGAAACTGTATATAAGTCCGGCCAATGCAGATGCCGCAAAGCAGGATACAAGTGCTATTATTACGCACAATGCCTTATTAGGTTCGGCGACATGGCTTTCATACATAAATACACTTGCAAGTGAAGCAATGGCTCCGATGTACATAATTCCCGGCACACCAAGATTAAGATTACCGGCTTTCTCTGACATTATCTCTCCGATACATCCAAACATAATAACGGTTCCGAATACAACCGCAGCCTGAATTAATGAAATTACTGAATCCATATCCTATGCCTCCTTTGCAGATTTACGGAAGTTTAACTTATATGTTATAAAGAATTCACATCCGAGTATGAAGAAAAGTATTATTCCTGTTATAATATTTGATGCATATTCGTTAAGCGCAAACTTTGATGCGATTTCCGATGCACCTCTGTTGAGGAAAATAATAAGCAAAGTTATGGCAACCATGAAAAATGTGTTAAACTTGGCAAGCCAGGCAACAATGATTGCCGTAAAACCACGGCCACCCGCCGTACTTGTTGAAATCGTGTGGTCAACACCCGCAACTCCGACAAATCCGGCAAGTCCGCATACCGCACCGGATATTATCATAGTACGGATAATTACTTTCTTGACACTTATTCCGGCATATTTGGCGGTATTCTTGGATTCACCGACAACAGCTATTTCATATCCCTGTTTCGTTTTCTTAAGGTATACAAACATTGCAACTGTCGCTATAACCGCAATGATAATATTAAGTGCATATTTCTGTCCGAACCAGGTCGGAAACCATCCTGTCTGTGTCGCCTGATTGATAATTCCGACTGAATTGGAACCAAACGGATTCTCCCATTTGGCAACGCAGAAAGAAGTTATCTGTATCGCAACATAGTTCATCATAAGTGTAAAAAGTGTCTCATTGGTATTCCATACTGCCTTAAATATAGCAGGGATGAGTCCCCATACAGCTCCGAATATAATCGCCGAAACACACATAATAACGAGAAGAAGCCAGTTCGGAAGTCCCGCATCTGCAAGATTGATCATCATAAATGCAGTTGCTACTCCGCCCATGAGCATCTGTCCTTCGGCACCGCAATTCCAGAACTTCATCTTAAATGCCGGTGCAAGCGCAACTCCAAGAAGAAGCAATGTACATATATCCCTTATAGTTACGCTGCGGTGAAGCTTCTTTACCGTATCGGTAATTCCTCCGAACGCACCCTGCCACATGGTCTTATATACATCAATAGGATTAAGCTTGGTTACAAAGAAAATAAACAATGCCGATACCGCAAGTGCAAGAATTATTGCCACTACATAAATGGCGATTTTCTTCCATACCGGCATCTTATCACGCTTGGTAATTCTTATAAACGGTTCCCTGACCGCTGCCGCTTTACTCATCCTTCGTATCTCCTTTCCTTATGCTGGTCATCATAAGTCCGACCTCTTCCTTCGTGGTGGTTCTCGCATCAACAATACCACTCATCTTACCACCGCACAAAACAAGTATTCTGTCACAAAGCGCAAGAAGAACATCCAGATCCTCTCCGACATACAAAACAGCAACGCCGTTTTCTTTCTGTTTATTAAGCAGGTTATATATCGAATATGAAGTATTAATATCCAGTCCACGAACCGCATAAGCTGTCATAAGAACCGCCGGTGCTGAACTGATCTCACGGCCTACAAGTACCTTCTGTACATTACCGCCGCTCAGCCTGCTTACCGGTGTGTTAATGCTTGGTGTTACCACTCCGAGTTCATCCTTAATAGTCTCCGCTATCTGCTTAGGCTTGGACTTGTTGAGGAAAATAATGCCTTCTTTATTGTAATCACGGAGCATCATATTCTCTATCATACCCATGGAACCTATAAGTCCCATTCCCAGTCTGTCCTCCGGAACAAACGAAAGTGCTATACCAAGATTCTTGATTGCTTTAGGATTCTTGCCAATAAGTTCTATGTCATTACCGGATTCGGGATCACTGAATATTACCGAACCTCTCGCTGTTTTCTGGAGTCCCGCAATCGACTCAAGAAGTTCTTTCTCACCACATCCCGAAATACCTGCTATTCCGAGTATCTCTCCGCCATTGGCAGTAAAAGAAATATTATCAAGTGCAAGTCTGCCCTCTTTGTTGTAACATGAAAGATTCTTAACCTCGAGACGCCTTACCACATTCTCCGGCTCCTTACGGTCGATGTTAAGCTCGACCTTCTTGCCTACCATCATCTCTGTAAGAATCATCTCATCGGCATCCTTCGTGTCAACTGTACCGACATACTCACCTTTTCTTAAAATGGTTACCCTGTCACTGACTGAAAGGACCTCATGGAGCTTATGTGTAATAATTACTATCGCCTTTCCGGCTGCTCTCATATTTCTTATAACGGTAAAAAGTTTCTCCGTCTCCTGTGGTGTGAGTACCGCTGTCGGCTCGTCCAATATAAGAATATCTGCACCTCTGTAAATAACTTTTACAATCTCAAGAGTCTGCTTTTCGGAAACTGACATATTATAGACCTTCTTATCCGGGTCTACATCAAATCCATATTTATCACATATTTCCCTGATTCTGGCTGCAACGGCCTTCTTATTCAATCTTCCCTTGCCCTCCTGGCCGAGGATGACATTCTCCGTTGCCGAAAAAATATCTACCAGCTTAAAATGCTGATGAATCATTCCGATTCCCAGATCGTATGCATCCTTAGGGGAGCGGATTGATTCTTCCTTTCCGTTAATATAAATCTGGCCTGAATCCGGAAAATAAATTCCGGCCAACATATTCATTATTGTGGTCTTACCGCTTCCGTTTTCTCCCAGAAGTGACAAAATCTCACCTTTCTTAATGGTAAGCGATACATTATTATTCGCCACCGTTGACCCGAATGTCTTCGTGACATTCTTCATCTCCACTGCATAATTCGTTTCCAAAGGAGATCCTCCTTACCTGTGATTATGTTACATAAAACAAAACAAGGAAGTCATTAGCAGACTTCCTTGTCATTTTATCACTTATTTGTGATTAGTTCAACTCTGTAATTCCATCAATTCTAAGGCTGAATGAAGGAGCTGCACGGAGTTCTGACTCATGGAAGTATCCATCCCAGATTGCGTTCTTATCGCCTTCATCAGTAGTCTCAAAATTACCTGTAAGATCTACTACACATTCTGTAACAGTCTTGCCGCCTACGGTAAATTTGCTTGTATCAAATACCTTGAGTGTTCCATCCTTGATGGCCTTCTCAACTTCGGCAACCTTATCAGCTGTTCCCTCTGCTGCAGCCGTTCCGAGTTCTGTGATTGCAACTGCATCTTCCTCGAATCCTTTGCACCAGTCCGTAACAACGTCATCACCATTCATGGCTGCTCCGATTGCATATTTGTAGTACACTTCCCAGTTATTGGTAGCTGATGTAAGAGCTGCATCAGGAGCAACACTGAGCATATCAATATTGTAACCTACACTGTAAACAGTAGTACCTTTCTTAAATGCTGCTTCACATGCACTTGGAGCACCTGTAGAGTCGGCATGCTGTCCGATGATTACACATCCGTCAGCAATAAGAGCCTCTGCTGCGGTTCCTTCGCCTGTTATATCAAACCAGCTGTTTGTATACTGTACTTCCATTGAAACCTTGTCATATACTGATTTAGCACCAAGATAGAATGCTGTATATCCTGATACAACCTCTGCGTATGGGTAAGCACCTACGTAACCAATCTTAACGTTACCGTCTTTATCGAAATTCTTATCTTCAAGCTTATTGTCCTTAACAAGTTCAGCAATCTTCATACCTGCAACAACGCCTGATACATAACGTGCCTGGTAAATTGAAGTAAATGCATTCTTGAAATTTGAAAGTCCTGAATTAGCAGCCGTATCACCTGTCATGGCAACAAATGTTACATCCGGATAATCCTTGGCTGCCTGCTGTGTATATGTCTGATGTCCGTAACTGTTGGAGAAAATGATTGAACATCCCTGTCCTACAAGGTCAACACATGCATCATAGCATGAGTTATCTTCCGGAATTGTATATTTCCATTTAATCTGGTCATCTGAAAGACCAAGTTCCTTGGCAGCTTCCTTGATACCTTTGATGTGAGCGTATGTATAACCTTCGTTATCATCACCGATAAGTACTGCTCCGACAATAATGTCTGATTTCTTTTCACCTGCAGCAGATCCATTTGAACTGCTTGTGCCTTTTGATCCGCATCCTGTTAATGCAAAGATCATTGCGAAAACCAAAATTGTGCTTAAAAGCTTTTTCATTTTCATTTTCATTTGATTTTGTCCTCCATCTTTTGATATTGCAAATAATACAATAATTTTCTCCATTTGTAAAGTAGGAACATCACATTATTTACAAAATACATCAAAATACCCTTCCGGATTATTTTTATACGGTTAATAACACACAAACGCCTGCGTCGGTAAACCTGCAGGCGTTTGTCATTATTAACGTTCTTTTCCAAAATATGCTATAAGTATTGCTCCCGGTCCCGCATGAACACCGATGCTCGGATTAATATCATTAATCATAACATTATTTATTCCGAATTTCTCTTTGATTGTCTGTGCAAGAGATGCGACTTCATCAGGGCAGTTGGCATGTGCAATTGCAATTGTTGTATTAAGCGGCTTCCACTCTTCTGTCATATTACTTTCCATCTGGCTTACAAGTGTAGCGATTGATTTCTTACGTCCGCGTACGCTTCCTGCTGCCTCAAGCTTGCCTTCCGCCGTAACCTTAAGGA
The DNA here is from genome assembly GCA_000431815.1 of Butyrivibrio sp. CAG:318. Taxonomy (GTDB): domain Bacteria; phylum Bacillota; class Clostridia; order Lachnospirales; family Lachnospiraceae; genus Eshraghiella. The sequence goes on along the minus strand of FR889248.1, from coordinate 80,358 downwards.
GCGGTTTTATATTGATAATGCTGCCTACAATCGCCGTTGTCTTCGATATACGTCCGCCTCTCTGAAGATGGTGAAGATCATCAACCGTGAGTGTCATTGCAACATGAAGCTTATTGTCTTCAAGCCATTCTGACACTTCCTCGATTGACTTGCCCTCTTCTTTAAGTTCAACTGCTTTCATAACCAGAAGTCCTTCTGCGACCGACGCCGCAAGTGTATCAACTGTTATAATCTTGGCATCCGGATATTCCTCCGATAAATTCTGTGCTGTCATAGCTGCCGTATTATAACTTCCGCTGAGTGTTGATGCGAAACTTATGTAAAGCACATCCTTGCCCGCATCAAGCGCTTCACGGAATTTTTCTTCTGTAACTGCCGGGTTTATAGCCTGTGACTGCGGTTCTTCTCCGGCTTTCTTCTTATTATAGAAGTCCGCCGGATCTATCCCCTCTGCGCCCTCATAAGTCACTCCTTGAAGAAGTGTGTACTGCGGTACCTGTAACAAGCCTTTCTCTATAACATATTCCTTAGGTAAATCGCTGTTAGTATCTGTGATAATCTGAAAATCTCTCATTTTTCTGTTCCTCTCTGTCTTATCCTATTGAAAAAGTAAGTTCTGCCACCACTGCAGTCTCACCGTCAACCGTTGCCGTAGCTTTGCCTATTCCGACCGGTCCTTTGCTCTTAATAATTTCACATTCCAGGCGGAGTCTGTCGCCCGGAACAACTTTTCTCTTAAATTTGCATGAATTGATTGCTGCAAAATATGCTGTTTTTCCCTTGTTCTCCGGGAGTGAAAGCACAGCAACCGCACCTGTCTGCGCAAGTGCCTCTACCATCAATACGCCCGGCATTACCGGCTCGTCCGGGAAATGACCGGCAAAAAAAGCCTCGTCATATGTAAGATTCTTATATCCCACCGCTCTGACTCCCGGTGTCAGTTCTTCTATACAGTCAACCAGCAAAAAAGGGTGTCTGTGCGGAAGTATTTCTTTGATTTCCTTAATTCCCATTAACATAAACTTGTCTCCTTACAGCCTGTCCGGTGCGCTCTTAAAAAGAGCTTCCATCTCTGACATGACGTCATTGATTATTTCTGCGCAGCTCTGTCTCTGCTTAATAAGTCCGGCAATTTCTCCGGCCATGACACTTCCGTTCGTGACATCTCCGTCAACCACGGCGGCTCTCAAGGATCCGGCTGTCATTTTCTCAAGTTCCTCTATGGATATTCCACTGCCTTCAAGCTTTAAATATTCCTTGGACATCTTGTTTCTGAGTACACGCACCGGATGTCCCGTACTTCTTCCCGTGACCTCGGAATCAATATCCCTGGCTGCAATTATTCTGTTCTTATAATTGTCATGCACAATTGATTCATCCGCAACAACGAACCGTGTTCCCATCTGTACAGCCTCAGCTCCAAGCATAAACGCGGCGGCGGCTCCTCTGCCATCCGCAATTCCGCCTGCACCGATTACCGGTATATCAACCGCATCAACTACCTGCGGCAGCAGTGCCATCGTAGTTATGTTTCCGATATGTCCGCCTGATTCACAGCCTTCAGCAACCACTGCATCAGCCCCGGCTCTTTCGAGCATCTTCGCCATGGCAACAGAGGCCACGACCGGTATCACCTTAACTCCGGCGTTCTTCCACAGCTCCATAAACCGTCCCGGATTGCCGGCTCCGGTTGTAACAGCTGCCACATGTTCTTCTGCCGCAAGAGCAGCAACTTCATCAGCATACGGACTCATAAGCATGATATTGATTCCGAAAGGTTTGTCCGTCCTTTCCTTGATCTCGTGTATCATATTTCTTACAGTCTCCGCCGGGGCTGTAGCCGAACCGATAATTCCGAAACCGCCTGCTGCAGATACGGCCGAAGCAAGATGGCTTTCCGCTACCCATGCCATACCGCCCTGGATTACCGGATGTTCAATTCCCAGCATTTCTGTAATTCTGGTTTTCATCATCTTTCCACCTTTATAAATTCGTATAGATATTTGAACATTTCTTTGAAAATGTACAAACTTCAATGTTATTATACCTAAAAGCAGCCCGTTTAACAATCTTTTATTTTATATTTTCACATTTTTATTTCATAAAATTAATTATTTCTTTACTAATGTTCCATACTTTCATCACATTTTTCCATTATAGTATAAATATCAAATGAAGCCGCCGGTGCCGTTGGTGTCGACCGGTTTCGACTAACAATTCCAGTATTGTTACTGTTTATATAAACACTCCCTCCTTTTTCCCCTCGGTTCTACTCCTCCGAGGGGATTGCTCTATCTTAGGACTGTTATCAGCACACTGGCAACAATTCCCGCCACAGACGATATAAGTGCTCCTGCTAACGTCCATCGTGTCTTACTGACCTTGGCCGCCATAAAATATACACTCATAGTATAAAATACGGTTTCTGTGCAGCTCATAATTATACTGACCATAAACCCGGAAGCGGAATCTGCTCCGTACTGTTTAAAAATGTCCAGGCATAACCCTGTTGCTGCGCTTGATGAAAAAAGCCGCACGATAATTACAGGTACCAGTTCAGATGGCAGGCCCACCGGCTCTGTGATTTTTCCGATCAGGCGTGCCATCAGCTCAAGAAGTCCCGAAGACCGCAGGACACGCACTCCCACCATAAGCCCGATCAACGTCGGCAGAACCGTTACCACTGTTTTAATTCCGTCTTTTGCTCCGTTGATAAAATCCTCATACACCTTATTTTTGTGCAGGACACCGTATCCGACTATGTAAAATACCAGAAACGGAATGATGAATTCCGACAGATAAAGTAAAATTTTCATATACAAAAAAGGAAGCATAGAATATTTATAACATTCTATGCCTCCTGTATGTTATTATTTCCTGTGTCTGGAAATTAACCTTCGAATTCTGTTTATCGGATCCTTCTTCTCCTTGGCCTCTTCCTTAAGCCGTTCTTCCTCATGTTGTTCTATATCATATTGTTCATATAATTCGTACTTGCCTTTATTCTTAAGGCCACGCTTCACTCCGCGCTCAATCAGATCATATATTACTGCAAAAAGCGGTACTCCGACCAGCA
>FR889248.1:59213-77251 GCA_000431815.1 Butyrivibrio sp. CAG:318 | reverse complement strand
TCCTGCAAATCCGAATAAGCCTCCAAAGAAAATAATTGAGAACAATACCCAGAAACTCGAAAGACCGGTTGTGTTACCGAGAATTTTCGGTCCGAGTATATTTCCGTCAAACTGCTGTATCGCAATAATCATTATAATAAAATATAAACATTTAACCGGACTAACCATAAAAGCAATAAGCGCACACGGAACCGCTCCAATCCACGGACCGAAAAACGGTATAACATTGGTAACTCCGACAATAACACTTATGAGCATGGCATACGGTATCTTAAATATGGTCGTAACAATAAATGTAATGATACCTATAATTATTGAGTCAATAATTTTACCGTTGATGAAACCACTGAACATCTTATCAACATAACAGATTTCTTCCATAATTCTGTCAGCCCATTTTTTCTTAAATACACTGTATATAATCATCTTGCCCTGCGCCGCCAGTTTCTTGCGCTGTGCAAGAATATATACACATGCCACCAGACCTATTAAAAGATTCTTAAGAAATGCCAACACACCTTTAACTCCGACAGTAACTCCGCTTATTACTTTATCGGTAATCATTCCATCACTTGTTCCGTCGCCAAAAAGCTGTGTCACTATCTTCTGCACATTTTTAAGTGTATCATCGCTGAACTGCGTAACCGTATCTTCAAATACAGTGCCTTTGCTGATACCTACAAGCCAGTCCATCACATCGGAATATGCATCCGGAATAGCCTCGACCAATACCTTAACGCTGTCTATAACCTGTGGAATAACTGTGGCAAATATAACATACATAAATGCGAGAAAAATAATAACTGCAAAAAATATACTTAAATTCTGCGAAAGTTTCTTTGCTCCATTTCTGTTTTTCATATTGGAAAACCATTTGGCTGTCCATTTTTCAAACACGACGCAAATAGGCTTAAGCAGATAAGCGAGAACCGCGCCCACGGTAAACGGCATAAGGCATGACCATATGCTTTTGAAAAATCCGAAAAGCGTATGATCCTTAAAGAACGAAAAATAGAACAAAATACTGCCCGCGACTACAATAAAAAGCATCAGGCCTATCTTCGCATATTCATTTTTCATGGGAAATCTGCGTTTCCCGTTATTCACTGTGGGTTTTCCGGTATTATTATCCATTATATTCCTCCAAAATAAAAGCTATTTGTTCTTATTTTATTCTATTATTCATCCATTTACAAGCAAAAAAAAGACCCCGGAGCCAAATTAACTCCGAGGTCCTTGTGATTTTAATGATTACTCAAAAAGTCTGCTGTATTTTACAAGGTATTCATATCTTGCCTTAGCATTCTCTTCTGCTGCTGCGAACAGCTTCTCAGCTCTTTCCGGATTAGCCTTTGCAAGTCTTGCATAACGAGCCTCATTCATGATGAAGTCTCTGTAGCTTCCTGTAGGAGCCTTAGAATCAAGTGTGAACGGATTCTTTCCTTCATCCTTAAGAGCAGGATTGAATCTGAAGAGGTTCCAGTAACCTGAATCAACTGCTGCCTTCTCAACGTCCTGAGCATGTGCCATACCGGTCTTGATGCTGTGGTTGATACATGGAGCATATGCGATGATAAGTGATGGTCCCGGATATGCCTCAGCCTCTGCAATAGCCTTGATACACTGGTTGCGGTCTGCACCCATAGCGATCTGTGCTACATATACATAACCATAGCTCATTGCGATGCTTGCGATATCCTTCTGCTTAACTTCCTTACCTGCTGCTGCGAATTCTGCAACTGCACCGGTAGGAGTAGCCTTGGATGCCTGTCCACCTGTATTTGAATATACCTCTGTATTAAATACGAAGATATTGATATCTTTCTTGGAAGCGATTACATGGTCAACACCACCGAATCCGATGTCGTATGCCCATCCGTCACCACCGAATACCCACTGTGACTTCTTGGAAAGCATATCCTTGTCATTAAGGATTTCCTTAGCTGCGTCAGAGTTCTCATTTGCAAGTGCTGCAACGAGCTTCTGAGTAGCTGTTCCGTTAGTTGAACCACACATAAATGTGTCGAGGTATTCTTTAGCTGCTGCCTTAACATCATCATTGGATGTTGTCTCAAGTACTTCTTCAACCTTTGCTTTAAGTCTTGTTCTGATAGCCTTCTGAGCAAGCTGCATACCCATACCAAACTCAGCGTTATCCTCGAAGAGTGAGTTGGACCAAGCCGGACCATGTCCCTGCTTGTTAACTGTGTAAGGTGTTGAAGGTGATGAGTTACCCCAGATAGATGAACATCCTGTTGCATTGGCAATGTACATTCTGTCACCGAAAAGCTGGGTGATAAGTTTAGCATAAGGTGTCTCACCACAACCTGCACATGCTCCTGAGAACTCAAGGAGTGGCTGCTTGAACTGGCTTCCCTTAACTGTTGTATCTTTAAATTTCTCGAATACTTCAGGCTTATCAGCAAGTGACTGACCATAATCGTATGCGTTCTGCTGTGTTCTGTCTTCGTCATCAAATCTTACCATTGTAAGAGCTTTTTCCTTAGCAGGACATACATTTACGCAGACCTTACAATCCATACAGTCAAATTCTGAAACTGTCATGGCGAACTTCATTCCAGGCATTCCTGTCATATCAGCCATCTTCATTCCGGCAGGAGCATTAGCTGCCTCAGCTTCTGTAAGAGCAACCGGTCTGATAACTGCATGAGGACATACATATGAACAGAAGTTACACTGGATACATTTAGCAGGATCCCATGAAGGAACTGTTGTTGCAACACCACGTTTCTCAAACGCAGCTGCACCTGAAGGAGTTGAACCATCAACATATTCCTTGAATGCTGATACAGGGAGCTTGTTACCTTCCTGTCCGTTAACTGCATGCTGGATGTTATTAACGAAATCAACTACGTCTTTTCTTGAACCTGTTGCTGTTGATGAAAGATTCTCATCCTTAGCATCCTTCCAGCTTTCAGGAACCTTAACTTCAACTACGTTAGCAAGTCCGGCGTCGATAGCGTTATGATTCTTCTTAACGACATCTTCACCTTTCTTCATGTAGCTGGCTGTTGCTGCATCCTTCATATACTTAACTGCATCATCAATAGGAATGATGTTTGCAAGTTTGAAGAAAGCTGCCTGAAGAATTGTATTAATACGAGCACCCATACCTGTCTCGATACCAAGCTTGATACCATCGATTGTATAGAACTTGATGTTGTGCTCTGCGATATATCTCTTAGCCTGTCCCGGAAGATGTTCCTCAAGTCCTGCCATATCCCAATCGCAGTTAAGAAGGAATGTTCCGCCGTCCTTAAGATCCTGAACCATGTTGTACTTACGTACATATGCAGGATTATGACATGCTACGAAATCTGCCTTATTAATAAGGTATGTAGAATGTATCTTTGAGTGACCGAAACGAAGGTGTGAAATTGTAACACCGCCTGACTTCTTGGAGTCATAATCAAAATATGCCTGAGCATACATATCTGTGTGGTCACCGATAATCTTGATAGAGTTCTTGTTAGCACCAACAGTACCGTCCGCACCAAGTCCCCAGAACTTACAGCTTGTAATTCCTTCCGGAGCTGTTACAGGTGAAGGACCTGTAGGAAGTGAAAGATTAGTTACATCATCGTTGATACCGATTGTAAATCTCTTCTTCTCTGTGTTATTGTATACTGCGATAATCTGTGCAGGTGTTGTATCCTTAGAACCAAGTCCGTAACGTCCTGTAAATACCGGAACGTCAGCAAACTCTGTATCCTTAATAGCTGCAACAACATCAAGGTAAAGCGGCTCACCGATTGAACCAGGTTCCTTGGTTCTGTCAAGTACGGAAATCTGCTTAACTGTCTTAGGCATAACCGCAAGAAGATGCTTTGCGCTGAAAGGTCTGTAAAGACGAACCTTGATAACGCCGACTTTCTCGCCTGCCTTAAGGAGATAATCAATTGTCTCATCGATTGTCTCACATACTGAACCCATTGCGATGATAACCTTCTCGGCATCCTCTGCACCATAGTAATTGAAAAGCTTGTAATCTGTTCCGATCTTAGCATTAACCTTATTCATATACTCTTCAACTACTTCAGGAAGTGCATCATAATATGGGTTACATGATTCTCTTGCCTGGAAGAAGATGTCAGGGTTCTGAGCTGAACCTCTCTGACATGGATGCTCAGGGTTAAGAGCATGACGACGGAATGCATTGATTGCATCCATATCAACCATATCTTTGAGATCTTCATAATCCCACATCTCGATCTTCTGAATCTCATGTGATGTACGGAAACCATCGAAGAAGTTAAGGAACGGTACCTTACCCTTGATAGCTGCGCAATGTGCAACAGGAGTTAAGTCCATAACTTCCTGAACACTTGATTCACAGAGCATTGCAAAACCTGTCTGACGGCATGCATATACATCAGAGTGATCGCCAAAAATATTAAGTGCATGTGTAGCTACACAACGTGCTGATACATCTATTACGCAAGGAAGCTGCTCACCGGCTATCTTATACATATTAGGGATCATAAGTAAAAGACCCTGTGATGCTGTAAACGTTGTTGTAAGAGCACCTGCTGAAAGAGAACCGTGAACTGCACCTGCTGCACCGGCTTCTGACTGCATTTCAGTAAGCTGAACCTCCTGGCCGAAAATATTCTTTCTGCCCTGAGTTGCCCATTCATCAGCGCATTCTGCCATTACGGATGATGGGGTGATAGGATAGATGGCTGCAACATCTGAGTACGCATATGAAACGTGTGCTGCTGCATTGTTTCCATCCATGGTTTTCATTTTTCTTGCCATTTTAAAGTTTTCCTCCTAAAACTAATATATTAAACAGTCATATATGAATAGTATCATAGACTGATTCATATCTATATAATTATAATACTAAGTTAAAAATACATCAACCTTTTCTAATGATTTTCTTCCGGTTCGTCTTCTTCCAGTGCCTGAATATCGTATTCTACACGCACCTGTTCCATCCCGGTATGACTATGGAACTCACCCAGTATACGTCCGGCAACCATACATGCATCGCTTTCCTTCGCGTCCACAAGAATCGCCACTATCTGCGAACCCGAATATCTCGTGGCCACATCGCCCACTCTCAAAGATATCCTCACCGAATCTTCAAGCATGCCAAGTGCCTCGTATCTCTCATCCGCACCGTTGATTCCGTTACACGTATCCTCTATTGTGAAAAGAATATACACTATATGCCTCTTGTTGCGCTGCTGGCCTCTCCTTATGAATCGTGCAATATTCTTGAATCCTTCATACTCAACACAATAAGAACCCTTCAGCGGGCCATGCTCGCTCAACATGCTCCTTATATGGTTAAGATTCTCCTTGCGCATCTCGTTTTCATTGCCATAAGCAATTTCATTATCGTAAAAATGATACGTATTCTTGCCATGGTTCTTTGCATAGTAGAGTGCCTTGTCTGCCTTATCATAAAGGGCTGCCACACCCGTACCGCATGATGGTGCCACTGCAATTCCTATACACGCACGCACTCCGCGGATCCCGTCAGGATATTTGACTTCATCATTCAATGCCCTTATAAGCCTGGATGCGAGATGCTGTATCTTATATGTCTCGTCCAGTCCGGCAAAAAACATAAAAAACTCATCACCACCAAGCCTGCAGGCTATATCGTTATGACGCACCATTTTCTGAATTGTCTTGGATATGCTGACCAATATCCGGTCTCCGTATGTATGCCCGTATGTATCATTAATGCCTTTAAAATTATCTATGTCCATCATGAATGCGGCACCGCAGGCATTACGCCCGGACAGTATCCTCTCCACGCGCCTGAATGCATACTTACGATTCCAAAGCCCCGTAAGCGGATCCCTTCCTGCCTGTTTCTCAAGATCATGCCTCATGCTTTCCATCTCTATTGACTTGGCTACTCTGCTCATCACAACTTCCGGTTCAAACGGTTTGACAATATAGTCAACGGCGCCCATATTAAGTCCCTTGACCTCCATACTGGTATCATTGTCGGCAGTTATGAATATAACCGGAACTTCCGGTGCAATCCCATCATCACGCATATGTTCAAGCACTTCAAAACCATCCATGTCCGGCATAACTATATCAAGCAGAACCATATCAGGTGCGTTCATGCTCAGATATTCAAGTGCGTCTTCTCCGGTACACACTGCAGCCACCTTATATTCCCTGGAAAGAAACATTTTCAGTGACTTAAGATTCTCTTTGTCATCATCTACTACTAATATTGTCCTCATAAAGCACTCCCGTAAGGATGCATTGTAAACTGTTGCTTTTTTCATTATACAATAACACGATAATTTTTTCCAGCTGTTTTATTTCCTTTTTATTGCAATTCACAGCATTTTTAAATATAATTAAATAAGTAATATTACCGGAGGTTTTATATGCACCGTTTTACATACCGCAGCATTACAATATTCAGCCGCATGGCAGCTGTTATAATGATTGTGCTGTTATCTGCCGGATGTGCACATTCGTCATCACCCAGTGATGGCAGTACGTCCGTATACCGTGATTTTCTTACAATAGATGTATACGACACAAATGCCAATTACGATGGAATACAGTCCGGCTGGTACGCTTCCATTATCAAAGCCAAGTTCAATATGGAATTAAATATAATTTCGCCATCAATAAACGGTGGCTCAGACAACCTTTTCGAATCACGTTTTGCGGCAGGCAATGTTGGTGACATTATAATCTGTCCCGTCAAATATTTACAGCGTCTGGTCGATAGCGGTCTTATAATAAATATGGACACATACATAGAGGATTCCGCCCTTTACGGCAGATACTCATCTTCTATTGTCTCATTGAACCGCGAGCTGGCATCTGACGGAATTTATGCAATACCGAGTGCTCTTTCATCAGCATCTCCGTATACTCCTTCCGAATCGTATGCCCCTACTTACGGCACATATTTAAGGTGGGATTATTATTCAGAGATGGGATATCCCCAAATCAATACACTTGAAGATCTTCTCCCGATTCTTGCCGATATGCAGGCCGCACACCCATACAGTGACAGCGGTGCTGCGACATATGCATTTTCCCTGTTCAAGGATTGGGATAATAATATGATGAATGCAATTAAGCAGCCCTGCTGTTTCTATGGTTATGACGAATATGGTTTTGTTCTATCCAAGGCTGACGGCAGTGATTTTCAGAACATCCTTGATGCCGACTCGCTGTATATGAGAGTTCTTCGTTTTTACAATAAGGCATTCCAGATGGGACTTATAGACCCGGATTCACCGACTCAGAATTACTCTGACGTTTCGAACAAATTTGCTGATGGACAGATTCTTTTTTCTCCATGGCCATGGCTTGCGCAGCCTGCATACAATACCAACGATAATCTCAACAGCGGCAGAGGTTATATGTTTGTACCGATTGAAGATGAACTTATATATTCATACGGAAGCCGCGTCGCCGGAAGCTTTGACACTGCCATAGCCATCGGAGCAGACGCGGCCGATCCTGTCAGAATGGCTAATTTCATCGACTGGCTTTACTCAACTGAGGGCATCATGGCAAGCTGTGCAGACTCTCCGCAGGGAACAGCCGGTATTGAGGGTCTTACATGGCAGATGACTGAGCAGGGTCCTGAGCTGACTGATTTCGGCATCGAAGCTTTCTATTCCAAAGATACGCTTATGCCGGAAGAATATGGCGGCGGTAAATGGCTGGACGGAATATGCAAGCTCAATTACAAACCTGTTTCCAATGCCGAATGCACTCCCGATGGTTATCCGTACTATTTTTCCACATGGGATTCAGTTATTGCCATGAGGCAGTCCGATATAGAAAAAGACTGGGCTTCCCACATTGGTTCCCAGTCCGTAATGGATTACCTGCAGGACAACAATGCACTTATAGTCTCACCAGGCGTATCATATAAAGCTGCTAAAGAGACTACTGAATTATCAACCATCCGTGTTCAATGTGCCGCTGCCATAAACGAGTATTCATGGAAAATGGTTTTTGCCTCGGACGAGAGAGAATTCAACAGTCTGTATTCGGATTTATTGAACCGGACAACTGCACTGGGATACTCAAAGATTTACGAATATGATTTAACCAATGCCAAAGACGAAGCCGATGCCAAAAGCAAGCTGTCGCAGGGCAACTAATAATATATATCACTACTATTGGAGGGAACATATGAAACCAGCAAACTACGACAAAAACAAATCCGATTATCTTCGCACTATCGATGAAGTAATCAGCAAAGGACCCTATAATGATACATGGGAGTCTCTTACCGATATGGAGATACCGCGTTGGTTTACACATGACAAGTTCGGTATTTTCATTCATTGGGGGCTCTACAGCGTTCCTGCATTCAATAATGAATGGTATTCAAGAAATATGTACATTCAGGGCACGCCTGAATATGAGCATCACATAAAGACCTACGGGCCACATAAAGATTTTGGATACAAGGATTTTATTCCGATGTTTACCGCACCTTATTTCGATGCTTCCAAATGGTCTGACCTCTTTAAAGAAGCCGGTGCACGGTATGTAGTACCCGTTGCCGAGCATCATGATGGTTTTCAGATGTATGACAGTGTATTTTCGGAATATACCAGCGTAAACATGGGTCCAAAGCGCGATGTCCTCGGTGAGCTCAAAAAAGAAATCGAAAAGCGCGACATGACTTTCTGTACTTCCACACACCGTGCCGAGCATTTATGGTTCATGGGCAACGGAAAGGATTTTGACAGCGATATCAAGGATCCGATGGAGGTCGGCGATTTCTACTGGCCTTCGTTTCAGGAGCAGCCGGATCAGGAGGATATATATGCCAAGCCTTATCCTACGCAGGAATTTCTTGATGACTGGCTCATCCGTACATGTGAGCTCATCGATAAATACCAGCCTAAAATCCTGTATTTTGACTGGTGGATACAGCATGAAGGATATAAAGAAACCCTTAAGAAAATAACGGCTTACTATTATAACCGCGGACTTGAATGGGGTTTTGAAACGGCAATCTGCTACAAGCATGATGCTATGGCTTTCGGAAGCGGAATAGTCGATATTGAGCGCGGTAAATTTGCGGACACAAAGCCTTATCATTGGCAGACAGACACCGCCATTGCCAAGAATTCATGGTGTTATACTACATCACTTGACTATAAGACAAGTAATGAAATCATCTGCTATCTAGTCGATGTTGTAAGCAAGAACGGCAATCTTCTTCTGAATGTCGGTCCTAAAGCCGACGGTACCATCCCTGATGAGGACACTGCTATTCTTAAGGATATCGGTGCATGGCTTTCAGTCAACGGAGAAGCCATATATGACAGCAAGCCTTGGAGAGCCTGTGCTGAGGGACCTACCGCTGAGGTTGAAGGTAAATTCAGCGAAGGAAACGCTTCCGGATACACTAAAGACGATTTCCGTTTTACCGCCGGACACGGCTGTATATACGCTATTGCTTTAAATTACTCCGGCAATGACGACATATGCATACAGAGTCTTGCCTCCGGCAAAAATGCCAACAGCACTTCATTCCAGGGTATTATTAACGATGTTGAGGTACTTGGATGCGACAATATACTTTCTTGGTCGCATGAACACGACGGCCTTCATATAAAGGCATGCGGATATCATACCGGATTCCCGGTTGTATTCAAAATACACACCTACTAAATTATCTTAATTTTACTATAACCACAGCATTTTATCTGTTGACAAAATGCTGTGGTTTTCTTATACTTTTATATATATTGAACAATTTATATGTTCTTTTTTTATGTATTTTGTACTATGGAGGTATTGAATGGAAACTGTATTCATCGCTGATGACGAACAGATTATACGTGACGGATTGAAACAGATCATCGACTGGGAGTCATTCGGTTTTACGGTTTGCGGAGACGCTGCAAACGGTGAGGAAGCATTGGCCAAGATACTTGAATTAAATCCCAGCCTTGTTCTTATTGATATCAGAATGCCTAAGATGCACGGTATAGATGTCATAGAAGCTGCTCGTGCCAAGGGATTTAACGGCAAAATAATTATTATAAGCGGGTACTCTGATTTCAAATATGCGCAGGCTGCTATAAGGCAGGGTGTAGGGTATTATCTTACCAAGCCGGTTGATGAAGACGAGCTGACTTCCATTATCAATGAGATACATACCAATATAATTGACGAACATAAGACATCCCAGGTGCTTCATCATTACCGCGAGAAAGCCAAGAAAGAGATTCTCGATGAACTTGTTACCGGCAATGCCGACATAGACCTGATCAATACAGAGGAAATGAATTTATGCGCGGATGTTTATAAAGTTGTAATATATGAGCAGTATCTTCGTGATGCAGACTCTATGCCATATCAGTTTTCTGAGCTTCTGCATATTACCAATAACGGAAGTCTTACTTTTGAACACTTCTGTAAGAATGACAAGAATGTAATTATTCTTAAAGGTACATATGCTTTGGATAAGTTTCAGCGTTTTTTGGATCATTACGATGCAATTCCACAGAAGGACAGCCCTCTTGATACCCTTTTCCTGGCATTCGGGCGTTCAGTTAACAACTTGTCGGATATCGCCTTATCATATTCACAGGCTGAACGGCTTATCAGCAGACGTTTCTTCTGCAAACCGGGCCAGCACACGGTCGGTTACGATGCCCTGCCTGATTTCGGAGTTCGTGACAAGTCACTTTCCAACGAAATAATGGATGAGTACTGCAGCACCCTCACGAATTATATTCAGGCATTTAACCGTAAGATGCTCGCAGATACCTTGAATAATATAACAGAATATTTATATGATGTTCAGGACGATATTAACGCCGTAAAATTATTCTTAACCGATATGTTTCTTCAGATTAAAGAGAATATCAAACGGCTCTATCCTACAGCTGAGATACCGTTTCCTTCCAACAGTGAGATTATTGATTCTATCGACAAGCAGTTTTATCTCTATGAGATAATGCAATATCTCACATCACAGTTTGAAGTGATTATGTCCTCTATCGGAACATCATCACGTGACAGTATATTGGATGATATTATTTTTTACATAGACCATAATTTTCAGACTAATATCAAGCTTGAAACAATCGCTCCTCTTTTTGGATACAACAGCGCCTATCTTGGAAAGATTTTCAGCAAAAATGTCGGTGAGAATTTTAATAACTATGTAGACCACATAAGAATTGAACATGCCAAGAAGCTTATCTCCGAGAACAAGCTGAAGGTATATGAAATTTCAGAGCAGGTCGGTTATAAGAATGTTGATTATTTCCATAAGAAATTCAAGAAATATGTCGGTGTATCTCCGGCAGAATACCGCAAGCAGTTCTGCTCCGATTCAGAAACCAATTAAAAACACCCCGGTTCTTATCATATGAACCGGGGCATTCTTATGTTATACGTTTATATTATTTAGTTTTCTTCTTAGTGCATACTACAATAACTACAACAACGATAACCACAACGCCTGCAACAATACCAACTATTGCGCCAACCGGGAAGTTCGTTCCTTCGTCAGTTGCTGCTGCCGGAGCTGCTGTTGTCTCTGCTGCAGCAGTTGTCTCTTCCACTGTGGTTTCTTCTTCTGTCTGTGCCTGTGTCTCAATCGCTTTAGCTGTGACATTTGAAAGTGTGAATGTTACAGAAACCTTCTGAACACTGTCAACCCCTGCAAACTTAACAAGATGGTTTGTCTGATCCCATACAATATCTGTGTCTGCAACTACCGATCCATCCCATCCGTTAACAGGCTTATTGGTATCAAATGCACCGTTTGCCTTAACTGCAGATGCCGGATTAGTATCTGCTATTGTAAGTTCCTTATCGTCGATTTTGATTGAATTATAAACGATGTCCGCTGTTGCTACAGGTGATTCCGATGCTGTGCCGTCAAGTGTGGCTACATCCTGAATATACATGGCTACAAAACTTGTAATTGCTGTATCCCCGGCAGCCTTGGCATCATCTGAAAGGTTCTTTGCACAGTCAAATTCAACTGTATACTGTCCATCTCCGGTTACTTTAACCGTATCACCTTTCTCTACTGTACCTGCATTTCCAAATGTAAAGAAGCAAAGCGCAACATTCATATCAACTGAATCTGCTGCTTTTACCGGTGTTCCTAATGCAGGTATTGCAAGGCATGCTGCCATAAGTGCTCCTGCTGCGAATGCAGCTGCTCTGCGTAATAAATTTAAACGCTTCATTGATTCTCGTCCTCCGATATATTTTTATTTTCAGCTTTAAGAGCATTCTGTGTTTCCCGCTCAATTTCTTCATTGTACAAATCTTCTTCGGTCTTCCTGGTGGTCACTCCTCCCGCTTTCTCAATCTCACGGAAGAAGTACATTGCAAATCCACTCACAGTCAATATCATTGTGGCCGGGCCTACAAGAATACCTATCAGAAGTGTTATTTTGGTAAATCTGAAGAAAATTATATATTCTATTACAAGAACAACAACAAGAAAAATCGTTCTTCCGAAATACCTCATGGCAATCCTCATGGAGTTTCTAATTGTCTTCAAAAGCTTGTTCTCATATCTGGCAAGCAGAGGGTATGTGTAAATTATTGCGATACCAAACAGAAAAGCCGATAATATACCCAGTATAACAAATCCAATGTATTGTTTACCAAGTGTAAAATCCAGATAAAGCGCTGCAGCAAAAATAATGGTAATCGGTCCGATCACTATTCCCTGTTTGAAATTTGCTTTAAACGCTTTAAAAAAGGCTCTGGCTATATATCCTTCCTTCTCTTCAACCATTTTGAGCGTAATCGTAAATGCCGCAATTGTGGATACACCGATTGTGACAATCGGTAATGAACAGATAAGCCAGAGAAAATTCAGCTTTATCATATCCCACAGCCGTGTCATAAACTTATATATTCCGCCTTCTGTACTAAAAAACTTCATTAATTGCTCCTTTGTCGCAAAAGGGCTGTTCGATATTACGAACAGCCCCGTTTTATTAAAGTCTGTATGCTATGCTATTTAGTTAGTACCTTTTTCAGCAGCTCTGACTTCTTCTTCCATATTATGTCTTCTTTCTGCTTCTTTTACTGACCACTCAACACACTCTTTGTAACCGTTTCCGTTATCGTATGCGTTAGCATTCTTGATCATGTCATCAACTTCTGCCTTGAATGTAGCATCATCCTTAGCTGTGATTGCTCTCCATGATCCCTTAATGATAGCATCTGTTACCTGCTTCCAAACTACTTTAAGCTCTTTGGACTTAGCTCCTTCAGCGTATCCTGTTGCTACAGCAACTGAGTATGCCGGTGAACCGTCTGCAAGCTTTCTGCTGTTGAGATACTGATCTGCTGTGTCACATCCTGTGTGCTCTCTCCAGTCAGCATCAGCTGAATCCTTAACAGCTTCTGTCTGGTTGCTTGCCCAATACTTGTAGTTGAATTTCTCATTGTTATCAGGGTTTGTAGCATTACGAGCCCATGTAAGGTTGTTGATCTGCTGCTGTCCGTCTTTGAACTTAGCACCGGTGTATACTTCAAACTTAGGATCATCTGATTCCATCATAGTTGATGTGTCAGCCTGGCACTTCTTACCAAGTTCTGTGAAGCATGTGAGACCATTGTCGTCATAATACCAGCAAAGTCCTTTTGGACCGTACTCAGAGTTAAGGAATCCTTCAGGTGTGCAGAGATAATTAAGAATCTGCATACATTTTTCAGGATATTTTGTCTTAGCGCCGATTGTCCAGATACGGTTTCCACCGTTAGGGTTAAGACCGTATACACATGGAGTAGCTTCTTCAGGAGTTACCGGATACATACCCTTGCCTGCTGATGTATTAGCTTCTGTGTTATATGCTGCTGATCCTGCGTAGTTAAAGATTGACCAGAATGTTCTTCCTGATTTAACCTTTGCTATTGCATCATCATATTTCTGTGTTCCTGAGTCAGGATCAAGAAGTCCTGCCTGATAAAGTCTGTTGAAATACTGTAACATCTCAAGATATGGTCCGTATGTTCCATCATCTTTTACCATAAGAGGATCATAGAACTCACCTGTCTCATTGTTGTAAAGACCGATAGCGAATTCATCATATCCGTAATAAGCTGTTGCAAGTGACTTCGGATACATTACCATGTTTCCGTCCCAGTCAGGCCAGATTGATACGGCATATGTTTCCTTACCGTTATCATCTGTAGGATGTTTCTCCTTCATCTGTACGAATACATCGAAGAGATCATCAAGGTCCTTGATTTCCGGATATCCAAGTTCTGCATAGTAGTCATATCTGAGATCCCATGAATAGAAGAACTCATCATGGTCTTCTGAGTTAAGTGCTACTGAATGACCGATACCATAAGTAATTCCTTTGTCTCCTGAAATCTTGGCATTGTTGGCAAGTGCTGCCGGCATATGCTCTTTGATATATGATCCATAATTGGTAAGAAGATCATATGAATTCCAGTCGAGAAGAAGTCCTGCTTTAACTGCTGCAAGATAATTCTCTCCGGAATTACCGAATACTACGATATCACCAAGGTTACCGGACTCCATTCTTGTTGCGAATGTATTGTCTGACTCTTTGATGATGTTGAGTTCTACATTGAACTCTTCCTTGAGGAGTGCTCCAAACCAGCCTCCCTGTTTTCCCTGAAAGTTAGCTAACTGGCTATAGCAGTCAAGTGTTACAAGCTCATCTTTGCCTGTGCCATTGTCCTTGCCGCATGCAACCAATGATGATGCTGCCATAGCAACAGCAAGCAATGCAACGATTACTCGTCTCATTAATTTCATTGTAATTTCCTCCTTTTTAAAATTTTAAAGTTGAATTTTATATCAACCATACCGGCAGCCGCCGGCATGGTGTAATATCATTAGCCCTTAACCGCACCAAGCATGATACCTTCTTCAAAATATCTCTGCATGAACGGATAAACGATAAGTATAGGTATGATTGAAATCATTGATACCGTATACTTGATAACGCTTGCAAATGCTGCGTTATCCATAGCATGTCTTATGATTGCACTATCCGGATTATCAATTACTGCTTTAAGATCAGATGCGGAATCAAGATAGTTATACAACTTATGCTGTAATGTCTGAAGCTGGGGCTTAGACTGCATAAGCATAAGGGAATCGGTAAATGAGTTCCAGTTACCAACCGCACCGAAGATTGTGATCGTCGCAAGTATAGGTTTACTTAACGGCCATATAATCTTACGGAAGATAACCGCGTATCCCGCACCGTCGATGAATGCACTTTCTTCCATCTCAGCAGGTATTGACTCAATGTAAGTCTTAACAAGGATGATATTATACGGTGCTACAATAGCAGGGACAATATATGCCATATAGTTATTGGTAAGACCTAACATAGCCATGTTCAAATACCAAGGAATGATACCGGCATTGAAATACATTGTTACAACAAGAAGTCTGTACCATAATTTTCTGTGCCACATTTCCTGCTTGGTTACGAGATATCCTATGATACCTGATGCAAGAACCATGAGTGCTGTTGCAAGGATAGTTCTTGTAATTGTTATAAGGAACGCCTGGCCTATATCTTTAACTTCAATAACGGCCTTGTATGTCTCAAGTGAAAATCCCTGAGGCCAGAATGTTACGGCTTTGGATGTAACTGCAGCAGGTGATGATATTGAGTTAATAAATATGTAGTAAAATGGGAAGATACATATTATAACAAATATACCAAAAAGTAAATATGCAAATATATTGAATATAACATCGTTAGCAGTGAGTCTGTACATCCTCTTATGCTTCTTGTTATATGCCTTCTCAGCTTTAAGTTCCTGTTTCATTTTCTCTGACATTTTTGCCATATCATATCACCTCCTACATAATACTCTCGCCACGGATCAGCTTAGATATTGCGTTCGCAGAGAACAACAGAATCACACTGACTATGGACTTCGTCATACTTACAACAGTTGAAAGTGGGAACATATCAGGATCACTGAGTCCCAGCTTGTATACGTAGAGGTCAAGTACGTTGATCAAATCTGCATTATTAGCATTGTAGAATACAAGGTACTGATCCATACCGTTGGTAAGGATGTTGGCAATTGACATAAGTAACAATACACAATATGTAGGCATAAGTCCCGGAACCGTAACATGTAACATCTTCTGAGCTCTTCCGGCACCATCGACTGTAGCAGCCTCATAAAGTTCAAGCGGAATACCGGAAATACCTGCTACATAAATAATAGCACTCCAGCCTACACCTTTCCACATTCCCCAGGCTAACATCTTAAACCATGTTCCTGACGGGTTACCAAGAAAATCTATCTTGGTTCCGAAAAGGCTGTTGATAAATCCGTCCGTTGAGAAGATAGCAAATGCAAGTGCAAATACGATAACCCAGCTGACGAAGTTAGGAATTGTTGTAAAAATCTGTACTGTCTTACGGAACCACTTAGTCTTAATTTCGTTAAGCATGATTGCGAAAAACATCGGTACCCAGCTTGTAGCAATACCAAGGCCACTCATTACAAGTGTATTTCTGAGAACCTTAAGTACGTCACTTCGAGTCTGCGGGTCGTTAACAAGTCTTGCAAACCATTTAAGGCCTACAAACTGATCTGCCGTAAGAGGCTTACCTGATGTATAATCAAAGAATGCGTATCTCCAACCATATAATGGAAGATATGAGAATGCAAATGTAAGCACGATAAACGGTAACATACAAAGGAATAATTTGTATTTGGTAGGCATTTCAAACTTCATAGCCTTATCAGGCTTCGGAAGAAGTATCATCGTCATAATTGTTCCGATGAATACAATTACCGCAATTGCGAAAAATACCCACATAGCTGCTGGAATAGCCGGCGAAAACGGATTAGATGTAGTGTCCGTCTCTATCTTGCCTACAGTGTCCATAAGCATATTATAAGGTATATGCATAAGAAGCATTCCTGCTCCAAGGGCAACCGCTCCTCCTAAAGTGAAGAAATTACCTTTCACCTTCATTTTAAGATTACCTAATGACATACAACCGCCGGCGCACATAAGGAGTATTCCCACAAGTGCAACGATTGAGAAAACCATTATATATTGGAATGGTGCATATGATCCGATAATTCTTACATCAAAACCACTAAGGTTATTAATAAGACCACTCCACGAAACAGCACTTGTGAACAATGACAAATTACGATTGATACGTTCACAAACTCTGGATGGGTTCATAGCAGGCAGAAACATCATAACAGCTGCTGCAAGAACACCAAGTCGCACGAGCCAGTAGGCTTTGTCAGCGACTAATTCACTTTTGGACTTCTGTTCGTTCATCCTTTACCTCCACTTAACACCGCGTTAATCATTCACGGTATTTTATTTATCCTAATTATAGATTATTTTTTTAATAAGCACTACTATAAATACTGTACATAAATTACAGTAATTTTTAGAAATATTTAATAGAATTATCACCGTATTTTTAGATGAATTACACAACCAATCCGCATATAGCTGTCCCCGTCAGATAAATTGCAATATAAAAGGACGGGGCAAAAGTCCCGTCCTTTATGTAATCTGTTTTTATAAAACCTAACCTGGATTAGTTAGCTTTTTTCTTCTTGGATGTAGCTACTACTACGATAACTACTACTACAACTACAACAGCTGCAACAATACCGATGATTGCAGGTGTAGGAAGTCCGTTTGATGAAGAAGAATCAGTCTTAGCTGTATCAGCTGCCTTAGTAGCTGTGTCAGCTGCGGCTGCTGTTGTCTCTTCTGCTGTTGTCGCTTCTACAGCCTTGTCATAGTTGAATCCTGCTACTGTGAAAGTAATTGTAATCTTATCAACTGTTCCCGGCCATACATCTTCTCCGCCAAGTGCTGCATTAGCATCTGTACATATATCTTTGTTCCAGATATTAACACCAAGAATACTGATATATGATCCCTTGGCAATAGCATCAGGATCGCATGATCCTTCAGGATATGTAAATGTAAGGTTGTCATTAACTGTAATCTTAACATCTGTAAACTTAACAGGTCCGCCTTCTGAAGCATCAGCTGAAGCAGGAAT
>FR889248.1:0-59200 GCA_000431815.1 Butyrivibrio sp. CAG:318 | reverse complement strand
AAGCAGGAATGTTAGTTGAAACACCGATAAGGTTAAAGTTAGTAGGCTCTGTTGTATTACCGCCTGCAGTCTTAGTGAAGTTAGGCTTATCAAGTGTAACGGTATACGTTCCGTTTCCTTCAAGCTTAACGTCTGTGAATGTACCGTCATTAACTGATACAGCATTATTCTCTACGTTAGAAAGCTTGTCGGCATTCTCATAGCCGACTGCAGTACCATAACTCTCATCTGCCCATGTATTTCTGAATACCCATGAGCCGCCTGTCTGAACATACATCTGTGCAACATAATCCTTACCAGCCGGATCGAATTCTCCCGGTGCAGGAACTGTAGCCTTCTCATCAGCTGCAAATGCTGAAATTGCAAGTGAAGAAACTGTCATTACGCCAACAAGAACTGCTGCTAATAATTTTCTAAGTTTCATTGTCATCCTCCTATTGTAACTTCTGTTACATATAATTTTATTTCGTAGCAAAATACTACTGTGTCATTATATAATTTTCATCGTGTATATTCAATGACATTATTAGAGATAAAATACAGAAAATATTAGATAATTCCTGACATTCTGAGCATAAAAAGGGAACCGGTTAACCGGTTCCCTTAAAGAAATCACATATTATTTCGATAATGGAAAATTATCTCTCAACTGCAAACTTCTTAACTGAAACTGTAGCTACTACTGCAAGAGCTGCAACTGCTACAAGGATAAGAGCTGTTGCTCCGTTATCACCTGTTGGGATATCAGCTGATGCTGTAACTGCTGTGATTGCAAGAAGGCTTGCATCACCTTCGCCACCGTTAAGTGCGTTCCAAGCATCTTTGTCAATGTCTGTACCAACCATAAGGAAGTTATTGTCTCCAGCCTTCCAAGCCTCATCTGATGTAAGTGTAAGCTTGTACTCGCCGTCAGCTGTTACGTTAACGGTTGTTGACTGGCATCCGTCCTTCTTAGCGCCGTCTTTCTCCCAGTATGAAACCTTGTTACCATCTACGTTAGATGCGCCGTTAAGATACATATTGAATGACTTGATTCCGTCTTTCTCCATGCCTGTAACCTTAACTGTTACTGTTACTGCCTTAGCTCCGTCAACATTTGCCATTGAATCAACTGCATGTGTGTCATCCTTGCCCCATGGGTTGTAGATGTTGATTCTGATTCCGCCGTCATCAAGTGTTACAGATGTTCCTGTTGTCTTAAAATCACCTGTTGCGAATGCTGAGCATACCATAGATGCTACTACCATTGTTCCTGCTAAAACAGCAGCTAAAACTTTTTTAAATTTTTTCATTGTACTATTACCCTCCTAAGATAATTAATAATATGTTCCGTCATATGGTTCTCCGTCCCAACGACTGATTATAGTTTACATTTTTTTGTCGAGTTTGTGTACCAAACAAATTAGATATGCAATGCAGATTAAATTAGACATGTTTTTCCATATACAAGCTGCATCCGGACCGTGTGCAAATATGTCCGCTGCGGACATGAAAACTGCCCGGCAATATGCATACCGGGCAGCTCATAAATTATATGGTTACACTATATTAAAATACCTTCTTTTATATCCTTTTTATTTCTCTACAGCTGTTTTCCTGGCGGTTACTGCCACACATGCTGCAAGAGCTGCAACTGCTACGAAAATCATAACAGTGTCGCCGAGTGGCTTATCACCATTTCCCGGCTTCTGGGCTGTTGCACTGAGTGATGCATTATCAAGAACATAAATTGCTCCGTCATATGAAGGTGCTCCATTCTCAACATAACAGTCTGTGATAAAATCAATTGTGAAATCTTCACTTGCAACCGGAATAGTAAGCGTTACCTTGCCATCTACAACGGTTCCAAGCCACTGGTCGCCATTAACTCCACCGATTATATCATCAACTTCGTCTCCGTCAACATCTTTATTCCAGCTTACGCTTGCGCCGCCCCACATATAGTAATGTGTACCTTCTGAATCTTTAACAACTACGATATTTCCACACCAGTCATTCCATTTATCTTTTGCAGATTCAGGAATTGAAGTCTCAACCACAATGGCTTTTACACCCTTTGTGGACGCAAAATCCGAGCTCTTGATTGTTGCACTAGGAGTCTTGCCATCAACAGGCTTGCACTCCTTGTTAAGATCAATCTTCTCTGTCACTTCTGCATTGTCATCTTTCTTGGTGTCATCAAGCGTAGTATCATCGCCGTCTTCTTTGCTGTCTGTATAATCCTTGCTGTCGCCATTATCGTCAGATGTGTCTCCGCCAAGTGCTACAGCTTCTGTGTTGCTTACTACAGTAAATGTAATCTTAGCTTCTGTTACCTGAAGGCTTCCAAGATCCTTACCTGTTCCGTCTCCGATGTTTCCTGCTGCATCGTCCCACTGATTGTAGAATGAAATGTCGAAGAGTCCGTCATTTGTTACTGCTGATGACTGAAGGCTCTGCCATTTCTCAGGTACCGGATAATCAGTTCCGTTAAGGCTGATAGATTCAATCTTAACAGCACTTCCGTCAAGGTGCTTCTGATCGTTAGTCTGTTTGAAATACATTGTTCCCCAGTCTCCTGCTGATACTGCATCGCCTGAGTATTCAATTGTATATGTACCTGTTGCTCCGTCAACTGTTGCAATAGGATTTTCTCCACCGATGTAAAGTCCGAATGTATCGAGCTTAGCGATTGTAAAAGTAACTTCTGCATCTGTAACAGCTAATGATCCGAGATCTTTACCTGTTCCGTCTCCGATGTTTCCTGTTGCATCGCCCCACTGATTGTAGAATGCAATGTCAAAAAGTCCCTCTTTGTTTACAGCATCTGCCGATACACCCTGCCATTTAGCCGGTACATTATATTCTTTATCATTAAGTTTGATTGAGTCAACCTTGACTCCAAATCCCACCTTACCTGCGTCTGTTGATGTCTGTTTGAAGTACATTGTTCCCCAATCTCCTGCTGATACTGCATCGCCTGAGTATGAAAGTTTGTATGTACCTGTTGTCTCTGCATCAACTGTTGCTATAGGGGATTCTCCGCCGATGTAAAGTCCAAATGTTGTAGCTGCGGCACTTACGTCCGTCTTCTTGGCAACCAGGCATCCGCCGATTGTCATAATTCCTGCCAGAGTCAAGGCAAGAACCTTTGATAAATTGTGTTTTCTCATTGTTACCTCCTAAATTTTTTAATATAGTGCACCACTAAATTTGTATGTATTTTATCACGATAACGTTTTCGTAAATACGCACAAAATTGCACCCTTAATGCATATATTTTTAGACATTTTGCGACAATACGACAAAAAAAAACCTGCCGGACTTTCGTCCGACAGGCTTAAATACGTCTGTTTATCTAATTAATCAAGTGTGTATGGGAGAAGTGCAATGTGTCTTGCTCTCTTAACTGCAACAGTAAGAGCTCTCTGGTGCTTTGCACATGTTCCGGTAATTCTTCTAGGAAGGATCTTACCTCTCTCTGATACATATCTCTTTAATTTATTAACATCCTTGTAGTCGATTACGTTATTAGCGCTATCGCTGCAGAATACACAAACTTTTTTTCTTCTGCGGCCCATTCTCTTCTTCATTGGAGAATCGCCCTTAGCTTCTCTTGGATTAGACATTTGTCATGACCTCCTTATAAAAATCTCTAGAACGGCAG
The DNA here is from genome assembly GCA_000431815.1 of Butyrivibrio sp. CAG:318. Classification (GTDB taxonomy): domain Bacteria; phylum Bacillota; class Clostridia; order Lachnospirales; family Lachnospiraceae; genus Eshraghiella. The sequence continues at coordinate 55,554 of FR889248.1, read as the reverse complement.
GCCTTCGTCTTCCACGCCGTCAGGGATGTTCATAAAACCATCTCCGGCTGCGCTCGGTTCAGGTCTCGCTGCCGGTGTATAACCACCGTTATTCTCGGAAGCTGACTTGCTCTCTGCAAATTCCTGCTCCTCTACAACGATATCTGTTGTATAAACCTTATTGCCGTCCTTATTGGTGTAACTTCCGGTCTGTATTCTTCCTGTGATGGCAATCTTAGTACCCTGTTTAAGGTACTTCTCTGCGAACTCCGCATTTCTGTCAAATGCCACACATGATATAAAATCAGCCGTCTGTTCATTGTCTCTCTTGAATCTTCTGTCAACTGCCAGTGTATATCTGGCTATTGTTGTGGATCTTTCTCCTGTTCCGTAACGAACATCCGGATCCCTTGTTAATCTTCCCATTAAGATAACTTTGTTCATATATGCCTCCATTTCCGACGATATCCTTATACCGTCCGTGCATGCCGAAGGTTGAAAATCTATGGGGACTGCCGTCAGGCGATTATTCTTCTACCTTAACGCATAAGTATCTAAGGACATTGTCCATGATACGCATCTGTGACTCGATCTCAGCGATTGCTGTAGTCTCTGCCTCAAATTTGATGAAATAATAGAAACCGTCATTCATCTTCTGAATCTCGTAAGCTAATCTCTTCTTACCCCATTCATCAACGCCTGAGATTGTTCCTCCGAAACGTGTGATAAGGTCTTTAGCTTTCTCAATGACAGCTGCTCTTGCGTCGTCCTCGATAACTGCGTTAACAACGACTACTAATTCATACTTGTTCATGCTGTTGCACCTCCTTTTGGTCTTGTGGCCCCCTGTCAGGCAGGGAGCAAGGAATATATCTAATATATCACGAAAATATATGATACCATACCTTACTTATCTTGGCAAGCTTTTTTTATTATGCCGGCTGCGCCGCTTCGCACTGAGCGGGTGTTCTTCTCAACAAGTCTGCGCGGAACCATTATCTGATGTCCGCATCCCATGCATTTAAGTCTGAAATCAGCTCCGGTTCTGAGTATTTCCCATTCACTGCTTCCGCACGGATGTGACTTCTTCATTCTGATGATGTCACCAAGGTTAAATTCCACGGTTCGTCACTTTCCCTTCATAATAACTGTCATGCCTGCAAAAAAATAAATCTCACAAACATATGTCATGAGATTTATCAGAGGCGAGTACCAGATTTGAACTGGTGATCAGGGTGTTGCAGACCCACGCCTTACCACTTGGCTAACTCGCCATCTTACGGTTTGTACCGAAAGCTTTTACATTATATCAACTAAGTTCCTGCAAGTCAATACCTGTTTTTAAATTATTTCAAAAAATTCCGATAAGGATATTCAGTATAATATTCCTGTCATACATAAATGTAAGAAAAGCATTCTCATCTATCTGTCTGAACGCTTCCGATGCAAAAGATGTATTGCCGAGAAATGTTATTATCACAAATCCAAGCCACACAAAGATCACTCCCATGGCAAGTCCTATGATTCCACCGCTTATCCTGTTAATCTGTTTCAAAACCGGAAGCCTGCTTACCACATTAAGAAGTATTCCTATTATAAATACAATTATGCTCACAATTATATAACATGCCACATATACCGCAGCTTTAAAAATTATATCAGCAATTCTTGCGGTTATGTATGAATTATATGCATCAGCGCCCTGCGAAACAAGTTCTCCGGCCTTATCGGCAATGTTCTGCTTAAGCGATTTCGGGAGCGGGAGTTTATCAACATCCATAAGTCCGCTGCCGTCAAGAAGCATATCATGCTCCTCAAGGTATTTATATGTATTATCATACACCTTAGTATCCCATGATGTATGCTCCGCAAGATACCCTGCTATATGTGGCGACGCAAAAACCGTGACTGCAGTTACCACCACTACCGCTGCCACAGAAAATACCATCTTAATAAGTCCTTTGCGGACACCTATCAATATATTGATAAGCAGAATTGCTATTACACATATTAAAGTCCAATTCATATCAGCCTCCGTGTTTTAATACGATCTGCTGCATGCGTCCGCTGCTGTGATACAGGAAGCCTGTATTCCCATCCAAAGGAATCAGATCTATTATATCGTCTTCAAAATCGTATTGGAAAATTTCCTTGCCTTTCATATTGACTATACTGCACTTGTCGGCGCCATACATGACAAGCGTGCTTTCTCCGAAAGCAAAATTATTATAATCGTCGGAAACCTCGCGCGTCATCACCGTATTACCCGACGTGTCATACACATCCACCGTCGTACCGTTGTCTGTAGAATGGCATACCCCGACATAACTTCCCGAATAGAAAATTTTACGTATTCTGTAATCTATGTCAATATCTTTAAGCTGTTTAGGATATTCATTTATCCTGAAGAAACTGATTATGTTCTCTCCGAACGCTGCCACAGTATCCGAATTTATGAATTCAACCTTGGATACCAGCTGATTCCCGTATGTGTCATATCCACCCACTATACGTTCAACCTCGTTCTGGCCCACTTCGTCGAAATTATAGAACACAACACTTGTCGCAAGCTCCTGACCCTTAACTGCAGTATAAGCGACGACAAGTTTGCTTCCGTCATCGGAAACCGACATGCTCACAGGGACACCGTCCCCTTCAACAGTTGTCTTGATATTATATATTTTGCTTCCATCCTGATTATACATATTAATATTGGAAGCCGTTCCGTCAGTCAGTATAGCCGCAACAAGTCCCTGGGATGAAACATTTATCTGCGAGATGGGAAGTGCCGTATTAACTGCTGCCACATAACCATCCTTGTTAAAAAGATAAATTTCGCTTCCACCGGCGTCTGCAATCGCAAGATAATTACCGCATACATCAGTAAGCGGATTATTGATCTCATATGTCCTGTCCCATCTGCGTGTTCCGTCATAACTGTAAAGCGATATTCCGTCGCGGCTGTAGCGCACAAAGCCACCGCCGAAATTCAAATATCTTGTGTAACCGCTGTCGTTGATATCCGCAGATGCTTTGACGGTATACGAGCCATAATTCATGTTATATTTGATAATACTGATTATAATAATTACAAGCACGCACAGAATTCCTGCGCCCATTATAGCCACTCGTATTCTCGCCCTGTGCTGCTTTATTCTTCGTCCGTAATCGTCATGACCGCTGTCATCATAATCAACTTCAGCCGTCTCTTTGTCTTTTCTGTACTGTCTGATATCCGCCACGATGCATACTCCTTACCCTGGTTTAATTCGGAATCTTTATGGTGCTTCCCGGTAAAAGTTCACTGCTTGTAGTGAGGCCATTAAAATCAAGTATCTTCTTAACTCCGTCAGATGACTGCGTTCCATAGAACTTCTCGCAGATTTTGTAATATGTATCGCCCTGCTGTATCGTATAATTCTGATAAGCAGCCTCAGTCTGTGCCGGCTTAGTCTGCTCCTGTTTCTTAGTAGTCTCTTCCTGCTTCTTAGTGGTCTCTTCCTTCTTCTTGGTCTCTTCCTGCTTCTTAGTGGTCTCTTCCTTCTTCTTAGTCTCTTCCTGTTTCTTAGTCTCTTCTGCCTGGGTAGTCACATCTGCCGGAACAGTCTCAACCGGAACGGTCTCTTCTTCGGTCGTAACCACGCCAGCATTAGCCTGCTGGCCGTTCTTGTCGTTCTTATTATTTCCGTCGTAATTATTAATGCTGTTGACACCGATAATGAGTACAACGATTATCAGAAGCATACTGAGGCAGTACACCAGTGTAAGATGCTTCTTCACGCTTCTGCTTACCGGGTTCTTACGTTCCTTGATTAGTTCCCTGTACCTGCCGTCTTCTTTCCCGCTCTTCTCGGATACGCCTGTCTCATTGCGATGTTCAGTCATATAAGTCTGCATTTTCTCATTGCGCTCATAATATACCACATAACCCGGCAACTCTGTGAGGCCTTTCTCGCTCTTTTCATAAAAAGCCTCATCCCTTGAAGACGGATTAACCATAAAAAATATGTCATTACCGTCCGCAAAATTATCCGAGTCGGTTTTATTGATCATATACATGTTATCTGATGTTATCTTATTAGATACCAAATACCATCCTACTATCGAAAGTCCGTCGAAGTATCCGGCAACAGTACCGTTGACAACCGGCCAGGTCTCTTCCGTAAAAATAATTCCATCAGTCGAAACAGCCGCATTCGTGACTGCTGCCGCTCCCTTTACAAATATATATGTAATATCTTCTATAATCTTAACTTCTCCGAGAAGAACACCGATTAATCCGGTCTCATCTTCATCGACAATCTGTTCCCGGATAAAAGAATACGCATAATCCTCAATATAAACCCTGCGGCCGTCAGGTTCCGTTCCTATCTGCTTAATATTCTTAGGCAGCTTTGAAAGACCCTTCTTGTCGTCATATATAATCTCCATGAAAAAGTTACCTCCTAAATCTATATGAAATACAGTTAATTCAATCGTACCATACCATTTAAATTGATTTTATCATTTTCTGTCGGTAAAATCATCTATTTTTTGCTTTTTTTATTTATAAAGTGACTTTATGTGCATTATGTGCTATTCAAGTGTCACAATTAGTCGGATAAAAAAAGCATAATAAGCCCATGTTCTGCGTAGACTGTATTAGTGTTCAAATCTTTTTTGCCAAAAAACTGAAAGGATTGCGCTTAAATGTTACAAACAGGAACCAATTATAAGATTTCACAGGAGAAAAGAAGAAAATACCCGCCAAACATTGCTTATTACGATGCATCCGCCAGACAATCCGCTTACGAGCTGAAGGAAGGCCTCGTCAAATTGTTCCGGTCACACCATATACAATCACGCGAGCTGGTCATAATGTGCATCGGAAGTGACCGTTCAACAGGGGACAGCCTTGGTCCGTTAATCGGATACAAATTAGAGAAATTCCACATTCCCGGAATCAGTGTCCGCGGCACATTAAGTGAACCCGTGCACGCAGCTAATCTTGCCGAAAATCTGGAACTTATTAATTCATCCTACCGTCATCCGTTCGTCCTGGCAGTTGATGCATCGCTCGGCACACATGAACACATCGGTTATGTAACCCTATCCGAGGGGCCGCTCCGTCCGGGGCTCGGTGTCAAAAAAGAACTTCCGGATGTCGGCGACATACACATAACGGGAATTGTTAATTTTTCCGGAATGATGGAAAGCCTGCTTCTGCAGACAACAAGGCTGTCCATGGTAATGCAGCTCGCCGATGTAATAAGCAAAGCCATTCTGTACGGCATTACAGAATATTATGAAATGTGATACAATATTAAAGCTTCCGTCCAAATATTTCAGACGGAAGCTTTAATTTATTTCTTATTATATTCGTTAACCGCTTCGGATACGGTGGATGCCTTTCCTGTCTCCATAATAGCTATAAGTTCGTCTATCTTAACCGTGTCTGTAAATTCCTTGCCGAGGTATGCCTCGTAATCCGTTGAAATCTTAAGTCCGAGCTGTCTTACCTGTTCATCAAGTTCAGCGTGAAGCTTAACTGCTGCGTTATAATCTTCCTCTATGCCGTTAATTCTCGGCATTTCCCTGTTCTCTATCTCAGAAGCAATCTCCGCGCTGGCATTATTGTCGAAATTCTTCAGTGCTTCTTCCTTATCAGCAGTTATCTTGGCAATATCTTCCTCTATATCACGTATCTGTGCATCGTAATCTTCAAGGCCGTACATATCCTCATTCTTATCCTTGGTAATTGACCTGGCTATATTGGATATCTGTTTCTTATTGCTGTTAATGCGGTCTCTCAATGCCCTTACGGCACGAAGCTCATCTTCGTGTTTGTGTTTGGTTCTGTCGCCGATTATCTTGTATACAAAAAATACAATGACAATGACAACAAAATAGGTAATCGCAAATGCAGGTATCGTATATCTTTCCGGGAGTTTTTCAAGCGGAAGCGCAATATATATTGCCGCCGGCATAAGCAGGAACATCAGTACTATCATCATGGCACAGATGAATACTTCCGCTGCACCCTTGGTATAATACAGGGTAAAATAAAATCCGCTTCCGCAGAACCCCGGCAGTCTGTTTTCCTTAAGTGCTGCCCTGATATTCTTCTTAAGCTCAGAATTCTGTTTTACAAGATCTGCCGTCTCTTCTGCTATACGTCCTTTAACGCCTTTATCCTTAGCTTTTCCGCGTCTGTTCTGGATTCTCTTGAGTTTATCTTTATCTTTGGATATCTCTTCATCAAACTTATCCTGAACCTCACTACGGCGTTTCTTAACCGTGCTGTCAATATTATCCTTAAGATTCTTCCTGTTAAGTAAAAGATCCTTCTCAAGGCGTTTCTCATCAGACGCACATCCGGCACTGTTCTGAACCGCCTCGTTATAGCTGCTGACCATGTCACGGAACTGCTTTAATGCGTTCAGATCTCCGGACATAATGTTAGTATTATCTTCCAAACTTCTTATCCTCCTTGTAGAGCACACGATATATAAACGAATATAATAATTATAGTCTATTTATAATAAGTCTACAAGAGTTTTTTATACTTCAAGTTTCAGATCCCCGTCCTTAATCCAGCCGGCTTTTCTCATTCCTGTACAGATAATCCATGTAAGCAGTGCCGGAAGGACAAAATGCATCAACGCTATTTCTCCGACAGCCACAAGCGGTTTCATTCCTTCCGATACCATTACTCCGTATGCGGAGAACTGACCGACAAGTCCGGATGTTCCCATACCGGAACCCACCGGATTACTGTGCATTTTAAACACCATCGTTGAGAGCGGTGCAAGGATTACGCTTGAGAGTATCGGCGGAAGCCAGACTATAGGTTTCTTCACAATGTTCGGCATCTGTAACATGGATGTTCCGATTCCCTGTGATATCAATCCTCCCATCTTATTCTCTCTGTAACTCATAACCGCAAATCCGACCATCTGACAGCAGCATCCTATTGTAGCCGCGCCGGCAGCCAGCCCGTCAAGGCCGAGAACCACTCCGATTGCCGCTGAACTTATAGGAAGAGTAAGGAAAATTCCCATGAGTGCGGATACAATTATTCCGCCAATAAACGGATGTGCTTCCACATTAATGGTTATAAGTGTTCCAAGCCAGCCTGTAAACGTATTGATATACGGACCTGTTATGAATGCAATAACAGCTCCGACAGCTATTGTTGCAAGTGGTGTAACTATGATATCAACCGGTGTCTTTCCGGAGATAAGGTGTCCTACTTCAATTGCTGCATAAGCCGCAATAAACGCACTGAGCGGATTACCCGGTGTTCCGAGATTGATTGCTGCCGTAAGCACTGTTTGCGCATCTCCCGCTGCAAATGCCATCGGGAATGCTCCTATCATACCTGCTACAGCTGCTGATACAGTAACAATCGGGCCTTCTTTATATTTGCCTGCGACTCCGGCTCCGATTCCGGCGCCCATAAGGCTCTTGGCAATATTGCTGGCATATATCATATACATGCCAACAGCTCCCGGAACAAACTTCGCTATCTGTCCTACAATCGTTCCGATGATCAATGTTGAAAACAATCCCAGCGCCATTCCGCTGAATCCGTCTATAAATACCCTGTGTAAGTATTTTTTAATTCCTTTCATGATAAAATTCCTTTCACTGTATGCTATGTCTTGTCAGCTGTCTTGTCAGCTAATGGCAAGTTTAACACACCTTTAATCTGAAATCAAGTACCCTTTCTGTCTTAAAATTTTTTCAATCCTGTCAAGCGTCTTTTCACTATCTGCTTCTACCGTATGGTAATGTACTCCATCGGTCAGGTATTTAAGCGGTCTGGCATTTCCCATAATGCGGTCCATGAATTCATCGACATCATGTCTGGTTGATAACTGCAGATCAACGGTAATCGTGCCGTAAACATCATGCTCTATTATGACATCAAGCAGCTGTCCGCCGTTATCCACTATGCTGTTCAGTTCGTCGCGCATCTGCTCATCCGTATGTTTTACCATAAAAATCCGTCTGCACATGGCTTCATGTGGTTCAAAAAACATGTAGCCCTTATTGGTGGAAATTATATTCTTATCGATGGCGCGCAACAATGCGATATCCTGCACAATAACCTGGCGGCTGACCTTAAGTCTGGCTGCAAGTGCCGTACCTGAAAGAGGCTCATCACTGTTTTTGAGAATGTCTATAATTCTCTCTCTTCGCTCTCTGCCTTCCATTGTTTAAATCTCCTTAGTTGATTTTATTCACAAAATAGTATAAACTACAGATAATTTATTTTCAACAATAATTCCGGGAGGACTTATAAATATGTTCAGAATGTGGTGTAAAATATTCAAGGACAACAGGATGTTGCGCGATACGGTCATTGAAGACGATTCTTCCGACAAAAGCCGCACCGCCAAAGTTCTGTCAGCGCTCGATACCGCCTGTCAAGAATTTGACCTCGCAGTTCCGATGTGGTTAGACTCAACGATTGACTCTTTCAGGCGTCATGACAAAGCGCGTTTCTATCAGGATAATTTTATTGAACAGACAGATTTTGATTTTCTTGAAATTCATGTCATCGAAGAAGATTAGAAAAGGCCGTGGACGATTAAAGTCCACAGCCTTTTATTCTTTAAAATGTTATACTATTTATCAAGTCTTGCCATGATGGCTTCTCTTTCCTTCTCATAACCTGGCTTGCCAAGAAGTGCAAACATGTTCTTCTTATAGCTCTCAACGCCCGGCTGGTTGAACGGATTGACTCCGAGAATATATCCGCTGACACCACATGCGAACTCATAGAAATAGAAGAGTTCACCGAGGTAGAATTCATTCTGTTCAGGAATATTGACCATGAGGTTCGGAACATTACCGTCGGTATGTGCTACAACAACACCGTTCATTGCACACTTGTTGGCGAAATCAATTGACTTGCCCGCAAGATAATTAAGTCCGTCAAGGTCGTTCTCCTCAAGTCCGATATAAAGCTCGCATTTAGGTTTCTCAACATTCATAACTGTCTCAAACATAAGTCTTGAGCCTTCCTGAATGAACTGTCCCATTGAGTGAAGGTCTGTTGTATAATCACATGCAGTTGGGAAGATACCCTTGTTGTCCTTGCCTTCGCTCTCTCCGAAGAGCTGTTTCCACCACTCTGATACATAGTGGAGGCTCGGCTCATAGTTAGCTGCTATTTCAATTGATTTACCCTGTCTGTGAAGGATGTTACGTACTGCTGCGTATTTCATTGCATCATTGTCTTCAAAGCTGCTTTCGAGCGCAAGCTTACGTCCTTCGGCTGCACCCTGCATAAGTTTATCTATATCGGCGCCGCTTACTGCGATAGGAAGAAGTCCTACTGCCGTAAGTACCGAATATCTTCCGCCTACATCATCCGGTACAACAAATGTCTCATATCCTTCAGCATCGGAAAGATTCTTAAGTGCTCCCTTAGCTTTGTCCGTAGTAGCATAAATTCTCTTCGCTGCCTCATCTTTACCGTATTTCTTCTCAAGCATCTCCTTGAAAATTCTGAATGCGATAGCCGGCTCTGTTGTAGTTCCGGACTTGGAAATTATGTTAACAGAGAAATCTCTGTCTCCGACTACATCTATAAGACCTGCAATATATGTGCTGCTGATATTGTTACCTACATAATATATTTCAGGTGTCTTTCTCTCGCCCTTGGTAATGTTATTGTAGAAACCATGTCTGAGGAATTCTATTGCCGCTCTGGCTCCGAGATATGAGCCACCGATACCGATAACAATAAGTACATCGGAATCTGACTGTATCTTGGCTGCCGATGCTTTGATACGAGCAAACTCTTCCTTATCATAATTAACCGGAATATCAATCCATCCGAGGAAATCATTACCTGCTCCGGTCCTGCCAACAAGTACATCTTTAGCTGCAATTGTCTCCGCTTTGATATTATCTATATCAGCTGCCGAAACGAACTGTGCTGCTTTTGAATAATCGAAAGTTATTTTTGCCATAATTCATATCTCCTTCTTTTGTCTTGTATCCAAATCGTATCTATTATAGTAGATTCGCGGCCATTAATCAACCTAAATATTCTTTCAAAATTTCGTCAATTAACTTTTTTTCTTCTTCCGTGAACGTCACTTGTGTATTTTCATGAAATTTTACACGCTCGCCCATATCATCAGGCCCTTTTCGTACCGGGATGTCAGCTTTTCTGATTGGTGCCGCCTCGCGGACAGTCTCGGCTGTCGCTGCCGAAAACCTGTTTTCAAAAAAATCCACCAGATCCGTCGTTATCCGGCGCCTCTTGCCGGCAACGTCTATAAGATGCCTGCTGCCCGTCACCACATACATCGCAAGAAATCCGACCAGAAGATATTCCAGTGCATGACTCTTGTCCAGAAGCGCACCGCATGCTCCGAATATCACGCATAATCCCGCCGCACACATTGACGCTTTCTCATAACTGTGTATTCTTATCCCGTGACATCTGTATTTGTCGAGATATTTTCCGGCGAAAGCCTCCGTATTATTTATCTCACGCCCGGTACGCATATAATTTTCATATTTAAGTTTCATCTGTTTAAAAAACGCAAAACCCGTATGATCTATTTCCTCGGATTCCCTCAACAATTCATTCACGCTCTGTCTGAGTATGCTGTTTATCATAAGTCCGGCCAGAAAAGCTCCGGCTGCCAATATAAAAAAATACATAAAAACCTCCCTGCATCAATATACTTTATGATTAATCATATAATATATGCAGGGAGATTTATTATAAAGTCCTTATCAGCCGACTAATTATGACATATTTTACTAAAAATTGGCATTCTCAATCATATTTACCAAAAGTGCTACGGAATTATCTATCGCCTTCCGCTCAAATTCGCCGTAGTCCATCGTTGCGCTTCCGTCTGCCTTATCAGAGATTGCTCTTATAATAAGGAAAGGAATATCGTTAAGATATGCCGCCTGCGCAATCGCAGCACCCTCCATTTCCGTGCAGTATCCTCCGAACTGTTTCACTATGCGTTCTTTGACAGCATGATCGGAAATAAACTGGTCTCCGCTGACAATCCTTCCCTCATGCACGCCTATCTGCGGAACTGCTTCCCTGCATGCTTTTACTGCAAGTTTTCTAAGGTTCTCATCCGCTATAAAATCAGATACCTTCATTCTTGGAATCACTCCCGGTTCATAGCCGAATCCCGTGGCATCCATATCATGCTGCAATGCATCCGTCGAGATAACGACATCCCCGATATTAATCTCATTCTTAAGTGAGCCCGCAACTCCTGTATTTATAATGTGATCGACATGAAAATATGTCGCAAGTATCTGTGTACACACAGCTGCGTTGACTTTACCTATTCCGCTCCTGACTGCCACTATATCATGGCTGCCCAGTTTACCTTTATTAAAAGTCATCGCCGCTATTTCGGTAACCGTAACATCGGAAAGTTTTGCCTTAATCTGGCTGATTTCCTCGTCCATAGCTCCTATTATTCCAATCATTTTTATCCTCCTTGGCGGTTAATTTTTTTTATTGTATCACTTTTTGCTTATCTATGCTATACTGTAAAAAAATAAGTGACAGACAGGAGGTATTGTTTTGAATACTTATAAGACACAGGGCGTCTGCTCAAGTGAAATTGATTTTGAAATTGAAGACAACATTATCAAGTCCGTACGTTTTGTCGGCGGATGTTCCGGTAACACGCAGGGTGTTGCAGCCCTCATTGCCGGCATGAATATAGACGATGCGATTAACAGGCTCGAAGGCATCAAGTGCGGTTTCCGCCCTACATCATGCCCGGATCAGTTAGCCAAGGCACTCCGGCAGTATAAGGAGGCGCACGCATAATGAAGAAGATAGTTCTTACCGGCGGCGGAACTGCCGGACATGTAACTCCGAACATCGCTCTTTTACCTTACCTTAGGGATGCCGGTTTTGAAGTATCCTATATCGGTTCATATAACGGAATTGAGAAGAAACTGATGGAAGACCTTGGCGTTGCGTACTATGGAATAGCGTCCGGTAAATTAAGACGATATTTTGATGTTAAGAATTTTACCGATCCTTTCAGGGTTATCAAGGGATTTTCGCAGGCCAAGAAGCTTATCAGGCAGATTAGTCCCGATATCGTATTTTCCAAAGGTGGTTTTGTCGCTGTTCCTGTAGTTATGGCAGCCGACAAAATGAACATCCCGGTTATTGCGCATGAGTCCGATATGACGCCCGGACTTGCCAACAGACTTTGCCAGAAGCATACTGTAAAAGTATGCTGTAACTTCCCTGAGACAGTCAAGCTCATTCCTGACGGCAAGGGAGTCCTTACCGGAACGCCTATCCGCGACGAACTTCTCCACGGCGATAAAGCTGCCGGACTCAGTTTCTGCGGATTCAACACACTTAAGCCCGTGCTTATGATTATCGGTGGAAGCCTCGGAGCCCTTCATGTTAACGAGGCCATCCGCGCCATCCTTCCACAGCTTCTGGAGCGTTTTCAGATAATACACATCTGTGGCAAGGGTAAGGTTGATGAATCTTTCAATAATACTACCGGTTACAAGCAGTTTGAGTATGTCAACGAGGAGCTTAAGGATTTGTACGCAGCGGCCGACATAGTCGTATCGCGCGCCGGTGCCAACGTAATATGTGAACTCCTTGCCATGAAGAAGCCTAACCTTCTCATTCCTCTTCCTGCAGACGCAAGCCGCGGCGACCAACTTCTCAATGCCGCATCCTTCAAAAAGCAGGGATTTTCCGCTGTTCTTGAAGAAGAGGCCATGTCCGATAATCTGCTGTTTGATACAATATGTTCATTGTATGACAACAGGGATAAATATATCAAGGCTATGTTAAGCGGCAGCCAGAAAGACGCAAGCCGCACGATTGTGGATATGCTTGTGAAATACAGTAAATAATTTATATAAAATACATGGGAATATAAATAATTGATGTATTTGGGGCTTTTAAGTATCTTGAATGATATTATTTAAGATTTGAAATTTACAAAATCACACTTTTTTGCAATTTTCGGGGCATTTGGTGTCAATTTGACAGTTCTTACATTGTAATATATTAAGCTTCATATATCTTTTAATATATATGTTTTCATATATTACCATGTTAGTGTGCCACATATAGCATTTTATTGACACCAAATTGCTGATTTTAAGCAAAAAAGTGTGATTTTATCATATTATACACTATTATATTACTCATCCGGCAGCCCATATCGCCACGCCGCCATACCAAAATCAAGGGTCGCGAAAAAAGAGAGCAATAGTCACCCTATTTCGTTTTTACATTATTCTTATCCTGGCGGTAACCGTCGTTCCGTTTCCTTCTTCACTGTCAATTGACAGTCCGTATCCCATTCCGTAACACAGCCTGATACGCTGGTTAATATTATAAAGTCCTATTCCGTATCGCTTACTTATATTTCCTTTTTCAAGATTAATCCGCATATTATTAAGTGTGTCCGCATCCATTCCGCATCCGTTATCCCTTATGGAAATTATAAGCGTATCCGGATTATTTATATCCCGGTGGATATTCACTGTTATCTGTCCTCCGGATTCCACTTCCTCCAGTCCGTGAAGTATCGCATTCTCAACTATCGGCTGCAGAAGAAGAGGCAGTATTCTTATTTTGTTCAGATTAATATCTTCCTCGGACCGGATTTCGTAATTTACTCTTTCACCGAATCTCAGTTTCTGAATCTGGAGATATGTCTCAATATGGGATAACTCCTTGGCAACCGTTGTATATTCGATTCCGGTATTGTCAAGCACATATCGCATGGATTTGCCGAGAAGTTTGATTGCTGTTGCAGTCTCTGTGTCGCCGACTGTTATAGCTTTCATTCTTATCATTTCAAGCGTATTATACAAAAAGTGCGGATTAATCTGACTTGCAAGCATCTGGAATTCCATTTTCTGCTGCGCGTTGAGAAGTTTCTGCTCATTGATTTCCTTAGCATACATTGCCGCGTCTTTTTCTTTAATCTTGTCCAGCATTATCCAGAGATCTTTGTATGCTGCCGTAAGTTCATAGCACCCGTCAAAATCCTCCATGGAATCATAATCTCCCTGGCTGGCGCTATACATTTCATCACGCATTCTGCCTACCTGGCTGGAAAATCCCATTACGAAAAATCTCATAAGCACCGCAGGCAGAATAACGGCCAGTGCAATAATGAGCACAGTAATCATAACTATCTGCTGGACACTGTTATAGGCGGAATTACTAATCGTCACTATGTACATAAGTGAATCCGACTGTTCCATGCTCAATGTCGATATGTATGTCATATTCATGGCACCTCGATATTCCATGTCGCCTTCATATGAAAAATATTCATCCCCGCCCTCAATCACATTAAGCAGGTCCGACCTGCCTTCATTGTCACGTTTGTTGCTATAAAATACATTTTTGTTCTCAAGTGCAAGAAGAACATCCTCTTCATTATCTTCTATCCTGCTCTTAAGATAATTGTCGCTGACATGAATAAGCAGGATCGCTTCGGCATCGGAATCATATAATGTAATCTTGCGGACAAGTGCAAGACCACGGTATTTATTGCCTCCGGTATCCTCACGTTCAACGCTGTCCCAGAATACACTGTACTGGTCCGATGCCGTCTTATACCAATCCGACATAACCACATCATCCGTTATCGGTCTGAAATTCCTGTAATTCTGCACACCGCGCTGGCTGGTATATATCTCCACACCTGATATGCCGGAGTAGTTGTTCTGGTAATATTCCAAGGGTCCCAGTTTATCGACCTCACTCTTGAATGCTCTCTCATCCGGGTATTCCATAGAGAGAACTTCCACAAGGTCATTATTAAAAGCAATTTCTCCGGAGATACTGTATATCTGGCTTGTAATTTCATAAAGTACAGAGCGGATACGGTCGTTGTTGGCTTTTAACAAATCACTGTGGTATGTCACAAGCCTTCTTGCATTACCTGCCACAAGTATAATGCCGACTAAGATAATCGGGACAAATACTGCCGCAAAATACATAATGATCAGCTGGTTCTTCATCTTGGCATGTTTGTAGCGGTCAGTTATATTTTTAATGAGTTTTCTCATACTATCCTCCGGAATGTCTATATCTGGATTATATTATAAGTATCTTTTCACACACTGTCAAACTGCGAATATCAATAAATTTTAGGGTAATCATGTCCAATAATCGGGGTAGTTTTCCTGACATGCCTAAGATATAATGACTTATATAATTATGCTTAGGCAGATTTTTATTTGCAAAAAGGAGGAATTATGAAATTTAGTAACGGATGCTGGCTTCAGAAAGAAGGCTGCGAATGTTTTGCACCACAGGAAGTATATTTTACAACAGTAGAAGAGCGTAAAGTTACCTTATGCGCACCGACCGTACCTATCGCTAACAGAGGATGTACTCTCGGAAGCATTAATCTTACACTTATAATCACATCACCTATGCCGGGCGTTATCCGTCTTCAGATGGCTCATCATCTCGGAAGAATCCATAAAGGCCCTGAATTTGAACTTAATATGGAGGATCAGGTTCTTGACGTTAAGGATTCCGATGATATGGTTATCATCACAAGCGGCAGCTTAAGCCTTGAGATTACCAAGAAGCCTTGGTCTATGACATACAAGAGAAACGGAGAGGTTATTTCCAAAGCTTCTGGAAGAGACCTTGCCATTATGAAGACTGACTGGAAGGGTCTTGCATACGATAAGGGCGACGACGAGGACACTTATGTACGTCAGCAGCTTTCTATCGATGTAGGAGAGCTTATCTACGGTCTCGGCGAGCATTTCACACCGTTTGCCAAGAACGGTCAGTCAGTTGAAATCTGGAACGCCGACGGCGGTACAAGCACAGAGCAGTCATACAAGAACATTCCTTTCTTCGTATCCAACAAGGGATACGGTGTTCTCGTAAATCATCCTGAGAAGGTTGAATTTGAGATTGGAACGGAAATGGTTACCAAGACTGAATTCTCGGTACCGGGTGATTACCTTGATTATTTCCTTTTCGACGGTCCTACAATGAAGGACGTACTTGTTAAATATACAGACCTTACCGGTAAGCCTTCACTTCCGGCACCTTGGACTTTCGGATTATGGCTTTCAACTTCATTCACGACCAACTATGATGAAGATACCGTTATGAGCTTTGTTGACGGAATGCTTGACCGCGGAATCCCGCTCAGAACTTTCCACTTCGACTGCTTCTGGATGAAAGAGTTCCACTGGTCTGATTTCGTATGGGACGAAAGAGTTTTCCCGGATCCTGAAGGTCTTCTCAAGAGACTTAAAGCAAAGGGACTTAACATCTGTGTATGGATCAACTCATATATCGGTCAGGAATCACGCCTTTTCAAAGAGGGATGTGAGAAAGGTTACTTCATCAAGCGTACCAACGGCGATGTATGGCAGTGGGATATGTGGCAGCCGGGAATGGCAATTGTCGACTTCACCAATCCTGAGGCATGGAAATGGTTCCAGGACAAGCTTGAAGTTCTTCTTGATATGGGCGTTGACTGCTTCAAGACAGACTTTGGTGAAAGAATTCCTACAGAGAACGTTGTTTACTATGACGGCTCCGATCCGATGAAGATGCACAACTATTATACATATCTCTACAACAAATGCGTATATGAGCTTCTTGAAAGAAAAAGAGGCAAGGGCGAGGCAGTTCTTTTTGCACGTTCTGCTACTGTCGGTGGTCAGAAATTCCCTGTACACTGGGGCGGCGACTGCTGGTCAGATTATGTATCAATGGAGGAGAGTTTAAGAGGCGGTCTCTCACTCTGCATGTCAGGTTTCGGTTACTGGAGCCACGATATCGGTGGATTTGAGCATACTTCAACTCCTGATGTATATAAGAGATGGGCTGCTTTCGGTCTTCTTTCATCACATTCAAGACTCCACGGAAGCCAGTCTTACAGAGTGCCTTGGGTATATGATGAAGAAGCGGTTGATGTTGTAAGAACATTTACCAAGTTAAAGGCTTCTCTTATGCCTTACCTTTACAGAAATGCAATCTATACTTCACAGACAGGTATTCCTATGATGAGAAGTATGGTTCTTGAGTTTACAGATGACCGCAACACTGCTTATCTTGACAAGCAGTACATGATGGGTGATTCGCTCCTCGTTGCTCCTATTTTCAACGACAAGAGCATTGCTCAGTTCTATCTTCCGGAAGGAAAATGGACCAATTACTTCAGCGGCAAGACCTATGAAGGTGGTAAGTGGTACAAAGAGGAGTGCGGATATCTTGAAATTCCTCTTCTTGCACGCGAAAACAGCATCGTAGCAATCAATCCGGATGCTCCGGGCCCTGACTATGATTACTCAGAGAATCTTACATTCCGTGTATTCGGTCTCACAGGCACAGCCGAGACTACAGTTTATAACATGGATAAGTCAGAAGCCGCACACATTAAGGTTGTACGCGATGGCAACACTGTTAATATCACTGTTGATACTGCTAAGCCTTGCAAGGTTGAACTTGTCGGACTTGCAGATACCATCGATATTGCAGGAAGCATGACATATACTGTTACATTGTAATATAAAAGATATACGAAATGGGCTGCGAACGCAGCCCATTTTTCTTTAACATCTGTTCTGTATTATCTGTTTTCTTTCTTATATCTGCATGCTGAAGTTATTGTAACTGCTGCTCCGCATACAGCGATTGCGGCAATCCAGATTACTGTTCCCGGATTATTGCCTGTTGCTGGCGGAATATCGTCTGACGGCTTGTCATCTGACGGCTTGTCATCTGACGGCTTATCGTCCGATGGCGTATCCGGTGTAAGCTTGTCGATTGGAACTGCCTCACCCTTGTAATCACAGGTAGAACATTCCTCATGCTTAATGCCCTCTTCATTCACTGTCGGTTCTTTGTCGATAACCCAGCTTAACGTATGCTTATGAATCACATAATAGAAATCATCTTTCACTTCATCCATTATGATTCTTGTCTTGGCCAACGATTTATTTCCGTCTGCCGACACCTCTGCATAACTGCCGTCTGCCGGTTCTATTGCAAATTCACCTGCGGCACCGATTCCGTTTGACTTAACCTCGGAATTTCCGATTATTGTCAAATTGGATCTGGACCAGATTCCTATGTCATCCGTCGATTTGGATTCGACCTTACTGTCCTTAATTTCCATATCGCCGCTACTCATGATACCCGGATACCATCCTTTAAGATGAAATTCCGAATTATCAAGTTTAATATTTTCCGGTGTGAAGATTGCACAGTCCGGTTCACTTTCCGCTTCTACATAACTGCCGTTTTCTATTGTAATATCTTTGCCGGCATAAATTGCGCAGCCGCCCATTGTGTTTTTCACATAAAATTTCGTATTGGAAGCTGTCAGTTTTCCTTCATCCACCATAATATTATTTAATGGAGACTGTATATCAAACTTACTGTCACTTACATTGAAATCATTTTCTGAGTATATACCCCAGCCGTCAGATCTTAACTTAATGTCTGATGATTTGATTTCAAATGACTCACCGCCCATGCCGTCACAATCTGCTTTGGCGGCCGTAAGGTCAAGACTGACATTATCTATAGTAACCTTGCCCTGTGCTTCAATCGTCCTGTTATTGCTCGCAATTGTAAGCGAACCCTTGTTCTCACTGCTGATGGTAAGATTCTGCTCCCATACGTAAATTCCGTATGCGTACTGATAATTGTCACCATCAATGTCTATACTGTTGTCTCCGACAAGCACTATATTGAGAGGTGTATACATTGCATAGATAGCGCCTCTTCCGGTAGTTGGCATGTCGCCATCCTTGGTGTGTTCCGTTATCTGTGCGTTGTCAAGTGTAAGTGTGTGCGTAGCCGCATCATAAACCGCCTTACCGGTTCCACACTGAACCGTGTTGTTTTCGGCTGCGATGATGTCCTTGCCGTTGACAAAAAGTATCGGCTCATCATCGGCACTGACTGCTGACGGAAGCAGTCCTACGGCAAACAGACATGCTGCCGCCAATGAGATAATTCTGTTTTTGATTTTACCCATTCTTTCTTTCCTTTCTGATATTAATCCATTGTCCCAGATATCCTTATCCCTTAATTATATATAGCACCACGCTCGCCACAATAACCGCTGCGATTATTATGACCCAGATTAACGCACCAATGCGAACCGGTCCGGAACGCCTGATGGGCGAGAGGTCTTTTACACCGGAGGCATTAAGAAAATCCTTTAGTACCGTCTGCGCTTTTCCAATATCTGCCCGTCTTACATAAACAGAATCTCCCATAAAAGACATTCCCGCCGACAACTGCATGATCTCATCGGCACCTTCACTCTTATAATAAGAATTTATTCCGTTATGCTTAAGATTGTCGACGATCATCTCGGCCTGAAGCCTGTTGGTTGATTGATAAAGCCTTACAAATTCATTTTCCATAATATGCCCCGTTCTGTCATTCCTCAAATAATCTGTTAATTTATTATAACCTTGAAACCTGATTTCGTCAATCGCCAATTTGGTATACAGCCTTGACATTATGCCATTATTTAAGTATCCTTTAGTCGTAAATCTGTTTTAAAATAAAACCTAAAGGAGAATCGACTGATTATGAAAAACTGTTTTGTCGCGCAGTCCGGCGGTCCGACCGTCGCGATTAATGCAAGTCTTGCCGGTGTAATTGCCGGTGTTGCCGAATCGGGTATATATGATACATTATATGGCTCGGTAAACGGAATCAAAGGAATTATTGATGATAATCTGATGAATTTAAGTAATACCATTGCCGGAAATCCCGAGCTGATGAAAAGGCTCATACACACCCCGGCAATGTACCTCGGCTCATGCCGTTTCAAACTCCCGTCATGGAAAGAAGATGTTTCTGTTTATGAAACAATTTTTAAACGCTTTAAGGAATATAATATAGGAGCTTTTTTCTATATAGGCGGCAATGATTCTATGGATACCGTACTGAAACTTTCGGATTATGCCAGGAACATCGGCAGTGATATCCGCATTATAGGAGTACCTAAGACAATCGATAACGATCTTATGGTAACAGACCACACTCCGGGCTTCGGTTCGGCAGCCAAATATGTTGCCACATCTGTTCTGGAAGTCGCGCACGACACATATATTTATGCGGTCAAGACAGTCACAATAATAGAGATAATGGGCCGTGATGCCGGATGGCTTACCGCTGCGGCAGCACTTGCCAGAAATTCCTACAGCAATGCGCCACAACTTATATACCTTCCGGAAACGGATTTTAATCGTGAAGAGTTTGTGGAAGACGTCCGTTGTCTTCTTAAGACCAATGACAGTGTGGTTGTCGCTGTCTCGGAAGGCATTCACGATGCCGACGGCAAGTATATAAGTGCCGGCGAAAGCAGTGCGGATACTTTCGGACACAGTCAGCTTTCCGGTGCGGGTAAAGCGCTTGAATATATAATTAAAGATACCTTAGGAGTCAAAGTGCGTTCCATTGAAATTAACACTTTGCAGCGCTGCGGTGCCCATATTTCATCCAAAACCGACCTGGATGAGGCATATACATCCGGAAAATCAGCGGTAGGTTATGCCGAAGAAGATTTAAGTGGTATAATGGTTGTTATGAACAGAGTATCTGATTCGCCATATACTATCGAATACAGTTATGCACGAATTGCCGATATAGCCAACGAAGCCAAAAGTGTTCCGCGTGAATGGATAAATGAACGCGGCAACGACATTATGCCGGAATTGCTTGACTATTTAAGGCCGCTTATCCAGGGTGAAACGCCTGTCGAATATGAAAACGGACTTCCGGTATACATGGATGTATCGCACCTGACACGCAATACGATATAGAACTTTAATTCTATTATATAATTGTTTTACAGATAAAATTACTAATAAAATAGAATTGAAATTGTATCAAACTTCTGATATTATCTAATTAAACAAATAAAAAGTCATTTGCAAAGGAGCAATCGCACAGGTTGCTCCTTTTTTGCGTTGCAAAGGAGGGACAATATGAGAAAGGTTAAAGTTGCAGCCACTCAGATGGCTTGCACCCGGAACAGAGAAGAAAATATAGCAAATGCGGAAGCCATGGTAAGAGAAGCTGCCTCGCGCGGCGCAAATGTTATTCTTTTGCAGGAATTATTTGAGACACTGTATTTCTGCCAGCAGCAGAATTTTGAGTATATGAATCTCGCAATGCCGCTTGACAAAGACCCGGCGGTAAATCGTTTCAAAGAAGTCGCCAAAGAGCTTGGCGTAGTTATTCCGGTCAGCTTCTACGAGAAAGCCGGCAATACCGGTTTTAACACAATCGCCATGATTGATGCGGACGGAACAGTGCTTGGCAAGTACCGTAAAACACATATTCCCGACGGTCTTCCGTACGCGGAAAAATTTTATTTTACTCCGGGTGACACGGGATTTAAGGTCTGGGACACAACTTTCGGTCGGATAGGTGTAGGTATCTGCTGGGATCAATGGTTTCCTGAGGCCGCAAGATGCATGGCTTTGCAGGGTGCCGAAGTCTTAATGTACCCTACCGCAATCGGCAGTGAGCTTTATCTGGATAAAGATTCCAGTGAACATTGGAAACGCTGCATGCAAGGTCATTCGGCTGCCAATATGATGCCTGTGATCGCATCCAACCGTATAGGAACCGAAAGTGATGGGACTTCAATGACCTTCTACGGACACTCCTTTATAACGGACGGCACCGGAGCAATCGTTAAAGAAGCAGACAACCACACGCAGACCGTTCTTACCGCTGAATTTGACCTCGACGAACTTGCAGAGAACCGCAGGAACTGGGGCATATTCAGAGACAGAAGACCTGAGATGTATTCGGGAATCTGTTCCCACTAATATAGAAAGAACCATCAGACCGATGGTTCTTTCCTACTTTACTTTTGAACTTCCTACAGAGTACTTTTTTCAATCACTGTATTGCGCGCTCAGTCCCCGTATGCTACAATGGGAGCGTTTTAGGAATTAAGCCAAAAAAGGAAACACGGATATGAAAAGACTCAGATTTACAAGCTGCATGGCATTTCTCGTAAACGGTATGCTTGCAGTCATGACAGGAACCATAATTACTTATCTCGTCCGCGACTACGGCATAAGCCAGGCAGCAGCCGGAAGGATGGTTGCCGCGCAGTCGGTCGGCAATCTTATAATGGTGCTTTTAAGCGGTTTTATCATCCAGCTTATCGGCAGGAAAAAGTCTCTCTTGCTTTTTCCGATACTTTTTGCGGTCGGTTTCGGCGGTGTTGCTTTCGTAAACAATGAGTTTGCATTATATATTCTTATGGTGCTTACCGGCCTTGGCTGGGGGCTTTGCAACAATATACTTAATATAATCATGATGGAATCCGGCGGGGGAATCAGCACGCTCTACACCTGTTACGCGGCCGGTTCGTTCCTCGGCCCTTTTTTCGTGGTTGCCGTTACCGGATTCGGTCTGTCGTGGAAGGCTGCTGTAATCTCGGTTGCCGTCCTCTCGCTCGCCCTTCTTCCGGGATTTGCGGGTGTTAAAACATCTTCTGCCGCCCAGGCCGGAGAAAAATTATCCCGTAAAGATTTTGCTTTTCTAAAAAATCCTCGGTATTATATATGTAACATATTATATTTCGGATATATCGGCGTGGAAGTTGCCGTCAACTCATGGATTATCACATATCTCACGCAATCCGGCCTGCTTTCCGAAAAAATGGCGCAGACCATGTTTTCCGTGTTCTGGCTGATAATTATTTTTATCAGGCTTTTTGTCGGAGCCTGCATGAAGCGCTTTGACCGCGCAAATCTGCTCATCTGCCAGTGGATTGGTCTTGCCGCGGCGCTTACCGCACTTATCCTGTGTGACAGAAGTATAGTATCTGTTGTGATACTTGTAATAATGGCTGTTTTTATGGCCGCCATCTCCCCGGTCAATGCTGTAAATGCTGACGAGTTCATCAAAGGCAAGGGCATTTCCGGCGGAATAATGTTCGCAGTCGGCTGCGTTGGCTCCACCATCCTGCCGATGATAGTCGGAAGTCTCGCGGATAGTGCGGGCATAACGGCAGGGATGTGGGTTATCGCCGGTGTCATGTATACCATGATTGCCGTATGCATTGTGAATATTGCGATGAAGCGAAGAGGCTAATACCTCTGTCTATATTTGATCTTACAGAAAATCACGCCCGCAAGCGTGCTTATAGTGGTTGCTATGATTCCCGGAATGATAATCGCCGCCGGATTTACACTTCCGTATTCCGCCCGGTATGCGATTATATTTACGGGTATCAACTGTATTGATGATATATTTATTATCAGAAACGCGCACATCGCATCAGATGCTTTGGTTACATGATGTCCGGCACGTTCATCCTGCAAAGCGGCGAGGGCTTCCATTGCCTTAAGTCCCGCCGGGGTTGCTGCCCAGCCGAGGCCGCAGAAATTTGCTATCAGGTTGATTGCTATATACTCTGATGCTGGGTGTTCAGGCGGCACATCCGGGAAAAACCATTTGATGAGCGGTGCTATTTTTTTCTTAAATCCTGCTATGAGCCCGCTCTTTCTGGCTATTTCCATTACTCCCGTCCACAATGACACTATTCCGAGCATGGTTATACACAATGATACAGCCTCGCCCCCGCCTTCAATAAATCCGTTGCTTACATCCTCTATTCTTCCGGCTGCCGCCCCATATGCGACTCCCAGAAGTATCATTCCAGCCCACAAAAAATTAAGCATACCGTTCACACTCATTATCTGATGTGTTATATGGTATGCTTAAAAATATTCGTTTATGAATGTTTATTTGGATGCTGTTCCCACTCCGCCGAGCGCTGCTGCGAGCTGTGATGCCGGCATTGTCTGTATGTATACACGGCCCGGTCCCGTAACAACCGTGTTAAATATACCTTCTCCACCGAAGAGCATATTTTTAACTCCCGGAACAGTAACGACATCTACGCTGCATGTGGATGACATCGCTGCAAGGTAACCTGTATCTATTATTATCTGCTGACCCGGTCCAAGGTCATACTCCTTGACGTAACCGTCTATTTCAATAAATGCGATTCCATTACCGGAAAGTCTCTGCATTATGAATCCTTCTCCTCCGAAAAAGCCTGCTCCGAGTCTTTTCTGAAAATGCATGGAAAGTTCAACGCCTACTTCCGAAGCAAGAAATGCTGATTTCTGACATATCAGATCATTACCCGGTGTAATCTGGAACGCTCTTATCGATCCCGGAAAACTTGATGCAAATGCTATCATTCCCGGTCCGTTCTGAGCCGTATATTCATTGACAAACATGCTTTCACCAGAAAACATTCTTCCGAACATCTTGCCGATTCCGCCGCCTCTGGTCTCCATGTGCATGTTTGGTGACATCCATGACATGGCACCTTTCTCTGTAATCATAGTCTCTCCCGGTGCCAGATTACAGATAACTACCGGCAACGGTTCTCCTTCAATTGAATACTGCATAAATTACGTCCTCCTGATTATTATATTTCATATCTATATTATAAGATATTGCAGGCAAAATGGCAATGGCAAGTTTGGGGGATTTCACATAATTAGCGCGGTGTGGGCTCGCGGCGCTGCTTTCCCGGCCGGTATCAAGCTTCCCCGCGGGAATTATTCATTTAATATATTATATATTTATCACTTTTTCTGCTCTTTTGGTCTTTTAAGTGTTACTTTCTGTCTTCATATCTTGCTCCAAAATCACATCTTTCTCCCCAATTTGCCAATTTTTACGATTAAAGGGATAATTGGTGAATAATTTATTATACTTTTGATTTTGCTCTTCCTATGCGATACCACATAAATTATCACTTAATCATCAAAACAACGCAAAAAAGTGTGATTTTGTTGATTTGGACATCATAATTCGTTCAGCAGATTATCACTTTATTGAAGTATTTCCTGGATTGGGGGATATTAGTGTATTATACTATCCGCGGCTCCTGCTGCGTTATGCAGTGAATATTTCCGCCGCCATACACAATCTCCCTTGTGTATACACCGACAACTTTGCGGTCAGGGAAGATTTCCTGCAGCTGTCTGAGTGCCAGAGCATCATTGACATCACCGTACTGCGGCACGATTACACCTCCGTTTACTATAAGGAAATTAATATATGAAGCAATACATATATCGCCCTCATTGCGGGCCTTGCTTCCATTAACCGCACGGATGTTAAAATCACCGATGCGCACAGTCTCCTCCGGGCAGCAAATCTTGTGCACCTTAAGCGGACGTCCCTTGGCATCAGTCATACCACATAAATCCGTATATGCTTTTTGGAGAGCATCATAGAAAGGATGCTTTGGATTATCCGTATATGCGCAGGCCACCTCGCCGGGTGCGACAAAGCATGCCACATCATCTATATGGCCGTTGGTCTCGTCAGGATCGATTCCATCACGCAGCCATAGCACCTTGGTAACACCCAGATATTCACAGAGTCGTGACTCTATCTCCTGCTTCGTCATATGAGGATTGCGTCCGGCACTCAGAAGACACATCCGTGTCGTAAGAAGCGTGCCCTCGCCGTCAACATGGATGGAACCACCCTCAAGGACAAAATTATCCGTGCGGTAATAATCAACATTCTCCAGATTACATATGGAAGAAGCGATTTTATCATCCTTATCCCATGTATCATAAAGGCCATCCACCTTGCCTCCCCAGGCGTTAAAAGTCCAGTCGCACGCACGACGGCCTCCCTTGCCGTTTATGAGGAAAGTCGGACCTACGTCGCGGCACCACGCGTCATCACTTTCCATTTTGATGACATTGATTTCAGGCGGAAGCTCACTTCTGCATTTTTCGTACTGAGCCTTTGAAGCTAACATTGTGACCGGCTCAAATTCACTTATCGCTCTGGCAACAGCCGCATATGCCTGCTGTGCAGGCACCGCATCATCGCGCCAGTTGTCCGGCCGTTCCGGCCAGATCATCCATATTTTATCCTGTGCGGCATATTCTGCCGGCATATAATACCCGTCAGCTGCGGGTGTCGAATTTAATTTCATTATCTGATACCTTCCTTGTGTATGAATTAATAATTGCTGCAGATACGATAAGCGCACTGCCTATCGCCATTCTGAGTGTCATCTTTTCTCCCAGAAAAATCGCCGAGAAAATTGCTCCGTATACCGACTCCATTGACAAAAGGATTGCCGAAAGGGAGGTACTCACATTTTTCTGTCCGAGAAGCTGAAAGAAAAATCCCACAAACACCTCAAATATACCGCAATACAAAAGTCCGGGAACGCACCTTGGATTGACTGCGGCGGGCATCGGCTCCGCTATGAATGCCACTGCCAGACAGATAACCGCCGCCGCTATTATCTGACCTGTGTGCAGAAGTATAGGATTGATTGACATATTCTCGTCAATATATATAAGATGTACGGCATAAAGTGCACCACACGCAAGCAGCGACAAATCACCCCACTCCGGCACGAAGCGTCCCTGTAAAGTAAGCACTGCAGCACCGATGGTGCATATGACGGCCGCGATGATTTTTCTCGCAGCAACCCTGCGTCTTAAGAAAACGATTTCTATGACGGGAAGAAACGCCACGTACGTTCCGGTAAGGAACGCGGATTTGGAGGCACTTACATACTGCATACCCTTATTCTGGAATATCAGTGCGGCAGCAAAAATCACGCCCAGAACTGCTCCGTGGCAGATAGATTTTCTGTCCCATTTATTAAGGTTGATTACAGCAAGAACTGCTGCCGGAACGGATGCCACCAGAAGCCTCAATGCCAACTGCCATAATGGAGTAATGTAATCAAGTGAATCCTTTACGACCACAAATGAGCCTCCCCATATCATTCCGGCAAGAATGAGCATGATGACCGATATTGTTTTTACAGTTTTAGCGTTACCCTTCATGATTCACCGCCTTTCACTAATAAACCGGCAGCGAAAGCCTTATGCCTCGTTGCCGGTTCTGTTAGGATGTTTTATTATTACGCATTATGAATGCTATAATGCCTTAAGGTAAATTTCCTTAATCTGCTCTCTGGTAAAGGTAACAGGATGATTGTTATAATTTCCGATAGACACCTTAAAAAAGTTATCCACCATCCAATCAACATCCTCCTCCTTAATCCCCTGTTCGCCAAGAGTTATCTTAAGGTCTATCTGACTGAGCAGAGTATTGATACGCTCCGCGCAGTCCTTTTCGTCCGTGCCGCCAAGACATCTTGAAATCTCAGCGAATTTCTCAGGTGCACCGCCCACACTCATCCCGGTGATTATCGGAGTAAGTGCTGCAAGGCCGCGGCCGTGCACGATATTTTTAAGGCCGCTCGCCGGATGCTCCATGCCATGCGCAAGTGTTACACCGGCAGTATTGATTACCATTCCGCCGATGGTGCTGGCCCATGTGATGGCATCCCAGTCATCTGCGGTACCCTCGCCCTTGTATACTTTGACCAGATGCTCACCGATAAGTGCCATGCCCTCGTGTGCAAGCATATCCGTGATCGGCTGACCGATTTTGGAAGTGTATGCTTCCATACAATGGCACAACGCATCAAAGCCAACCGATGCAAGAATGGATTTCGGCATCGTCTCCATAAGCTCGGAATCAATAATTGAAGCCTTGCCTACAATTGCAGGACAGCGTAACGACTTCTTGTCACCGGTATCAGGATTGGTAAGAACCGCAAAACCGTTGCCCTCGCTTCCTGTACCGCATGTAGTCGGAACCAGAATCAGCGGAAGTGCCTCATCACTGTGCTTTCTGTTAAAAATATAATCATTAATATCTCCATCGTTCTTCACGATAAAAGCTATCGCCTTGGCACAATCCATGATGCTGCCGCCGCCAAGTGCGATGACAACATCGCATCCCTCGGATTTGGCAAAATCAGCGCCCTCAATTGCTGTAGTTGTAAGCGGATTCTGGCTTACCTTATCATATATCGCACTCTCAAGTCCCGCATCGGCCAGAAGCTTTACTGCACGGTCGAGAAGACCTGATTCCTTCGTACTGGAATGACCGGTAACGATAAGTGCTTTTTTACCGTATTTAGCTGCCTCGGTTCCTATCAGTTCAGCCTTGCCCCGGCCAAATATAAGGTTTACCGGCAGATAATAGTTAAAATTCATATGTGCCTCCGAATTAAAGTCCAAGATCCTTCATTGTCTTAACAAGGGCTGCCTCATAAATCTCAAGACCTTTTTCCATCTGTTCGTCAGTCATTACAAGCGGTGCAAGGAAACGGATTACATTACCGTTGGTTCCCGCATTTTCCATAAGAAGACCCATCTGAATCGCGTTCTGTATCATCTTAGATACGAACTCGCCATAAGGTTCCTTGGACTCCTTGTCTTTGACATACTCAACACCAATCATGGCACCAAGTCCGCGGACATCTCCGACAACCGGGTATTTTTCCTTGAATTCATTGAACTTAGCCATAACTCTGTCGGCAATATGACGGGCTTTTCCGGCAAAATCCTCTGCCTTCATAATGTCCATTACCTTATTGGCTGCGGCACATGAAACAGGGTTGCCGCAATATGTACCGCCGATCGTTCCGGCCGGAACCGAATCCATGATTTCTTCGCTCGCCGTGATTGCACTGATTGGCATACCTGCACCCATTGACTTGGCTGTTGATACAATGTCAGGTGCTGCGCCGGCCTCTGCCCAATATTCTGATGCGAAATAACGTCCGGTTCTGCAGTTACCGCACTGAACCTCATCGGCAATCATAAGGATTCCGTTATCATCGCAGATTTTACGCACTGCCTTGACCCACTCTATTGGTGCAGGAACGAAACCGCCCTCGCCCTGAATAGGTTCGATTATCATACATGCCACATCCGATGCCGGTGTTGACTCGTCAAAAAGTTTATATATTTTATCAATGTAATATTTGATTGCTTCCTCTTCGGTATATCCCTTAGGCGCTCTGTACAGATATGGATAATCTGCTCTGTAAATTCCTGACGGGAAAGGTCCCATGCCGAGTGAATATGCCTTCTTGGCCGTGAGTGCCATTGTAAGGTTGGTTCTTCCGTGGAAAGCACCGGAGAAACATACCACATTCGGTCTTCCTGTGTACGCCTTCGCAACCTTGATTGCGTTCTCGTCAGCCTCGGCACCCGAGTTGGCAAAATATGTTTTTTTCTTATCTCCGCGGCAAGGAATTGTCTGGTTGAATTTCTCCGCAAGTGCAACATAACCGTCATGAACCACTACATTAAAAATGGTATGGAAATATTTGCCGGCCTGCTCCTTAACTGCCTCTACGACCTCAGGTCTTGAATAACCCATATTGAGAACACCGACACCGCCGATCCAGTCGAGGAATTTATTGCCATCAAGGTCCTCAATCATTGCGCCCTCGCCTCTCGCGATGCAGATAGGATATGTTGAACCGCACAGTGCTTTTGGAACTGCGGCATTTCTTCTGTCTAAAAGTTCTTTGGCTTTAGGTCCCGGAACTGTACCGGTAACAATTTCAGGTAATTCATCCTTTAACATAATATAATCCTTCTTTCCTTATATGACGCGCCGCAGTTTTCACTGCGGCACTGTCTATGTTTATTACAATTCAAATTCTTTCTTAGTGTCTGCAAGTGCTGCATCCATTCTCTCAATAACCTGTGCAATCTGCTCTTCAGTAATGACTGCTGTCGGTTCAAAACGAATACACTTGGCATTTACAAGAGTACCGGCTGTCATTACTCCTCTTGAGAAAAGTCCCTTGGCTACGGAATATCCGATATCGCAGGTCTTAAACTCAACAGCAAGCATAAGTCCGAGTCCTCTTACATCATCAATGATTTCAGGGTATTTAGCCTTGAGTGACTCAAGTCCTGCCTTGAGAATCTTACCCTTGCTTGCGCACTGTCCCGGAATATCGTTATCAATCATATACTTGATCGTAGCGATTGCTGCTGAACAACATACAGGGTTACCACCGAATGTAGGTGATCCGAGAAGCCATGGGTTATCGATGAGCTGCTGTACCCACATCTGCGGTCTGCAGATAATACCTGTTATCGGCATTATGCCACCGCCGAATGCTTTACCGAATGTCATGATATCAGGAACAACACCTTCAGCTTCGCATCTCCACATTGTACCTGTTCTACCCATACCACACTGGATTTCATCAAAAATAAGTGCAACATCATATTTATCACAAATCTCACGAAGTTTCTTAAGATATCCTTCCGGAGGAACGATTACACCGGCTTCACCCTGGATAGGCTCAACAATCATACCGGCAACTCTCTCGCCAACTGCGAGAAGATTCTTGATTGCTTTCTCAGCATCTTCCGCATTACCGTATTCAACATGCTGTACCTGCTGTACCATCGGAAGATACGGAACTCTGTATGTGCTCTTGCCGCCCATTGAAATAGCACCGAATGACTTACCGTGGAAAGCACCTACGGTTGAGATGTACCATCCGCCGCCCTTAGCAATCCTTGCAAGCTTAAGAGCCATCTCTACTGCCTCAGCACCACCGTTTGTAAAGAAACAGTACTGAAGGTCGCCCGGTGTAATATCTGCAACTGCTTTTGCAAGATATCCGCGGAGCGGATCGAGAAGCTCCTGTGAATGAAGTGCCTGATGGTCAAGCTGTGCTTTAACCGTATCAAGAATTTCCGGATTACGATGTCCGCATGTATAAATACCGAAACCACCGAGGCAGTCGATAAATTCTTCTCCGTAAAGTCCGTCACAAACGCCGTCATGGTCTGTCCATTCAAGAACTGCAGAATTTGTTGATACCGATTTACGATATTTAAGCCATCCCGGACTTACATAATTATCGAAATAATCGAGTGTCTGCTCCGTCATTGTTTTCTTCTCGGCATCCGTAAGTTCATCCGAATGGATATAACCTATAACCTTTTCCAAATCTTTGCTAACCTGTTCATAACTCATAATAAAACCTCCTGATAATAAAAAAAGGACTTAAAGATATTGTTCGTATCTTTAAGCCCCGTTGCTTAAGTTGTGATTATAGTACACCTGCATTACTTATTTTTCAATTCCTAATATCTACCATTTTTCTACTTATTTTTTGTAAATCTGGTACTTTTTAATTAGTTATTCCATGCAGTCCGGTCAAAATCTTCATTATAAAATTATGGTTCAGATTGCATGAATTTCTGTGCCGAGGCGGTTGCTGCAAGGCCGCCTTCTCCCGTTTCCTTAAGGCTTGGGCTCATCGCGTTACCAATCCGGCGCATGGAATCTATGACATCGTCAGGGCTTATTGCACTGACAATTCCTGCCATCGCAAGCTGCGTGGCTGCTATGGCATTCACTGCACCGGCCGAGTTACGTTTCACGCACGGCACCTCAACAAGTCCCATAACAGGATCACAGGTAAGACCCAGCATATTCTTGAGTGCGAATGACAACGCGGACGCAATCTGTCCGTTCGTGCCTCCCTGCAGATAACATAGTGCACCTGCTGCCATGGCACTCGCGGAGCCGATTTCTGCCTGACATCCGCCTGATGCACCTGCAATATAAGCATTCATGGCAATTACATTACCTATTCCTGCTGCCGTAAACATTGCCTCGACCATTCTGTCTTCTTCAGCATGATATAATTCCTGATAACTTAGCAGAACCGCCGGAATTACACCACAGGCTCCTGCCGTCGGTGCCGCAACAATTCTTCTCATGCACGCATTGGATTCACCCATCTTGATTGCTTTTTCCATCGCAAGTCCAACAAAATCGCCGCACAGATTACGCCCCGCTTCATTATATTCATGCAGTTTCTGTCCGTCACCTCCGGTCATACGGCTCTCCGATTTCAGACCGGCATCATAATTCCTGTCGGCATCTGCCATCGCACGGTACATTTCCCGCATTTTTTCAAAACTTGACGTTTCCAACATGGCGCTTTCCTGCATATCTTCTTCCATGATAACACGCCAGAACGGCTTTCCCGTCTCTTCACATATATTAAGAATATCCTGAATTGAATTATACTTCATGACTGCCTCCATCCTCGGACTTGCTAAGATAAGTAACCTTAAGAACGCCCTCTATTTTCTCTAACCACTTAAGACCGTCCGCAGGAATTTCCTGATCGCACTCCACAACCATAACGGCACGTCCGCCTCTGGCCGACCTGTATAACTGCATTGCCGCAACATTGACGGATTTGTGCGCCAGCATAGATGTAACTTCTGATACATGTCCCGGTTGGTCCAGGTTATGAACAATAAGTGTAGGACAATCTCCGGAAAAATTAGTCTCTATTCCGTCTATCTGTGCGATATTAATTCTCGAACCGCCAAGCGACTCACCGATTACCTCCAAAGTCTTCCCGGTCTCTCCAGTAAGGCGTATCTGCGCCGTATTGGGATGCGCCTCCTTAAGATGTGCCTCTCCAAATTCAATGTCAATCCCACGGTCTGCAGCAATTTCCATACTGTGCGGAATCCGGTAATCATCCGGTTTCATGCCGAGAAGTCCGGCAACCAGTGCTTTATCCGTTCCGTGCCCCTTACCGGTTGCCAGAAACGAACCATACAGCAGAATCTGTGCTGATTTGATTTCCTCACCCAACAGCCGCCTCGCAACAAGTCCTATTCTTACGGCACCGGCCGTATGTGAACTTGAAGGTCCTACCATTATCGGCCCAACAATGTCAAAAATACTCATAATAGCATCTCCTATGTATCCGCGTAAATTAAAAAGAGACTTTAAGACAGGTATCTTAAAGCCTCTTTGCTTCATGTTGATTATCATACCCCATTCTCATGGGAATATCAATCTTTTTATGCTAAAACCTTGGATAAGAATTCCTTAAGCCTAGGATTCTTCGGATTTCCGAAAAATTCTTTCGGCTCACCGCTCTCAAGAATTTTGCCTTCATCGATAAATATCACGTTGGTGGCAACTTCCTTGGCAAATCCCATCTCATGAGTAACGATTACCATCGTCATTCCTTCTTTGGCAAGCGCCTTCATAAGATCAAGTACTTCTCCGACCATCTCCGGGTCAAGCGCACTTGTCGGCTCGTCAAAAAGAATTACGTCAGGGTTCATCGCAAGCGAACGCACGATTGCGACACGCTGTTTCTGTCCTCCGGAAAGTGTTGACGGATAAGCATCCGCTTTATCCTCAAGCCCGATTCTCTTAAGGAGCGACATCGCATTTTCTTTGGCTTCACGCTTAATCGTGGCCACATCCGTCGTAATCTGCCTCAGCTCTTTCTTATTCTTACCTCTGAATATATTCGTAAACTTAGTCCATCTGTTGTAGCGCTTGTCTTTTCTGAGATCCTGGCACTGCAGATAAACCGGTGCAAGCATAATATTCTGTATAACAGTTTTGTTCTGGAACAGATTAAAATGCTGGAATACCATTCCCATATGCCTTCTGTGAACATTGATATTAACCTTCATATCGGCAATATCCACGCCGTTGAAAATTATCTGTCCGCCCGTAGGGTCTTCCATACAGTTAAGGCATCTTAAGAATGTACTTTTACCGGAGCCTGAAGGACCGATTACAACAACGATATCGCCTTTGTTGATCGTAACATCGATTCCTCTGAGCACTTCGTTGTCGCCAAAATGTTTTTCAAGATTAATGACGTCTATCACTTCTTCTCAAGCTCCTTTCCATAGTCTTAATTCCCAATGTAATGATAAGGACCAGAACAATGTAAATCAATGCCATTACAAGATACGGAACCATAAATTCGTAACTGTTACTGCCTATATAGTTAAATGCTACATAAAGGTCGGTCGCTCCGACAAAGCTTACTACGGATGTCTCTTTGATCAGCGCAATAAACTCATTACCGAGAGTCGGAAGGATGTTCTTGACCGCCTGAGGAATGACTATTTTCATCATTGTCGTTCCGTACGAAAGTCCGACTGCACGTCCTGCCTCCATCTGTCCGCTGTCGACGGACATAATACCGCTTCGCATTATCTCCGATATATATGCGGCACTGTTAAGACCGAAAACGATCATGGACACCTGCACGCCAGTCATCTTCACGCCCATAAGTGGCAACATAACATAGTAAAATACAAGCAGCTGGACAACCATAGGTGTTCCTCTGAATATTCCTACATATACACTGCATATTCCGTTAAGGACTCTCGGGAGAACTTTATACTGCGGTATTGTTCTGATTGCTGCGATGAGCGTACCGATGACAATACCGATTATAAGGCCTATAACCGCAATTAGAAGGGTGTTTTTCAACCCTTCTAATACCATGACATAGCCATTTTGTTCCACGAAAATCTCATAGAATCTATTAACTTTCAGACCAAAATTACCCATGTAAACCTCTTTCGCTTTAATTACTGCATTGCGTTAAGTGAATCTGTAATGCACTTAGCCGGTGCAGCATCAATAATTACATAATCAAGGTTGCCGTTTATGAGATCCTGTACTGCAAGTGAACCGTTCTTGTATCCTGTACCGGTTGCCTTAAGTCCTGCAAATCCCATCTCTTCATCACCCTGAACATAAAGTGAACCTGTTGTTCCGTTCTGGTAACCAATCTTAACACTGCTGTCTAATTCTCCGAGAAGCTTCTCAACATCTTCCTTGGTCTTGCATGAATCAAACTTGGAGTCTGTTGAAGGAACTATAAGCTTCTGTGATGCCTGATAGTAAGAATCCGAGAAATTAACGTATTCCTTTCTCTCATCCTTAACCGTAAGACCTGCCATTGCGACATCGCATTTGTGCTGGCCTACAGAAAGACAAACAGAATCGAAATCCATGTTCTGGATTACGAGCTCTTTATTAAGATACTCAGCAAGTGCTGCTGCTATTTCCATATCGATTCCATAGTAGCTGTCACCCTTGGTGTACTCAAACGGCTCAAGTGCAGCATTGGTAGCTACTACAAGCTGATCCTTGCTGTCATCAAGTGTTGCTGATTTAACTGCAACCGGCTCACCGTCTCCGAAATAGTGATTACAAATCTCATCGAACTTACCGTTGTCCTTAATCTCCTTAGTGAACTTATTAACTGACTCAAGGAGATCTGCCTGATCTTTGTCAACACCGAAAGCGTATTCCTCACTTGTGAGGTCAATGTCTATAACCTTAGCTGTCTTCTTAGCTGTTCCGCTGCCGTTATCCTTCTTGCCGCATGCAAAAAGTGCTGTGGCTGCCATAACTGCTACAAGAACAAGTGCAATTTTCTTTTTCATATATTTTTCCTCCTGTTGA
Source organism: Butyrivibrio sp. CAG:318 (assembly GCA_000431815.1). Lineage (GTDB taxonomy): Bacteria > Bacillota > Clostridia > Lachnospirales > Lachnospiraceae > Eshraghiella. The sequence goes on along the minus strand of FR889248.1, from coordinate 20,387 downwards.
TATTTTACTAGCACAATATAACACTTAATTTGTAAAAAGGCAATAAAATTCTGCATAACTTTACATTATTAACGTATCAAACACCAAATTATATCATAACATCGGATTTTTGCTTGCTGTGTTCTATTTTTTCATTCATTTTTCTGAAAGGAACCGCCAACGCAAGTCCTATTATCAATGAAATTACCACATAAATTCCCATCGCCGCAAGGTATCGTATATAATTATGTCCGTACATTCCGCCTATGCATTCCCTCATCGCATTCATTCCGTATGGGAACGGCAGGTATTTATATATATTCCGGTACACCTGCGGAAGCGTCTCTATCGGGAACGTTCCGCCCGCGCCGGCCACCTGGATTACCATTACAATTACCGCGAGTGCCTCTCCGACATTGCCGAATGCCACAGTGAGCGAGTATATAAATAATGTAAACACCAGACTGCTTATTGCAGCTGCAAGCCAGTACAAAAACGGATGCGGGCATTGTATTTTAATGTAAAATATTTCACCAAGAACCGTTATAAGTGTCTGCGCCTGTCCCATAAGGAAGAAGAAAATATATCTTCCGAAGTACTGCTGATACGGTTTCACATTGGTTATCCCGGATTCCGGAAGAACCTTTACATGGACAATCGCAACCAGTATAAGTGCACCGACCCATAGTGCCAGTATCGTGTAAAAAGGTGCCATAGCCGAGCCGTAATTGGCTATCGGATATATTTCCCGGGTGTCAACCTGTATAGGTGATGCGATAAACGATGCCAGTTTCGCCGGATCGGTCATGAGCATATCCAGCATCTCACCGTATTCGTCCGAATCGGCAATTTTATCAAGTGCTTCTATCACACTGTCGAGTCCTGCAATTACATTATCAACCTGCGTCTTGGACTCAGTGACACCTGCAGTGCCGTCTTTAAGAATATCCTGATATTCATCCATAACACTGCTTACATCAGAGAAATCCCCATTTACACCTCCAAGCATCGTCTGTACATCAAGCATTGATTTCTGCACGGATGTCATTGTCTGCCTGATATCAGGTATAACCGAACTTTCAAGGCTGTTTCCGGCTGCCGACAAAGCATCACGGCATGATTGTATCTGCGCCTTGATATCATTATACAATGCCGTAATCCCTGCATCCACTGTTTCCTTATCGTTCCCGATGTTTTTCAGATCATCTTCAATGGCATCAAAACATTTATCAACCACTTCCGCCTGCGCTTTAATCTCATCCCCGGTCAGTCCCAATACCGCATTGTCATAAAGCTTTCTTATATAAGGAAGAACTTCTTTAAGTGAGTCCATCTTATCCATATCATCAATGCGGTCAGTAACCGAGTCAATTGCTGTATCAAGCTGATTTTCAAAATCATCCAGCGCACCGTCCACCACTTTGAAGCTGTATTTTATCATATCAAGAACTGCCTGGGCATTGCTTGAATTATCAATTGCGGCTCCCTGTATGGAATTAAGCGTATCCTTACCATTATTGATCATATCCTCAAGATTGGGCAGTACTGCCTGTCCTGCGGACATAAGTTCCGATACCGAGTCGGTTATGCCCGTAAAAGATCCCAGAAGTCCCGAGCACAATTTCAGATTATCCCTTAACTGTGTGAGTTTGTCCGTGGCTGACGAAAGCACGTTATTATCCGTGCCCTGCTGCCCGATAATATTACTTACTTCCATAAGGCTCTGTGCCAGCGTGCTCACAAAAGTTGAGTTGACCTGCTCCTGAACGGCAGTTTTGGCTTTACCGGTAATCTTAGGAGCAATGGCGTTTTTCTTATCATTCTCATAATATGTAATCTCAGGGTGTTCAACATCGCCGCCCAGGAAACTTATCATATCTTCGCTGAAATCTTCCGGAATAACAAGTGCCGCATAGTAATCTCCGTTATCAACGCCTTCAACCGCCTCTTTATCAGTGTCCGTAAAAACCCATCCGATCGTTTTGTTGGATTTGAGTCCGGAAATAACGCTGTCACCAACGTTCAGATCAATCGACGCAACCTTGCATCCCGCATCAAGTGACACAACCGCAACTTTAAGATTGGACGTTGAATCCGGTCCGTACGGGTCCCAGTTGGAAAAAATATTGAACCATGCATACAAAGACGGTATTATGCACAAACCCATAATTACCACAACAGCCACCACATTTTTGCTGAGTCTTCGCATATCCGCCAGAAAAATCCTAATTATGTTCTTCATGTCCGGCCTCCGTTCCATCTATTTTATCAAGTACATCACGAATCCTGTTTTCTATGGCATCATTGCCTATAAGATCATAATTCTCCATATCTTCATCCTGTCCGCGCAGTTTCGCCATACGCTCCATAAGGTTGTAATCCATATACTCAACTGTGATCAGATATGCCGCAAGTATAAAAAGAGATACAATCCACAATATCAAAAATATCACTTTGGAACTGCCGGTAAAAAAAAGCAGTGCCAGGAATATAAGCGGAATTATGATTATCAGTTTCAGACCCACCGCAATTCTTTTCTGATTCTTTCTATGTGCCTCTTTTTCATATTCAATTACCATATTGTATGCTTTACGATATTTGTCATTACTCATCTTAAGTCCCTCCTACATCATCTTCGTGTCTTCCATTCGCTTCTCAACGAAGTGGTTCCACTTAATAAAAGGTTTTCTTATGACCAGTCCGAGCACAAGCGCCGCCACCGCAAAAATCATCAGCTGCAGCAACGATTTTACATACATATTGCCGTACATTCCTCCTATTGTCTCACGCATCGCATTAATCGCATATGGGAACGGGAAGAAAATATATATATTACGATATACGGACGGCAGAAGTTCTATCGGGAATGTTCCGCCCGAACCCGCAATCTGGATAACCATTATTACCACCGCGACTGCCTTGCCTATGTCTCCGAACGAAAGCGTCAGCGAGTACACCAGCAATGTAAATACGAAACTTGTAAGTGAAGCGGTAAACCAGAACAAACCCTTGTCAAGGATCTGGCAGTGCAGCAGATATATATCGCCTAATACAACTACCAACGCCTGTATCTGCCCGAGTACGAAAAACAGCAGATATCTTCCGAAATACAGCTGATGCAGCTTAACGCCTTGAAGATTCTTAGGTTCGGCTTTAACCTTAACGAGTGCAGTTAACAAAAGTGCACCTACCCACAGCGCAAGCACGGTATAAAACGGTGTCATCGCCGAACCGTAATTGGCTATCGGATATACTTCCACGGTATCTATTTTCACCGGTTCGGAGAAAAATTCCCCATAAGTATCCGGGTCACCGCTCATAAGCTTCCTAAGTGCCTGCACCCTTTCATCTTCTGTCGTGCCATTAAAAAGTTCTGTCACAGACTTAAGTTTCTCACTCACGCCCTGAATGATTACCTGCATCTGCTCAAGGCTCTGATTGGTACTACCAATCGTCGATACCATTCCGTCAAAAATCGTTCCTGTATTTTCAAGTGTTGTATTAATGCTTTCAAGCAATGTATTAACAGTGGCAAGTATCTGTTCCGTATTGGCAAGTATTCCGTCAATCTGTGGCATGAGACTGTTTGTGAACATATTACGCATATTGGAAGCATAATCTTTGCATGTCCTTACCGCATCCTCAACACTGTCTGTCTTTTTGGCAAGCTCCGCCTCTATCCGGGAAGTTACTTTATCTGCCGCATCCGTAATACCCAGTCCATTGATAACTTCTCTTATGTCATCTGCATTTCCGATTACAGACCCGATGGCATTCAACGCATCCTGCGTCTCTTTATCATAATCCGACGGAAGCTTTATTCCCTTAATGGCCGCCTCAAGCTTAAGCGCCTCTTTCTTAAGTGTATTGACATCCTTCATCGTCTGTATCATATCGTCCGCCATTTTCCGGACATCATCGGTAACCGTTGTATTCTCCAGTTCCGATACCACTTTATCGAGTGATGACTCTATCTGCGCCACGCTTTCTTTTACCTTGGCGTTAAAATCACTGAGACTTGTCCTCGTGGTGCTTATTCCGTTCTGCACTCCGGTCACATCATCAATTCCGGTATCAACCTGTCCCTTAAGGCTGTCAATCTCGTCCTGTGCCTTTCCCACCGACGTGGTAAGCTCTTTATTGGCTGATATCAGGCTTTCTATCGTAGTCTCATATGTTATAAGATTATTATTAACTGCTGTAAGCTTGTCCGTAAATTCCTTTATTTTATTATTGGTTTCAATCTCTCCCGATACATTGTTGGTCTGTTCAAAAACCGTACGTATCACTACATCAACAAACTGTGCGTCGATACTCTGTTGCAGTGTCGATACCGCCGTATCGGTTATTTTCGTGGCTACGGCATTCTTCTTCTCATTCTCATAATAGGTAATTCCCGGGTTGGCAAAACCTTCCGCAAACATATTAAACATTTTATATGAGAAATCCTTCTCTATAACAACAGCCGCGTAATAATCGCCGCTTTTCACGCCTTCGATGGCTTCTTCCCCTGAGTTTACCATCGTCCACCCTATTGCCGTATTCTCTTTAAGGTTGTCGAGGATTTTCCCGCCCATATTCTGCACTGTACCGTCCTCACCTGTATATCCCTCATCCTCCGAGTACGCCGCAATCTTAATATTACCCGTATTGGCGTACGGATCCCAGTTAGAATATATATTAAACCACGCATACAGCGATGGCAGAATACATAATCCGATTATTATTATCAATGCCAGCACATTCTTTACAAGACCCCTGACATCCGCTTTAAAAATTGCCAGTATATTCTTCATAGCTTAAACTTCCTCCTGAAATTTATCGCACCCTCATAATACAACAAGAGGATGATTTTGGCAATGCAACCGGACAAGTTAACCAAATAAAAAAGCTCTCCGGCAGGTTATCCCTTCCGGAGAGTCTCTTATCATATGTGATTAATGTTCATACCAGCCGAGTACGCCCGGTGTGAGATTCATATTGATCTGCTTAACCTCCTGGTATTCCTCAAGGCCATGGACACCAAGTTCACGACCGATGCCGCTCATCTTGTATCCTCCCCAAGGAGCCTCGTTGAATGTCGGATTGTAGCAGTTGATCCAGGTAATGCCGGCGCGGATTTCCTTGATAACGCGGATTGCACGGGTTGCATCGGAGGTAAATACCCCGCCTGCCAGACCGTAAGGAGTGTCGTTGGCAAGAGCAATAGCCTCCTCTTCCGTCTTAAATGTCTGGATTGTAACAACAGGTCCGAAGATTTCCTCTTTTACAATCGTCATATCCGATGTACAGTTATCAAAAATAGTAGGTCTTACGAAATAACCCTTTGCACACTCTCCCTCAGTGTAACGGAATCCACCGCATACACAAGTTGCGCCCTCTGCTTTACCTTTCTCTATATAGGAAAGAACACGGTTCATGTGTTTCTCGGAGATAAGCGGTCCCATGTCCGGATTGCCGAGTGGATTGCCAAGTGTCATTGCGTTGGCACGTTCTGCAAGCCGCGCTACGAATTTATCCTTGATGGATTCCTCAATAATAATTCTTGAACCGGCGGAGCATACCTCGCCCTGATTGAAGAAAATACCTATCATTGCCCATTCAACAGCGCCTTCAAAATCAGCATCCGCAAAGATGACGTTAGGGGATTTACCGCCGAGTTCGAGGCCGATTTTCTTAACGTTGCCGGCTGCCGCACGCATTATGGACTGTCCGACTGCGGTGCTTCCGGTAAATGTTACCATATCCACATCAGGTGATGAAGCCAAAAGGTCGCCAACCGTACTTCCCGGTCCTACTACGAGATTGACGGTTCCTTTTGGAAGACCGACTTCCTCAAATATCTCAAAAAGTTTAATTGTTGAAAGCATTGTGTCGGAACTTGGTTTGAACACGATACTGTTGCCTGCCGCAAGTGCCGGAGCGAGTTTCCAGATGGCCATAAGGAACGGATAATTCCAAGGTGTTATCTGGGCGCATACGCCGACCGGTTCGTGAACCATATACGAGTGCATTGTACCGAAGTTGCTGTTTACCTCATATACGCCTCCGCACGGAGCTTTGATAAGGCTCGCGTAATATCTGAAGGTGTGGAGTCCGTCATCAACGTCACCCTCTGCCTCTCTAAGCGGCTTGCCGTTATCGATGGCATCAAGTTTTGCAAGCTCCGGAAGGTATTTTTCTATGGTATCTGCTATCTTAAGGAGAATATCACCTCTCTGCTGTGAATCCATGTCACGCCATTCTCTTGTAACGTAGAATGATTTCTTGGCCGCGGCAATGGCACGGTTGGTATCCTCAAGGCTGCTTTCGTAAACCTGAGCAATAACCTCTCCCGTTGCAGGATTTATTGAATCAATTAACTTACCGGAGGTTCCTTCTGTCCATTCTCCATCAATATACATTTTCTTAATTTCCATTATGTAACATTCCTCCTGTTGGTGTTATTTCTTTAACTTGGTCCACATTGCATCATATATAGCAAGTGTGTCCGTATCGAGGTTGGATACATATTCACCTGAAGCAATTACATCTGCCGGAGGATTCTTTGCCTCGTTGCTCTTATACTCATCTCCGAGTTCTTCAACTGCCTTGGCATTCGGGTTAAGGTACGGAAATTCCTCCGATACTTTCTGTGATGTCTCTGAATCAAGCATATAATTTATGAATTTCATCGCATTCTCTGAATTCTTGGCTGTCTTAAGGACTGCCCAGTTATCCATGAATACATAAGGTCCTTCTTTTGGAAATACGATTTTGATTGCCGGATTTTCTTCCTGTGCAAGTGCGATCTCTGCTGCCCAGCAGTAGCCTACCGTACAGTCACCTGAGATAAGCGAGTTCTTCGGTGAATCTGAATCGTATACTTTAACATTGTCCTTAAGTTTAAGAAGCTTCTCCTCTACCTTGGCAAGCTTGTCAGTGTCAGTCTCATTCATTGAGTATCCCATGCTTCTCGCTGTCATACCGATTACGGCTCTGTAATCATCAAGAGATACAATGCTTCCTTTCAGATCTTCGCTGAACAGATCGTCATAACTTGTTATCTCTTTGGAAACTTTATCCGTGTTGACCGCGATTGCTGCGACACCGCCCTGATAAGGTACGGAATATTTGTTGCCCGGGTCATATGATGGATCAAGAAATGCGCTGTCGATGTTCTCAATATTGGTAATTACATCTTTATCAAGTTCCATCAGCATATCCTGTGCTATCATCTGTTCAACCATATAATCAGAAGGCTGTACTATATCATATGTTCCGGCAGATTCGGTTTTTACCTTTGCAAGCATATCCTCATTGCTTGAGAAAGTCGTCCAGTTAACCTTGATTCCGTATTCCTTTTCAAAATCTTCAATAACTGATTCCGGAACGTATTCTGTCCATGTAAAAATATTAAGTTCCCCGTTTGATGCTGATTTTTTACCGCATCCGGTAAATCCTGCAAGTGATAATACAAGCATCAGTGAAAGTGCTACGCATACAATTCTCTTTCTTTTCATAATATCTCTCCTTCCCAACCACTATGTCTTCTTAAGCAGCTTTTTTATAAGTCCGCTCTGTGTCAGTATGACAAGAACGGTTGTGCCGATAAGAATAAGGGTTGATAACGCATTTACGTCCGGTGCAACACCACTTCTTATGCTCTCATATACTTTGAGAGGAAATGTCTTGGTCTGTCCGTTGACGAAGTAACTGATGATAACATCATCTATGGAAAGCGTAAATGCAAGAAGTGCACCTCCGCCAATTCCCGGTGCCAGAACCGGAAGTGTTATCTCGAAGAATGTTCTTATTCTTCCCGCTCCCAGGTCCATGCTTGCCTCTTCTATTGACATATCGTAACCGCCAAGTCGTGCACGCACGTTAAAAATTACAAACGGTACACAGAATGTCGTGTGGGCAATTATAAGTGTAAGCATGCCTCTCGGAATATTGATGTTGGAAAAAAGCGTAAGAAGCGCAATTCCGAGGACGATTTCCGGAATAACAACCGGTATATACAAGAGTCCGTCAATAGCTGCTTTGCCTTTAAATTTAAATTTGTACATTCCTACCGACGCCAGCGTTCCTATGACCGTTGCAAGTATCATGCTTGTTATCGCAATAATCATTGTGTTTCCGAATGACTGTAAAAGCGTCTGGTTATCAAACAGCTTGACATACCAGTCTAACGAAAAGCCTTTCCAGCTCAGGTATGGTTTGGATCTGGTCGCATTAAACGAATTGACCACTATGTATATAATGGGTGCGAACAAAAACAAATATATTAATGAACAAAAAGTTATACTGAATATCTTTTTTAATTTTCTCTTGGTTCTTTTTTTCATATGCTATACCCCCAGACTGTCCATATCGCCGCCAAGCTTCTGATAAATCTTTACCAGAATCAGCGTTACGAGGATAAGTATAATCGAAAGTGCTGCTCCTAACGGCCAGTTGTTACCGCTCTGGAACTGACGTTCTACGAGGTTACCGATTACATCTGAATTGCCGCCGCCAAGTATGTCAGCTACGAAGAAATATCCGAGACACGGTATAAATACCATAATGCTTCCCGAAAAAATTCCTCCTGATGTAAGCGGAAGTATTACATTGAAAAATGTTTTCGGTCCTTTGGCTCCGAGATCCGCCGAAGCTTCGAGAAGGCTTCCGTCCAGTTTCTCAATTGCCGTATAAAGCGGCAGAACCATGAATGGGAACAGACAGTAAACCATACCGAAAATTGTGGTGCCCTGCTTGTAAAGGAAGTCAATCGGTTCGCTTATAAGATGTAAATTCATAAGGAAGGTATTGATCCAGCCGTTTGTACCAAGAAGTGATCTCCATCCGTAAATTCTGATGAGAGAGTTCGTCCAGAACGGTATAATTACAAGCATATACAGAAGATTTTTCCTTCTGCTTTTGGTTCTGGCTATTATATATGCAAACGGATACGCCAAAAGGATGCACACAACTGTTGTCGTAAGTGCAATTATAAGCGAATGAAGATATATATCCACATAGTTGGAATCTGCAAGTCTCTTATAATTGTTAAGCGTAAAATGATAACTTACATTGTAAAATTCATCAAGTCCGCAGAAGCTCATGATAAAAACATACACAAGCGGTGCTGCTACAAACACCAGAAGCCATATTGTCACAGGTCCGACCATTGAAATGGCCGGCAGCGTTTTGGATTTAAATCTGTGCTTTGTCATACAAACCGCCTCCCTTACGCAAATACTGCATTTTCAACAGCCTGATAAAATCTGTTATCAAGATTGTGAATGAGCACTGCATCTTCCTTATTCCAATACAGACATACAACATCTCCGATTGCCGGTACTTCCTCGCCGGCAAGACGTTCTATTTTTACCTGTGTCTTATTAGGAAGTTCAGCCACACATTTCACGATATTTCCTACATATATGTAATCCACTATTCTGGCAGCTATTGTAAATCCTTCGACCGGTTCATATGAGTATTTCATCTTCTCCGGTCTTACAGATACGGTTATAAATTCACCGGCGGCAAAATCTGCACCGCATCCGGTAATATCACCGTTCTCAATTCCGATTGTGATGTTATCACCGTCCACAATCTTGGCCATTCCTTCAAAAATATTGGTCTCACCAATGAATGTTGCGACAAATTTGGTCGCCGGATGTTCATATATCTCGGTAGGTGTTGCAATCTGATCCATGACACCGTCATGCATAATTGCAATTCTGTCGCTCATCGTAAGTGCCTCTTCCTGGTCATGCGTTACATATATAAAAGTAATGTTGAGTTTTTTCTGAAGTCTCTTAAGTTCAAGCTGCATCTGCTTACGAAGCTTTAAATCAAGTGCGCCAAGCGGTTCATCAAGAAGAAGAACCTTAGGTCTGTTTATCAGTGCTCTTGCTATCGCAACTCTCTGTTTCTGTCCGCCTGAAAGCTGGTTAGGATATCTCTTCTCAAATCCTTCAAGCTGGACGAGTTCCATCATTTCCTTAACTCTTTCGGCAATCTCCTTCTTCGGGACTTTCTTCATTTTCAGCCCGTATGCAATATTGTCATAAATGGTCTTATGCGGAAACAATGCATAACTCTGGAATACCGTGTTTACATCTCTCTCATACGGTTCTTTCTCTTCTATAGCCTCGCCTTCAACTTTGATGCTTCCGGTCGTCGGCTCTTCAAATCCGGCAATCATTCTGAGAGTTGTTGTCTTACCACATCCGGATGAACCTAAGAGTGTAAGGAATTCTCCTTCCTCCACGGTCAATGTCAGATCCTTGACAACATGATTGGTTCCATATATTTTGTTTACTCCGGTTAATTCAACTATGTTCTTTCCCAAAGTTATCACCTCTTTCTTATGATCCGGCCAGCGCCGCCGGTGCTTCTCGTGTAAGATGCGGCTTAAAGAGCCTTATCTCCTCGCTCACCTGTTCTGATTCGGATGGCCTCTTCAACAGGTTTGATAAAAATCTTACCGTCGCCGACGTGATCGGTAGCAAGCTTTTCACGAACTTTCATGATAATTGGTTCTACTACACTGTCTTCTACAACGACTGATACCATCATCTTCGGAAGAAGGTTAATTGTTGTCTTAAATCCTTTGATTTCGTTGACTCCGGTCACACCTTTCTGTGCGCCACATCCCATAGCTGTTGTGATGGTCATGCCACCACAGTTAATCTCATCGAGAATTGATTTAACTTCTTCGAGTTTCTCCGGTCTGATAATCATGCTAATTTCTTTCATAATGATCCTCTCCTTATCCTGAAATTGAAATTAATAGCGAGCACTTTCATACTCGTCAACATAACAAAAAAGGAGCCAATCTTTTCGATTAGCTCCTTCGCTTTACGGATATATTACTATCATCTTTTTATCGTTTCAATACTTATTTATAGCCATTTTAATACTTATTTGGGGTAATTTTTATATTGCTATTTTACCATTCTGAATAATTGAACCCTGTTTCTGACGCCCGTTTTACGATATATATTCAATATATGCTTCTTGAGTGTATTTATGCTGATGCTGAGTTCATCGCACACTTTCTGGTTCTCTTCACCGTCCACAAGTGCCGCCAGAACTGTTGATTCGCGCCTGGTAAGATCATAACGTTCGCCCATCTCAATAACGGACATCTTGCGTCCCTGTCCGTCATTACCGTATCTGTCCTGATACAGCCTGTATGCCAGATGGTCTTTCATCATGTCCATTACAAACACATCGTCATATGCAAAATTATCCTTGCCTATAGTTCTATACAAAGTTATGACACCAAGAAATTCCTTGTTGTATCCGAGAATTATCTGCAGTGAATAGTGCCAGCTGTTTGGTTTGTAAACTTTTCTGTAATATTCCGTCTGCACACGTTTCTCATCAGATATAATATCTGTTTCACGGTAAACCATACTCTTGCCACTATACATAATGCCGCGGCTGTAATCAAGTTCACTGTATTTGGACGAGCCGTCTTCATCGCAGTTATATGTTACCTGATCAACCAGTCTGCCGCTGTCATCTGCCGCCGCCAGATAGAAATCAGCACTGTCAAAGTCCATAATCATCTTAAGCTGTTCAAGCAGTGCCGTTCTCATAACCGTAACATCCTCAGTCGTGTAAATCTTATATATGATACTATTAAGTATCATCCAGTCGTTTGTCTCCAATGTTTTCACAAGCTCATCCTCCTTAATTTTATTTTTGATAACGATTATGAACTCTCTTTTTGGATTAGTCAATTTCGTTTTTCTACTCAAATTTGTTATAAAATTAATCATTTGGGGTAAATTTTCTTGCGATTGGAGTGTATAGTAAAGCCCGGCAAATGCTGCAGACATCTGTCGGGCTTTGTAAATTACTGTTCTTTGTAGAAGTTAATAAGACATCCTGCAAGAATTATTCTGCGCTCATCATCGGTAAGTTCACCAATCTTAAGTTCAAATTCTTTCATGTCCTTATTCACAACATATGCTTTCACGCTTGATGCTTTGGTCTTGATAGCATCGGCAATTCCCGGTACAAAAATATAATCAAGATTCTCAAACGGAAGTTCACCCTCATCAATAATGAAAGGTATCATACCCCAGTTGATGAGGTTGGAACGGTATCGCTTGGTTGCATACTCGTTGGCGATGTTGGCCCATCCGCCAAGTACCTTCTGACATGATGCAGCCTGCTCCCTGGCCGAACCGTCACCCGGTTTAACCGCAAAAATCGTACTTCCGACACCGGTATTTTCTCTGCTTACATCAAATGTTTCTTTGATCTTATGCATTATGTCACGAAGCTCAGGAAGTGCTTCTCCCATGCAGTTACCGGCTTCTCTTGCCTTCTCTGCTTTCTGAACTTCTTTGGCGCGTCCTACATAAAGCGGATCCTTTCTCGAAAGTGCAAACTCCGCAAGGCCGAGCGGATTGGAACGGAATGAGGATGTCTCTCCGGAAGGAATAAGCTCATCCGTCGTCGTAACCGGATCATGAATCTCGGATACACACTTGATAATGAGGTTCTCCGGAAGTGCTACCATCTCAGGCCAGTCTTTGATGTTCGGTCCGAACTGAATTTCCTGCTCCGGATCCGCAACTCCGTGACTGTCAAAAACTCTGTTAGCATATATATTACTATCAAAATGATACTTAGGTCCCGTATATTCAACGTCAATATCTGTTGCTGCAGTAAGGTATCCTTTGTTAGCCGCTGTTGCTGCAATCGAACGCGCATCCATAAGCGCAACTGATGCAATCTGGCCCTTCTGCAGCTTGGATCCTTCTCTGTTCGGGAAGTTACGTGTCGAATGTCTGATTGAAAATGCATTATTGGCAGGTGTATCTCCGGCACCAAAACAAGGTCCGCAGAAAGCTGTCTTGACTATGGCACCTGTCTCCATAAGGTCCGCAAGACGTCCGTTCTTCGCAAGTTCCATATAAATAGGCGTACTTGCCGGATAAATGCTTAATGTAAATTCATCAGCACCGATTGAATGTCCGCGGAGAATATCGGCAGCATCACATATATTCTCAAATCCACCGCCGGCGCATCCTGCGATAATTCCCTGGTCAACATAGAGTCTGCCATTCTTAATCTTATCCGTGAGTTTGAAATCAACCTGTCCGTCAAGGCTTACAAGTGCCTTCTTCTCGCAGTCGTGAAGAATATCTTCAAGGTTAGCATTAAGTTCTTCTATTGTATAGGTATTGCTTGGGTGGAACGGCATGGCAATCATCGGCTTAACCTTATCAAGGTCAACATATACAACGCCGTCATAGTATGCCACGTTGCCCGGATTAAGTTCTTTATAAGATTCACTTCTTCCGTGAATATCATAAAATTCCCTGATTCTGTCATCAGTCTTCCATATAGATGAGAGGCATGTTGTCTCTGTTGTCATAACATCTACACCTATTCTGAAATCAGCGCTTAAATTGGCTACGCCCGGTCCGACAAATTCCATGACTTTATTCTTGACGTATCCATTGGCAAAAACAGCACCGATAATGGCAAGTGCAACATCCTGAGGTCCGACTCCCTTGGCCGGTGAACCTGTAAGATAAATAGCCACAACACCCGGCATATTAATGTCATATGTTTTATTAAGGAGCTGTTTAACAAGCTCAGGTCCGCCCTCACCAACTGCCATCGTTCCGAGTGCACCGTAACGGGTATGGCTGTCCGAACCGAGAATCATCTTACCGCCTTCTGCAAGCATCTCCCTTGCAAACTGGTGTATAACTGCCTGATGAGGAGGAACATATATTCCACCGTATTTCTTGGCGCATGTAAGACCAAACATGTGGTCGTCTTCATTAATAGTTCCGCCTACAGCGCAAAGACTGTTATGGCAGTTCGTAAGTACATACGGAATTGGGAATTTCTCGAGTCCGCTTGCTCTGGCAGTCTGAATAATTCCTACAAATGTTATATCGTGTGATGTGAGCTTATCAAACTTAATCTCAAGCTTTTCATCATTACCCGATGTATTATGTGATGTTAATATATTATATGCAATAGTATTGTGTGCCGCCTCTTTCTTATCCGGAGCACTTCCAAGCTTAGCCGCAAGAACTGCAGCTGCTTCGTTATTGTCTTCAACAATCTCCGTGCCGCCTAAGAGGTATGCACCGCCCTGACTTAATCTGACCATTATGGTTCCTCCTGAAATTTGTGTATATACATTAATATTAAACTACGGCGCATAAAAAATCAAGACGGTTATCCCCCTTCTTTCAAACGTTTTTTTAACTCTGTTGGTTTACTTTGTCCGTAAAATATGAGAAAATATGTGTATACTATTATTCCGGAGGTAATTTATATGGCAATAAGAAAAGAATTCGGTTTCCCGTCGAGAGACGGCATAAATACTTGCCATGCCTATTCATGGTCACCTGATGATGGCAATATTCGTGCAATTTTTCAAATCGTCCACGGTATGGAGGAGTATATGGACCGATATGATGATTTTGCATCATTTATGGCAGGTCACGGTTTCCTTGTGGTCGGCGAAGACCACCTAGGCCACGGACTCACCGCTGCAACAGAGAAGGACCTTGGGTATTTTGCCGAGCACGATGCCGAGACAATTCTTGTCCGCGACGTTCACCGTCTCAAGAAAATAACCCAGGAAGCCCATCCAGGTGTGCCTTATTATATACTTGGCCACAGTATGGGTTCTTTCATCTTCCGCAAATACCTTACAATGTACGGCACCGGCATCGACGGGGCAATCGTCATGGGAACCGGCGTAATGCCTTCATTTGTAACCGGCTTTGGTATTTTTCTCACGAATTTTTTGAGACTTTTCCGCGGAGACCGCTACAAGAGTGCTTTTATTGACAAGCTTGCATTCGGCAGTTACAACAAGCGCATCCCCGACGCAGAATCCCCAAGCGACTGGCTTTCACGCGACCGCGACATAATCGATAAATACCGTGATGACCCGTATTGTACTTTTACTTTCTCACTTAACGGTTACAGAACGCTTTTCAAGCTTCTTAAATTCGTATGCAAGGAGCGTAATCTTACTTCGATTCCGCATGACCTGCCGATTCTCGTGACCGCAGGATGTGAAGACCCTGTCGGCAATTACGGCAAGGGTCCATCTGCTGTGTACACGCAGTATAAGAAACTTGGCATCACTGATGTTACCTTAAAGCTTTACCCTGACATGCGTCATGAAATCCTTAACGAGAAGGACCGTGATGTTGTATACAATGATATTTTGGCCTGGATTGAAGCGCATATGAAATAAATGGATAATCTGCTCCCGATATGGTAATAATTCTATTGAAATATTACAAGGAGTACTATCATGAATATCGCTTTTTTCAATACCAAACCTTATGACAGACTGTGGTTTGAGCCACTCAGCAAGGAGTATGGCATGAAAATTCATTTTATTGAATCTTCACTGATGCCGGACACCGTTATCCTCGCAAGTGGCTTCGATGCAGTCTGTATTTTTGTAAATGACAATGTAACTGAACAAATTGCCGAGGCACTGGCTTCTCTCGGTATCAAACTTATTCTTCTGCGCTGCGCGGGTTTTAACAACGTAAATCTTGATGCCACAAGAGCTCTCGGCATCACGGTTCTGCGTGTTCCAAGTTACTCTCCCGCTGCCGTCGCCGAATTTTCCATGGCTTCCATTCTGACAGTGAACCGCAAGCTTCACCGCGCTTATACACGCACCCGCGATTTTAATATGAGTATCAATGGTCTCATGGGTCAGGATCTCAACGGCAAAACCGCAGGTGTTATCGGCACCGGCAAAATAGGTCAGTGCATGATTGACATTTTCAACGGTTTTCATATGAAGGTTCTTGCTTATGATTTGTATCCCAATGAAAACCTTGACGCAATTTATGTCACCCTTGACGAACTTTTTGAAAAGTCCGATGTCATCTCACTCCACTGCCCTTTAACAGCTGACACATACCACCTGATAAACGAACTTTCAATCCGCAAAATGAAGCAGGGTGTCATAATTTCCAACACTTCCCGCGGCTCTCTCATCGATTCGGCCGCCCTGATTGACGGACTGAAGGAAGGTCATATAGGTGCTGTTGCCCTTGATGTCTACGAGGAAGAGGATGGCCTTTTCTACGAGGATGTCTCCAACAAAATAATCCAGGATGATATTCTTTCGCGGCTGTGCACATTTCCCAACGTGCTGATAACCTCCCACATGGGTTTTTTCACCAAAGAAGCCATGCAGGCCATCGCCGTCGAAACATTGCAGAATGCTTTTGCATACGAAAACGGCATGAAGCTTCTGAATATAGTGTAGCAATGTGGAAATTTGTGGAAATCTGTGACTCTCTGCATAAATTAGCTGTGGTAGGTATCTTTTGTGATAATGTGGGCGCGACGCGGCTGATTTATTGCCTTTTGTGATAATTCCGGCCGCGATTTTGGTGTAGTCAGTTATATTTCGTTCCGATTGTTGTGTCTGTTATCTAATTCGATGAGTGATTTCGATATAGTATGCTATACTTTTCGCATCTTTTTTATCATTTTCGGCGATTTGGTGTGAAAATCCTGCTCTAAATCAGTATGTTTCCGCCCAAATATATCAATTATTAGACCTGTTTCAGGATAAAAGTGTCTTATTTTAAATAATTCATCATCAAAATTCACACCAGATTAGCTATTTTCCTCAAAAAAGTGGTAGAATTAGAATATCCGATACTCAAAACGTATTATAAATCGCACTCTGTCATTCGGAATATTTCCGGAATTAGCATCCACCCACAAATTAGGTCTTGAAATCCCAACTGAGTTGTGATATGATATCTATCGTTGATTGACGATGCGTGGCTCAGTTTGGTAGAGCGCTGCGTTCGGGACGCAGAGGTCGCAGGTTCGAATCCTGTCGCATCGACTTATTATAGCCACCTCTTTGAGGTGGCTTTTTTGGTTCCTGCAACCGGAGCGGAGCGCAGAACCCTGGAGGTCCGGGGGACCTCCGCTTAGTAGTAAAATGCGACACCGAAAAAGCAATATTGTGGTGTATAATATGATTATTTCACACTTCTTTGGCAATAATCTGCAATTTGGTGATAATTAATTGCTATATAGGACACTCACTTATGATAATATATGAGAACAAATATGCTAAAAGATACATGAATTTTCACATATTACAATGTGAGACCTGCCAAATTGGCACCAAATTCCCCCAAAAATGCAAAAAAGTGTGATTTGGTAGATTTTAGCCTTGAAATGGTATCGATTAAAGCATTAAAAGACCTTGAATACATTACACTAAGCCTGAAATTATCCAATATAACGCAAACGCGCATATCAATTATTCACATTCTCTTTTTGGTTCCTGCGACCGGGAGCGGCCCGAACTTCGGGCGCCTTCTTTCACCTTCTGATTACAATCAAATTTCCCAATCATACCTTGCTTTTCTTACAATACTATGTTATACTAATAATAAACAAACGATCAGTCACCATAGGAGGATACAACATGAAGACAACAGAGCAACAGCACATCGAACGCAAAAATGAAATTATGGAGAAATGTTTTGAATGTTACGCAGAAAACGGACTTACAGGCACAGGAATTAAAGCCCTGGCAGATGCATGCGGCTGCACCAAAGCAAATTTATATTCATATTTCAAGAATCTTGACGAACTTATCATTGAATCCACAGCATATTGTATGTCAAAAGTCGAAGATGACTTTATGAAAAAAGCACCAACGGATCCGAAAGATGTAATGCGTTTTATCGAAGAAGTGCCTTATTGGACGGCCAAAAAACACGGCAGCAAATACCGGCTTATGTACCAGGTATATACACTGCCCAAATATATCGAACATGGCAAGAAATTTTTTGAAGGCGTAAATGAACGATACACCGAGTATGCCAAACTGCTTGAGCCCAAAATAGGTATACCGTACACAACCATAACGCCGTTAATATTTATATTCGTCCGCGCATGCGTACATTATGCCATGTTTGAGGACGAATACTATCTGAAAACACAGATGGAGGTATTAAAACAAGGCGTCAGCCTGTTTATAGAACATTACAAAAAATAATATATGTGGAGGTGTTTCGCGTGAAAAAACCTGTAATTGTACTTCTTAGTACATTGCTGCTTGTATCTATTACTTTATCCGCAATCTGCATCATACTTGTAAAGAAAAATATTACCGGAAAGGAATCCCGCCGGGTAGCCGTACAGTGTGGTCAGAGTGCTATTCAGTGGAAATACGACAACGAAACCGAATGGCACGATCTGGTGGACATTGCACAACTTACAGGAGCTGCCGGTCCGGCCGGACAGGACGGAAAAAACGGCACCAACGGTAAGGATGGCATTGACGGCATAAATGGTGCCAACGGCAAAGATGGTGCCGACGGCAAGGACGGTGTCAATGGCAAAGATGGTACCGACGGCAAGGACGGTGTCAACGGTAAAGATGGTACCGACGGCAAGGATGGTGCCAACGGCAAAGATGGCATTGACGGCAGAACTGTGGAAGTACGCAGTACGGATGCATATATCCAATGGCGTTACGATGATGGCGCATGGCAGAACCTTGTGGCACTCACCGACATTACCGGTCCTTCCGGCAGCACAGGTACCGATGGCAGAACTCCTGAATTCCGCGCCGATAACGATATGCTGCAATGGCGCTATGCCGGGGACTCAATATGGCTTAACCTCTATGATATGTCAACACTGCGTGGAAATGACGGTGCCGACGGCAAAGACGGCATCAACGGTCAGGATGGAAAAGACGGTATAGACGGTGTTGACGGCCGGGACGGTGTTGACGGCAAAGACGGTAACACACCGTTTATAGGTGACAACGGAAACTGGTGGATTGCCGGCTCCGATACCGGAGTAAAAGCTCAAGGCGCTGACGGTGCCGACGGACAAAATGGTGAGAATGGCAAAGATGGTATATGTTCAGGCTATTTTTTTGCTGACTGCAGTATCTCGGGTCACCGTCTTCTTCAAAATTACGCAACCACACCGTATTTTACGCAGAAGCTGAACAGCAAAGACCTGGTCTCCTGCTCCCAGAACAAGGTCACTTTGAAAAAGGGACATACATATATGGTATGCTTAAGCGGCTCGATAGGCGTAAGTTCAAATGACAACAACGGAAATTTATGTGTCGTTATGAAAGATGGGTACGATGACACCACATGCAAAAACGCCACACGCATCTATCAATATTACGCACCCAATTCAAAACCAAAAGTACCGCTTTATCAGTATTCGATAACGTATAACAGAATATATAATGCAAAAAATAATGACATTTCTCTGACATACTCTTTTGAGCAGGAAAACTATAACACAGTGCTTGACACGCTTAGCTGTACTTATACCGTCATCGCGCTCGACTGATTTATATCACAATAATTAAGAAGCCTCCTATGACCTATCTATTTCAAAACACCATATACTTCGTCGGATACAGGTTCACACCACTCGTTGGAACATTCCTCACCCGGAACTTCAACTGCGAGATGTGAGAACCACTCCGTCGGAGTGGCGCCGTGCCAATGCTTAACCTCGGCAGGGATGTTAATGCAGTCGCCCGGTTTCATCTCTATGGCTTCCTTACCCTCTTCCTGATAATATCCGCGTCCTCCGACACATACGAGAATCTGTCCGCCGCCTCTCTTTGCATGATGGATATGCCAATTATTTCTGCAGCCCGGCTCAAAAGTTACATTAAAAATTCCAACCTGCTCTTTGGAAACCGGTGCGAGATAACTTTTTCCCACAAAATATTTCTCAAAAGCAGTGTTCGGCTCTCCTATCGGGAATATCATTGACTTCGCATGTGCTCTCATCGCCTCATCTTCGTATGGCATATCGCCCTCACCCGGCTGCCACACCTCTTTGGCAAGATTGAATACCGCCCAGCCCTTAGGCCATCCTGTATAAAATGCTACATGTGTGATCACGGCAGCGATTTCCTTCTGCGTGACACCATGATTTTTCGCATTCTGAAGATGATATACGAGTGATGAATCGGTGATTCCCGAAGCCATAAGCGCAACAACCGTTATAATGCTACGGGTCTTGACATCAATATCCTGATTGTTCCAGTTCTCGCCAAAAAGGACATCATCATTAAAGTGAGCGAACTGCGGTGCAAACTCCGAGAGTGCATTTCTGCCCGCGGTCTGAATTATTTTCTCCATATAACATATCCTCCGGTTTTATAATGTGTTTACCCATGCGGCAATATCCTGTGCTGACATTCCGTTCAGAACCTTGCCCTCAATGATTTCCGCACCCGGTGCAGATGCCTTAAGTTCACTGACTGTATTGCCGAATCCGCTTCCGCCCGATGTGGCAAAAAGAACAATTTTCTTGCCCGCGAAATCATATGATTCAAGGAATGTGTTGATGATCGTCGGTGCAACGTACCACCAGATAGGGAATCC
>FR889247.1 GCA_000431815.1 Butyrivibrio sp. CAG:318 | reverse complement strand
TCAAAGCATAAATTTCAATCATTCTGAAACGGCCGTATTTCTTACACGGACCGGATTCTTTAATCAAGTAAATACCTTTTTTGCCGGTATTTATTCTACGAAAACTTTGGTTTTCTGAAATCCATGCTTTTAATTCAAAATACAATTTAAGAGCAGGGATGGAATTTATGCCACAGGTTTATTTTCTTTTCCTGCCGGAAGGAGAAGATTAATGAACGCACAGAGAAACTTTAAGGACACGGTTGGCCGCATGCTTTTTGCCAGACCTGAGAATGCATTGCAATTATACAATGCGCTTAACGGAACCGATTATACGGATTCGTCCGTAATTGAATTTAACACGCTTGAGAACGCCATCTACCTGGGGATGAAGAACGACTTGTCATTTATTATAGCATACAGGACATCACTGTATGAATTTCAGTCGACAATCACTCCGAATATGCCGCTTAGGAATTTGTTTTACATATCGGACATACTTCAGGGCTATGTGCGGAACCGCACGCTTTACAGCAGCCGCTGCATAAAAATACCGGCGCCGCGTTTCATCGTACTCTATAACGGTATCAGGCCGATGCCGGAACAGGTGGAATACAAGCTGTCCGATGCGTTTGAGGTCCATGAAGAGGATCCGCAGTTAGAACTCAAGGTCACGGTGCTGAACATCAACGAAGGCATGAATGAAGAACTCAGATCAAGATGTCCGGTTCTTAAAGAATACATGGAATACGTGGGCGCGGTGCGCCGCAATATGGAACATATGCCGCTTGATGAAGCGGTCGATGCAGCAATAGAGTATTGCATAAAGAATAACATTTTGAAGGATTTTTTGCTGGAACAGAAAGCGGAGGTCAAGAAGATGAGCATATATGAATTTGACGAAGAGCGTGAGATGGAGATGATACGGCAGGATGAACGGGCCGAAGGAGAGCAGGCGGGGCTGGAACGCGGAAGGGCCGAAGGAGAGCAG
>FR889246.1:89185-100409 GCA_000431815.1 Butyrivibrio sp. CAG:318 | reverse complement strand
CTGAACCTTGAAAATTCAATATTTTAGCCAATAAAAAGTAAACGATGAAACGAAGGTACCTACAAAAGTAATATGAACAATATTTCCAATGTAATATTCACCTTGGAGTATTTCTTTCACATGCGTAGGATGCCATTCTCTTGCTAAAGGTTCCCCTTTGATAAAAAAATTAATTTTTTTTTGTTTCTTACTTGACACGAGCAGAAAGTCACCACGCGGGTACAGGAAAAGAAACCTCGCGGAAATACCCGAAAACAGGAGAAAGATAGAGCCGCGTGAATTATATCCCGTTTTCCCCCGCCTGCGTCACAGCGCTACCCGGAATCCCACAACATAAAATCCCCGACAGGCCACGGTCACTCATTGATTTTTTTCATTAGCTCCCATTTGGAGCCTACGCCGAATTTGCGGAAAAGGTTCTGCAGGTGCTTTTGTAAAGTGTTTTCACTGATATTCATGGTGGCGGCAATCTGCTTGTTTTCCATGAAGTGAGTGAGCGCCTGAAAAATGTCGGCTTCACGAGAAGTCAGACCGTAAATTTTTGAAAAGTCGGAAACAGACAGAGACGTTGAATTGTGGGTGCCGGAGCTGTCAATTAAGCGGCTGATGGCAAGATTGAGATGCATGCCAAGGGATTGCAGGAAGAACATATCATCATTGGAAAAAGTGCCGTCCGATTTCGTGCGGAACAGACTTAAGACGCCGTAAAGACGGCCATTATGTACAATGGTAAGCTGCATGCTGTCGTAGATGTCGTATTTGTGGTAACAACCCCGGTACAGCGGGGAGTTGAGGCGGTCGGCATCATCAATTATGTCACTTTCGCGTATGAGCTTAGACTCCCTGGCATGAAGAATCCAGAGAAGGTAGTCATCATCGGATGACTTAAGATAGGCCTGTTCAGCCTCGGCAAAATAAGCCGGGTAGCATACCGGGTCGGACAGCTCGATATCAGAGGAAGCCTCTCCCTTGTGAAAAAAGAGGCTGCCATAGCTGAATGGAAGAAGCATCTGGAGACGCTTGAAAAAAGTCTCATTGATGTCAGAAAGCTTCTCCCATGAATATATATCATATATAATATCATTAATCATAAGGAACTGGTTTTTTTCCATATAAATAACCTCCGGAATTAATCTGATAATAAAAATATGATAGCATAGTGAATACTTGAAAACAAGTATAAAATGAGTAAAAATAATACTTGTCTATGAGCAAATATGGTATTATAATGGCTCTAAGTTCCAGTAAATAAGAAGTGCGATGAGGCACATTTGCAGTAGATTTCTGCAAGTGTGTCTCTTTTTTATTACATAATAAAGGAGACTGGCATATGGATATAAATCTCGGTCTTGTGGCTGTGATCATAACGGTAATAATCATAATAGGAGCTGTTATCACAAAACAGTGTCTTGCATGCATGATAGTGGGCTCGATACTCGCATCGGTATTTGCGTTTGGCAAAGGATTTTTAAGCGGGTGGACGGATGCATTGCAGAATATGCTTGCGGACAATGTGTGGGTAATGCTTGTGTGCCTGCTTTTCGGAGGATTGATAAGGCTGCTTACGGATTCCAAAGGAAGCTTCGGATTTGCCAAGTATATATCCAGATTGTGCAATACGAAACGTAAGACTCTGATTACGACCTTTATCATGGGTATACTTATTTTTGTGGACGATTACCTGAACGTGCTGTCGATTGGAACATGCATGAAAAGGATAAGCGATAAACAGAAACTTCCGAGGGAAACATTGGCATATATGCTTGATTCAACCGGCGCGCCGGTGTGTGTGCTGCTTCCGTTTTCTACGTGGGCCGTGTTCTATGCGAGCCTGTTTTTTGAACAGGACAGCGTGAAAGCACTTGGTGTGGCGAGCGGAATACAGGCGTATGTGAAGGCGATACCATTTTGCTTTTATCCTATAATTACGCTTATAATAGTGTTTTTGTTCGCAATGGGCTGGTTCCCGAAACTTGGCGCCATGAAAAAAGCGTACAAGAGAGTCGAAGAGACGGGCAAGGTTTATTCCGATGCCAGTAAAAAATATAATCATGATGAGCTTGAAAATGAAGAGGACGGAAATATCTGGAATTTCCTTGTGCCGATGGTTGTGCTTGTTGCAGTGACGATAATAAGCAATGATGTGCTTGTGGCTGTTGTGATTGCACTTGCGGTATGTTTTGTGATGTTTGTGCCACGCAAGCTCCTTTCGGTGGAAGGCTTTTTCGCGAGTATGATAAGAGGGTTCGGAGACATGCTTCCTACGCTGTCATTACTTCTGATTACATTTGTATTAAAAGATATTTCAGGACAGATGGGAATGACGGACTTTATGATCAAAGTGGCTGAACCGTTTTTGTTTGCATCGATTTTCCCGGCAGCGGTATTTGTTCTGGGGGCACTGCTCGCATTTACAACAGGTTCCGACTGGGGAATGAGCTCGATTATTACACCGATTGTATTCCCACTTGGTGCGGCACTTGGGGCCAATCCGGTACTTATAATGGCAGCGGTCATATCAGGAGGAACATTTGGAAGCCATGCCTGCTTCTATGCGGATGCGACATTGCTTGCATCACAGTCGGCGGGCGTTGATAATATGGAACATGCGCTGACACAGCTGCCGTATGTTATAATTTCAGCGGTATTGGCAATTGGTGGTTTCGTGATTGCCGGATTCATGGTATAATAAATTGTTAGGACAATTATTATTAGGAAGGAATGCGTTATGAAGAAATTTGTGGTCACCATCACGAGACAGTTCGGAAGCCTTGGACGTCCGATTGCAAGACGGATGGCGGAGATTCTTGGAATAGAATATTATGACAGGGATATAGTGGATCAGACAGCACAGGAACTTGATATGCCGGCATCGGTAATTAAACATGAGGAAGAAAAAGCAGCGAAGCAGACGGTTAATCCGTTTTCGAGAATGATGTTTCCTCTCGGAAAAGGAACAAGCCACACGCAGGATAAGATATTCGAGGCACAGCAGAATATCATAAAGCAGTTTGCGGATAAGCAGAGCTGCATTATAGTAGGAAGGTGCTCTGATTTTATACTGGGTGATGAGCCGGACAGTATACATATATATATTTATGCTTCATATGAGGCAAGGCTCAGGCATTGTATAGAGGAACTTGAACTTGAAGAATCCGAAGCCAGAAGCATGATAAGAGCAGTCGATGAAGCGAGAGATTCTTACCATATGCAATATGCGGGATTCCTGCCGGATGATAAGAGACATAAGGACATTATGATTGACAGCAGCCTGTTTGGTGTGGAAGGAACCGCACAGTATCTGGCAGATGCTGTCAGACGTAAATTTGGCGGAGAGGAATAATGAATAACAGAATTTCAAATAAATTTACATTGCCGGGACTGATAAGATTTTCTCTCCCGGCTATTGCTATGTTGGTGCTGTCATCATTGTATACCATGGTTGACGGTGTTTTTGTGTCAAGATTTGTTGGCAGTGATGCACTTTCTTCTATTAATATAGTGGTTCCGCTTGATTATTTTATATATGGGCTGGGAGTCATGTTCGGAAGCGGAGGAAGTGCGGTCATAGGCAGAAGACTCGGAGAAGGAAGAAATGATGACGCCAAGTCGGCATTGACTTTGATTACTTTGGCTGCAACAGCGGCAGGTATTTTCTTTTCGGTCATATTCGGAATTTTCATGGAACCGATATCAAGGGTCCTGGGAGCGGGAGATAAGCTGATGCCGTATTGCGTATCATACGGAAGAATTATATTTTCATTGGCAGTATTCACAGTGATACAGCTGATGAACAATACACTTATCGTGACAGCAGGACATCCGAGGCTTGCACTTGTTCTCACGATTATTTCCGGTGTGCTTAATATGGTGTTAGACTACTTTTTTATTGTAGTATGCGATATGGGTATAAACGGTGCGGCTCTCGGAACGATAATAAGCCGTATTGTCGGAGCACTGCTGTCGGTCATATTCCTCATAAGCAATAAAAAAGGACTGACATATAAGAAACCAAAGTGGGAAGGAAGAATGCTGCTTCGTGTTACGGGCAACGGCTCATCCGAAATGATATCAAATCTGTCATCATCCGTAACAACATTTCTGTTTAATCTTACAGTGCTGAGGCTTGTGGGGGATGACGGCGTTGCCGCCATAACCATCATATTATATATGCAGTATTTCTTTACAGCGGTGTACCTCGGATTTTCAACCGGAACCGCGCCTGTAATAAGTTATAATTATGGCAGGGAAGACTGGAGCTATATCAGAAAATTATTCAGGTACTGTATGATTGTAATTATTGCCGGAACAGCTGCAATGATGCTGCTGTCCTACTTCGGAGCGGATATTCTTATAGGAATTTTTTCGCCGGAGGGAAGCCGCATATTCCAAATAACATATGATGGGTATATGATTTTTATATGGAACTTTGCATTCGCCGGAATCAATATTTTTGCATCGTCAATGTTCTCGGCATTTGGTAACGGAATGATATCAGCACTTATTTCCATATTGAGAACGCTGGTATTTATAGTTGTATCCATTATGGTATTGCCCGAAATATGGGGAATTTACGGAATGTGGATGGCAATTCCGGTGGCGGAAGCACTAACTTTTGTATTGGTAGTACCAATTCTTATTATATATGGCAGAAAAAAGTATCATTATATATAATAAATTATCAAATATCGCCACAATAAAAGACACATTTGTGCAAAATGCCCTAAAATAACACGTTTTTCATTGAAAAATGTGTTATTTTTTTACTTGCCAGTCGGTGCGAATAGAAGTATCATCATACCGACAAGTATTATAGTGATACTGAGAGAAGTAACTATTACATTTTTGAATGGAGATATGTGGTAGTGAAGGAAAGGAGATGAGTGGAAGATGGAAGACATCGCAAGCGATCTGCTGAAAGAACTGAATTGTGATACTGCATTTACAATTCCGGTATTTGGCGGAATCGAGGTTGCTGAGTCAGTTGTCGTTACCTGGATAATAATGGCAGTCATGGTGATTTTCGCAATAGTCATGACCAGAAAATTAAGGATTCAGAATCCGGGTAAAAGACAGGTCATCATCGAAAGCATTGTTACAGGCCTTCAGAACATGGTAAAGGGATTTATCGGAGAGAAAGGTACAAGATACGTGCCGTATCTTGTTACGGTAATTATTTACATAGGTATATCCAATATCATAGGTCTGTTCGGAATGAAACCTCCAACAAAGGATATGAACGTAACAGCTGCGCTGGCTGCTATGAGTATAGTCCTTATCGAGTATTCCGGAATACATGCTAAAGGCGTTAAGCGTTGGGCTAAAAGCTTCGCTCAGCCGGTTGCCATTGTGGCACCATTGAATGTTTTGGAAATTTTAATCAGACCGTTGTCACTTTGTATGCGACTTTTCGGTAATGTTTTGGGAGCGTTCGTTATTATGGAACTTCTTAAAATGTTGATTCCGGTTGTACTGCCGGTACCGTTCAGTTTGTATTTTGATATTTTTGACGGACTGATTCAGGCGTATGTATTTGTATTTCTTACGTCACTGTTTATTAAGGAAGCCGTCGAATAAGGGATGGCGCTATATTTTTGATTGATAGAAGGAGAAAATAACATGAACACAATAATTGCTATCGGAGCAGGTATCGCAGTTTTAACAGGTATCGGTGCAGGTATCGGTATCGGTATCGCTACAGGACACGCATCAGACGCAGTTGCAAGACAGCCGGAGGCTGAAAGTAAGATTTCCAAGCTTTTGATCCTTGGTTGTGCACTTGCAGAGGCAACCGCTATTTACGGTTTCGTTATCGCTATTCTTATAATTATGTTCTTGAAATAATCGGGAAGGCAGGAAAGAAATATGCTTAGATTAGATATTAATCTGGTCTTCACAATAATTAACCTCATAGTTCTTTTTGTATTGATGAGAATTTTCCTGTTCAAGCCGGTCAACAACATCATTGCAAAGCGTGAAGAAGCTATCCGCAAACAGTTTGATGATGCGGACGCTGTCAGGAAAGAGGCAGAGAATCTGAAAACGGAATATGAGGCATCACTTGCCGGAGCCAAGGATGAGTCAGCAAGACTTATCACCGAAGCCAAGGAGAAGGCAAGAGGCGAATATGACCGTATTGTGAAGTCAGCAGACGAGGAAGTTAATAATAAAATACAGAAAGCCCAGGAGACAATCGAGGAAGAGAAACAGAAGACTATGCGCAATATGCAGTCAGAAATTCAGGAACTCGTTGTTGCCGCAGCTACCAAGGTAGTTGGTTCACAGGTTCAGGCCGGTGACAGCAGCAGGCTTTATGATGATTTTATCGCAGAAATGGGTGAAACGAAATGACACAGACAGTAATTGATTATGCAAAGGAAATGAAGAGGCTGTCTGTATCGAATGAAGATGTAAAGCAGACAACCGAATTATTGGCAGAACTGCCTCAGATTTCAATTGATTTTGAAGATCCTACAATTGACCTTGAGAAGAAACACCACATGATAGAAATGCTTTTCCCGACCGGAATAAGAGATTTTCTTGAATTGTTGTGCGACCATCATGCTTTTGAACTGTTTCCTCAGATTGTGGAAGCATACCATGATGAAGTGCGCAAGGTTGAGAAGGTGCCAAGCCTTAAGGTTGACATATCGTATGTTGTTCCGCCTACGGATGAGCAGCTTTTCAAAATCAAGGAATTTATTAAGGACAAGTGCCACGCTGATGAGCTTGACGTAAGCCTTAAGGAAGATAAGAACCTGCTCGGAGGTTTCGTAATACGTGCCGGTCATGAAGAGTATGACTGGAGTATGCGTGGAAGACTTCAGCAGATTGAGAATAAGATGAAAGAAAACGTCGCTGCTGTATCAAGCATGGATGAGATTATTACCATTCTTAAGACAGAAATCGATGAATCTGCTTTTGATAAGAGCAAAAGAGAAGTCGGTAATGTTACATGGATTGGCGACGGAATTGTCAACATCAAGGGTATCGACCATGCAATGTACGGTGAGATTGTAATTTTTGACACTGGCGTCAAGGGCATGGTACAGGATATCAGAAGAGATGAGATAGGATGTATTCTTTTTGGACGTGAGACCGGACTGAAAGAAGGAAGCCGTGTTATAAGAAGCGGTAAGCGTGCAGGTATCCCTGTCGGTGACGGATTCTTAGGAAGAGTAATCAATGCACTCGGCGAGCCGATAGACGGTAAGGGCGAGATTGCCAGCGAGGATTACAGACCTATTGAGAATGATGCACCGAGCATTGTAGACCGTAAGTCGGTATCGGTACCTATGGAGACCGGTATTCTTGCAATCGATTCAATGTTCCCTATCGGACGCGGACAGCGTGAGCTTATAATCGGTGACCGCCAGACCGGTAAAACAAGTATTGCAACCGATGCAATCCTTAACCAGAAGGGCAAGGATGTTATCTGTATCTATGTTGCAATCGGACAGAAAGCATCTACAATCGCACAGCTTGTAAGAACACTTGAGAAGCATGATGCTTTATCATATAGTATAATTGTGTCGGCAACAGCCAGCGACCCTGCATCATTGCAGTATATAGCACCATATGCCGGAACATCGCTTGCCGAGTACTTTATGTATAAGGGCAAGGATGTACTTATCGTATATGATGACTTATCCAAACATGCGGTTGCATACAGGGCATTGTCACTTCTGCTTGAACGTTCTCCGGGACGTGAGGCTTATCCGGGAGATGTATTCTACCTTCACTCAAGATTGCTTGAGCGTTCGGCAAGACTTACACCGGAAGCCGGCGGCGGTTCAATAACGGCACTCCCGATCATTGAGACGCAGGCCGGAGATTTGTCGGCATACATTCCGACCAATGTCATTTCCATCACGGACGGTCAGATTTTCCTTGAAAGCTCACTCTTCTTCGAGGGCCAGAGACCTGCGGTCAACGTAGGACTTTCGGTATCCCGTGTAGGTGGTGCCGCACAGACCAAGGCAATGAAGAAAGCAGCCGGAAGTATCCGTATCGACCTTGCACAGTACAGGGAGATGGAAGTGTTTACACAGTTCAGCTCGGATATTGATGAAAACACCAAGAAACAGCTTGAATACGGTAACGGACTTATGGAAATCTTAAAGCAGCCGCTCGGAAGACCTCTTTCGATGGCAGAGCAGGTAATCACTCTCTGCGCAGCCAACAATAAGCTTTTTATGGGAATACCGAAAGCCGAAATTAAGAAATTCCAGATGGAAATGCTTGATTATGTTAAAGAAAATGACAGCGAGTTAATCCGCGAGATAGAGGACGAAAAAGTTCTCACAGATGAGATTGCCGCTCATATCGTAGAGACAGTCGGCAAAATGCGTGATTCATATCTGGATCAGGCGTAAGCCGCATTTTGGGAAGAAAGGTGTGAATTATGGCAAACACTAAAGAAATTCAAACCAGAATGAAGAGTATCCGCGATACGATGAAGATAACCAATGCCATGTATATGATATCATCCTCCAAGCTTAAGAAGGCAAAGAGGGAACTTGAAGCCACGACGAACCATTTCTATGCCATCCAGAATTCGCTCAACCGAATCCTGAGGCATGTTCCAGATGTGGAGAGCATCTACTTCGGAACTGCTACACCGGAGGATAAGAAACGAATCGGCTACATAGTAGTAACGGCTGATAAGGGACTTGCCGGAGCGTATAACCAGAATATTATCAAAATGGTTTCGCACGATCTTGAGGAGAATCCGAATGCCGAGCTTTTTATGGTAGGACAGGTAGGACGTAATTATTTTGAAAAAAAAGGATACAGGATTCATCACCATTTCCAGTACACGGCGCAGAATCCTTCGATTCACAGAGCCAGGGTAATTACCGAGGAAATCCTTAACAGATATAACGAGGGCAGACTCGACGAAGTCTATCTTTATTACACGAAGAGCCTTAAGGGAACGGAGAGTGAAGCCACGATGATAAAGCTTCTTCCTCTGTCAAAAGCGGATTTTGGTAATAATATTACCGAAGGACTTATGATATCAGATACGACAAGTTATGTCCCTTCACCGGAAGCGGTAATTAATTCGATTGTACCGAATTATGTTACAGGTTTTATTTTCGGAGCATTGGTTGAGGCTTATGCATGCGAACAGAACGACCGTATGATGGCCATGGACGCAGCTACGGGCAACGCAACGGATATGCTTAAGGAACTATCGATTGAATATAACAGAGTGCGGCAGGCCTCGATTACGCAGGAGATAACCGAAGTAATTGCGGGCGCGAAGGCGCAGAAAAGGAAGAAATCAAATGGATAATAAAGGAAGAATTGTACAGGTCCTCGGACCGGTAGTGGATGTAGAATTTGAAGACGGCAATCTTCCCTACATCAAGGACGCGCTTGAAGTAGACAATAACGGCAAAAAATGTGTTATGGAAGTCGCACAGCATATTGGCAATAATACAGTTCGATGCATTATGCTGTCATCGAGTGACGGACTTCACAGAGATATGGAAGTTATCGCTACGGGAAGCGGAATCAAGGTTCCGGTCGGCGAGAAAACACTCGGAAGATTGTTCAACGTAACCGGACAGACACTTGATTCAGGTGAAAGCCTTGATAATGTGGAGAAATGGAGTATCCACAGAGAACCGCCGGCTTTTGAAGACCAGAGCCCGGCAGTTGAAATCCTTGAAACGGGAATTAAAGTAATTGACCTACTTGCACCATATGCCAAGGGCGGTAAAATCGGTCTTTTCGGCGGTGCCGGAGTAGGTAAGACCGTACTTATACAGGAACTTATAACCAACGTAGCCACGGAGCACGGCGGATATTCGATATTCACCGGTGTCGGCGAGCGTTCAAGAGAGGGTAATGACCTCTGGACAGAGATGAAAGAATCCGGCGTTATCGATAAGACAGCGTTAGTGTTCGGACAGATGAACGAGCCGCCTGGAGCACGTATGCGTGTTGCGGAGACAGGTCTTACAATGGCTGAATATTTCAGGGATGTGAAACATCAGAATGTGCTTCTTTTTATAGATAACATATTCCGTTTCGTACAGGCAGGTTCAGAGGTGTCCGCGCTTCTCGGACGTATGCCTTCGGCCGTAGGTTACCAGCCGACACTTGCAACAGAGGTCGGTGAACTTCAGGAACGTATCGCATCCACCAAAGAAGGATCCGTAACCAGTGTACAGGCCGTATATGTACCGGCCGATGACCTTACTGACCCGGCTCCTGCGACAACATTTGCACACCTTGATGCGACAACGGTTCTTTCAAGAAAAATCGTAGAACAGGGTATCTACCCTGCAGTTGACCCGCTTGAGTCATCATCACGTATTCTTGAGGCTGATATCGTCGGCGAGGAACATTACAATACGGCGCGTGCCGTACAGGAAATCCTCCAGAAATATTCGGAACTGCAGGATATCATCGCAATCCTCGGTATGGAAGAACTTTCCGATGAGGATAAGACGACGGTTTACCGTGCGAGAAAGGTACAGAAATTCCTTTCACAGCCATTCCATGTAGCTGAGAACTTTACCGGCGTTCCGGGCAAGTATGTTCCGCTTAAGGAGACAATCCGCGGATTCAAGGCTATTATTAACGGCGAGATGGACGAATATCCTGAGGCAGCATTTTTCAATGTCGGAACGGTTGAGGATGTCATTGAAAAAGCAAAACAGATGGAGTAATGCGTATGGATACTTTTGAACTTGACGTCATAGCGGTTGACAAGACATTCTATACCGGCCCGTGCCGCCAGATAATCGTGACGGCAGCGGACGGACTTATAGGCATCATGGCACATCATGAGAGTTCGGTAATAGCCCTCGTTGAAGGCCTTTTGAGAATCCAGACGGAGGACGGTAACTGGATTGATGCGGTTGCCGGAATCGGACATGTGCAGATAGCATACAACCGTGTGCATGTAATTGTGGATTTTGTGGAAAAACCGGACGAAATCGATGTCAAACGTGCACAGGAAGCTCTTGACCGTGCCAAAGAGGCAATGCGTCAGAAGCAGAGCATAGAGGAATATCGTATGACCAAGGCCAATATTGCCCGTGCAATGGCGAGACTTGCAGCGAGAAACCGCTATAAGGAAATCAAATAATAAAGCAATTAAGAAAGACCTTTTTGGGTCTTTCTTTTTGCGTTAAATACGGTATAATTAAGCGTATGGATGAGAAATTTGAATACACGGACACAGATAACGGAATAATGATCACAGGTA
>FR889246.1:69773-89150 GCA_000431815.1 Butyrivibrio sp. CAG:318 | reverse complement strand
GGAATGCCGGTGTTATAGAGATTCCTGATAATATAGATGAAAAGCCGGTTACGGGAATCGGCCGCTACGCTTTCAGCGAGAGACTTGAGCTCACGGATGTTATCCTGCCGAAGTCAATCGTGGACATAGGAGCGCATTCGTTCTATAACTGCAAGAATCTTGAACATGTGGAGCTGCATGATGGGATACGGGAGCTTGAGGACGGGGCTTTCAAGAACTGTTATAATCTGAGATATATTACAATGTACTGCCATCAGGGACGCGAGGGCTGCATAAGGAACCTGATGAGTGACAATATACAGGAATTACAGCTGGATATTATATATGATAATGGAGAACGCAGCAGGCTTATTTTCCCGACGTTTGAGGATGATTATGTCGAGAACACACCGGCGAGGATTTTTCAGGCTGTAAGCTATGGAACCGGTGGTGCGTACCGCCAGTGCATGCAGGTCGGAACCTTGGATTACAGGGATTTTGACAAGCTGTTTGAACGCTCGGTGCGTGAGGACCGCTTTGAAGCGGCACTCTATAACAGTATCGGAAGGCTTATGTATCCGTACCGCCTGTACGCATCGGCTAAGGAGCGGTATAAGGATTTTCTCTGGGATAATGCTAAGAGTGCGGCACGCATACTGATTGATGATGATAATGCGGATGCACTGAAATACATGTGTGACAATGCCCTTTTTGATGAGGCTTCGGCAGGGGCGGCGTCGGAATATGCCGCGGAGTGCTCTAATCCGCGCGCGGCGGGAATAATTACGGCATATATTAACACTCATTTTACAAGAATGAGAAAACATTTTGAATTGTGAGACGGATATGGATGATAACTATACACAGAAAATAAATATCGGCGCGAGAATACTTGATTCGGCAAGGGGCAATCTTTACCTTGCAATGCGTTTTATGGACATCGCGCTGTGTGCTTTTGCTTACAAGCCGGATGAAGGTAGGCAGATGGCCGGAATGGATGGGAATGTAATATATTACTGTCCGGATTATGTCATGGACCGTTATGAAGCGGGGCGCGGGTATGCGGACAGGCTTTACCTGCATATGACACTGCACTGCATTTACAGACATATATTCAGAATAAGTAACCGCAAGGTGAGATTGTGGAATCTTGCCTGCGACATTGCCGTGGAGCATGTTATCGACGGGCTGCCGTATGGCTGTGTGCGTATGCGCATACCGGCGGTGAGGGATTTGTGTTACCGTAAGATTTCTGAATATACATCAATATTAAATGCCGATTTAATATATAAATACCTTGAAAATAACCCCATGGATGAGGACACACTCAAGGCGTGGGAGAATGAATTTCTGGTGGATGACCACACCTATTGGTACCGTGAGGATAAGAATTCCAGGTCCAATATGAAGAATGAGCAGAAGTGGGATGACATCAGCCGGAAGATGCAGACATCGATGGAGACCATCGAAAAAGGAATCGGGCATGACGACAAGAATCTGTACGACAGTATTCAGATAGAGAACCGCAAGCGTTACGATTACAGGGATTTCTTAAGGAAATTTGCCGTGTACCGCGAGGAAATGCACATAGACCCGGACGAGTTTGATTATAATTTCTATACTTACGGTCTGAGTCATTACGGCAACATGCCGCTTATCGAACCGGTGGAGCAGCGCGAGGTTCGCAGAATCCAGGATTTTGTCATTGTAATCGATACTTCTTTTTCATGCTCCGAGGAACAGGTGAAGGATTTCTTAAATGAGACCTGCACGATACTTTTCGAGTCGGAGAGCTTCTTTAAGAAGGTGAATATAAGAATCATACAGTGTGACATGAAAGTCCGGAAGGATGATCTGATAACGGATGATAAGCAGATGAAGGATTATATCAATCATCTTACGATAGCGGGACGCGGCGGCACCGACTTCAGACCGGCATTTGAATATGTGAACGACCTGATAGAAAAAGGCGCTTTTACAAGCCTTAAAGGGCTTATATATTTTACGGACGGCAGGGGAGAATACCCGAAGAAAAAACCGCCATACGAGACAGCTTTTATTTTCCTGAAGGAAGATTATGTGGATTCGGGCGTGCCGGCATGGGCAATCAAATTAGAGATATAGGAGCAGATTATGAACATTAAGCGAGCAAAGGAAGAAATAAAAAAGAGCGTTAAGGCTTATCTTGAGCGCAACGCACAGGGCGAATATGCGATACCGGCAGTCAGACAGAGGCCGATCCTTATGATGGGTCCTCCGGGTATAGGTAAAACGGCGATAATGGAGCAGGTGGCGAGGGAGTGCCATATTGCATTGGTGTCATATACTATCACTCATCATACGAGACAGAGTGCCGTAGGCCTCCCATATATAGAGAAGGTATATTATCAGAAAGTTCCTTATTCGGTCACTGAATACACTTTGAGTGAAATTATTGCTTCGGTCTACGATAAAATCAACCAGACCGGCCTTGAGGAAGGCATTCTTTTTATCGATGAGATCAACTGTGTATCGGAGACGCTTGCGCCGACGATGCTTCAGTTTCTGCAGTGCAAGCGCTTCGGAAATCACAGTGTTCCTGAGGGATGGATTATCGTAGCAGCCGGCAACCCGCCGGAATATAACAAATCCGTCCGCGATTTCGACATAGTAACGCTTGATCGTGTTAAGCGCATAGATGTGGAGGCGGATTATGATGTCTGGAAAGAATACGCATACCAGAGCGGAATCCACAGTGCGATCATGTCGTATCTTGAACTCAAACGCGAGAATTTCTATGATGTGAGGACAACGGTTGACGGCAAGATTTTCGTTA
Source organism: Butyrivibrio sp. CAG:318 (assembly GCA_000431815.1). Classification (GTDB taxonomy): domain Bacteria; phylum Bacillota; class Clostridia; order Lachnospirales; family Lachnospiraceae; genus Eshraghiella. The sequence continues at coordinate 86,356 of FR889246.1, read as the reverse complement.
CGGCCAGGGGCTGGGAGGATTTGTCCGAGATGATAAAAGCATACGAACGTCTCGGTTACAAGGTCGATGTGGAATTTATAATGGAGTATCTGCAGCATCCCGACATCGCCATGGACTTTGCCAATTATTATGACCTGTACAACAGATACCGCAAGGATTATCACATCAGTGATATTCTTCTCGGAAAATACGACGATGAGCTGTGCGATAAAGTGAGAACTGCGCCGTTTGATGAAAAATATAGCATTATCTCGCATCTTATCGGAGGTCTTAACACTGTTTTTACGGAAGCTGATTTCCAGAACCGGTATGTCAGCAAGATATATGATATGATAAAAGAAACCATGCAGATATATGAAAAAAGTTCGGACAATATAAGAAATGATGCGGACAAGGTTACCCGCGCAGCCGCAGAGCGTCTTGAGAGGGAACTTGCTTCCAACCTGGTCGCAGGAAATGAACTGCATGCAATAAGGGGCGCAATAAAATACGTCAATGAGGCAGCACTTAAGTACGGTGTCGGAACCGAGAATAATCCGGCCACTGATGAGGCTTTTGCCGGAATCCGCAATGACTTTGCAAGTGTCAGTGCGCACCGTGAAGAGGTGCTTGATGACGCAGCGGCCAAACTTGACAATGCTTTTGATTTCATAATAAAGACATTTGGTGAGTCACAGGAACTTGTGATGTTTGTGACCGAATTATCGTTAAGCTGTTATGCGGTAGGTTTTATCAATGAAGAAGGCTGCCCGAAATACACTTATTATGCTTCAAGGCTTCTTGCCGATGACAGGCAGCGAGAGATTCTTGATGACATTAAGAAAGTGAGAGAATAGCATGGGTGTTGAATATAATCTGCACGACTGTACGCTATGTCCACGTGAATGTCATGCAGACCGTGCATCCGGCATGCGCGGTTTATGCGGCTGTGATGACGGAATTTATGTGTCACGCGCCGCATTGCATCAGTGGGAGGAACCGTGTATATCGGGAACCAAAGGCTCTGGGACGATATTTTTCTCCGGCTGTGTGCTTGGCTGCATTTACTGCCAGAACCGCGAGATTGCCCTTAATATGCATGGGCGTAAGATAGGCATTGACCGCCTTGCCGAAATCTGTCTGGAGCTTATGGAACGCGGCGCGCACAACATAAATCTTGTCACACCGTCACACTATGTATTGCATATCGCTTGTGCGCTTGCTAAGGCGCGTGATATGGGTCTTACAATTCCGGTTGTATATAACTGCGGCGGCTATGAGAAGGTCGAATCGCTTAAGATGCTAGATGGCCTTGTGGATGTGTATCTTCCCGATATGAAATATATGTCATCCGAACGGGCATTGCGTTACAGCAAAGCAGCGGACTACCCCGAAACAGCCATGAAAGCTCTCGCCGAGATGTTCAGACAGACCGGCACTCCTGTTTTTGACGGGGACATGATGGTACGCGGAATGATAGTAAGACATCTTGTACTTCCTGCAGGCAAGCAGGATTCCAAGAATGTGATACGTTATCTTTATGATACATACGGTGACGATATTTATATGAGCATAATGAGCCAGTACACCCCGATGCCTGATTTTACCGATGGCGGCAGACTCCGCCAGAATTATCCCGAACTTGGCCGCAGGGTGCGCCGCAAAGATTATGATGAGGTTGTCGATTACGCGATAGACCTCGGCGTAACCAATGCTTTTATCCAGGAGGGCGATGTCGCCAAAGACAGCTTTATTCCTGATTTTGATTCTTACGAAGGAGTTTGATTGTAATGAAATATACATGTCAATATGATTCACGCTGTGGCGGCTGCGATATGCTTGCCTTTGATTATGAGAAGCAGCTTGCGAAGAAAAAACAATACCTGTCCCGCCTCCTTGCACCTTACGGCAGGGTGGATGCCGTGCTTGGTATGTCAAAGCCGCTCCATTACCGTAACAAGGTGCATGCTGTTTTTACATCGGACCGCAAGGGAAATATCTCAAGCGGAATCTATGAGGCCGGAACCCATAATGTGATTCCGGTTAAAAACTGTCTCATAGAGAATGAAACTGCGCAGGCGATCATTGCGACTGTCACGGACTTAATCAAATCTTTCCGTCTCACAGTCTATGATGAAGACCGCAAAACCGGTCTGTTCCGTCATATTCTTGTCCGCACGGCGCATGTCACCGGTCAGGTTATGGTCACACTTGTGCTTTCAAGCACAATGTTTCCGTCCAAAAATAATTTCATCAAGGCTTTAAGGGAGGCACATCCTGAAATTACCACGATAGTGATGAACATTAACAACCGCAGGACTTCAATGGTACTCGGTGACCGCGAAGATGTAATTTTTGGCAGGGGTTATATTGAGGATGAACTTTGCGGCTGCAGATTTTGCATTTCATCCAAGTCTTTTTATCAGGTCAATTCCGCCCAGACGGAGATTCTTTACAACAAAGCCATGGAATTTGCGAATCTTAAGGATGGGGACACGGTCATAGATGCTTACTGCGGTATCGGAACGATCGGCATCACCGCGGCAATGAATGCCCGCAAAGCAGGCCGCAGCTGCCGAATCACCGGCGTTGAGCTAAATGCTTCCGCGGTAAAAGACGCCATCGGCAATGCCGCCTTAAACAAACTCGACAACATACGTTTCACCTGCGCCGACGCAGGCGATTTTATGACGGAGCTTGCCGCCCGCCGCGAACGCGCCGACGTCGTATTCATGGATCCGCCGCGTACCGGCAGCGACACACGTTTCTTAAGCTGCCTCACCCGCCTTGCACCGAGCCGCATCGTCTATATCTCGTGCGGCCCCGATACTCTTGCCCGCGACCTGAAGTATCTGACGCGCAAGGGATATGTTGTGGAACGCATGACAGGGGTAGATCTGTTCCCGATGACAAAGCATTGCGAATGCGTAGTGAAACTGGTACGCAATAAATAACGTTGCGGTGTTATATGGGATACTTAAAATATAATAATGCAGAAGGAGGCATACTATTTGAAAAAGAAAAAAGATGAAATAACCATCCGTTCCAGTGCAGCGGAATATCTGACTTATGTTGCCTCTGTCGGCAATCAGCAGGACAGCATTGAGATGCGCTATGAGGATGAAAATATATGGCTGACGCAGAAGATGATGGCCACATTGTATGATGTCAGCACTAACACTATAAATTATCATATTAAGAAAATATTTAAGGATAGCGAACTACAGGAGGATTCAGTTATTCGAAAATTTCGAATAACTGCCGCTGACGGAAAAAGCTACAGCACAAATCACTATTCCTTGGAGATGATTATTGCTGTTGGATTCAAGGTCAATTCTGAGCGTGCGGTGCAGTTCCGTAAATGGGTCAATCAAATTGCAAAGGACTATACCATCAAAGGCTGGGTTATGGATGATGAGCGTCTCAAACGCGGAACTTATCTGACAGAAAAGTATTTTGATGAGCAGTTAGAACGAATTCGTGAAATTCGAGCAAGCTGACAGATCGGACATCGTACAAATGAAAATCCGGGACTTTCGCTCTACATTTCACCTTACCAAAACAACAGTGCTTGGAGTGTTTGATTTTCGTGCATTTTTAAATATGGCCAGTGTAATATTTTGAAATAGAATAAAACAGGTGTGCTTCGGCTAAAATATACTTTAAATAGAAATCAGCCGAAATCCGCTTGCTTTTTGATAATGGTTCGGCTAAAATATATTTGAAATAGAAATTAGCCGAAAAGAGGGTTCTGATATGAGTTATATAAAAAGGAATTTGGAGAATATTGTAAATCAGGTTACAAAGGAATACCCGGTGGTTCTTGTTACAGGACCGAGACAGGTGGGTAAAACTACAATGTTGCAGAAGTTAATGGAGGGAACGGAAAGGGGATATGTCAGCCTGGATGATTTGAATGAAAGAGCCCTTGCGAAATCTGATCCGGAATTATTCCTGCAATTGCACAAACCGCCTGTATTGATTGATGAAGTTCAGTATGCACCGGAATTATTTGCTTATATTAAAATGAATGTAGATAAAAATCATGCACCGGGAGCTTTTTGGTTGACTGGATCACAGATATTTAAATTGATGCGAGGAGTACAGGAGTCGTTGGCGGGCAGAGTGGCAGTGCTTTCTCTTACATCTTTGTCACAGGCAGAAATAGCAGGTGGTGAGATGGAGCCATTTACCATAGATATGGAAACATTGCTTGAAAGAAAAGCAGGCAGGACAGAAATTGATACCGGAGGCATTTTCGAGCGTATTTATAAGGGGTCCATGCCTGCAATTGTAAGCGGTGTAAACAGTAACAGCCAGATTTTTTATAGCAGTTATTTGTCTACTTATATTGAACGTGATGTTAAAGACTTGTCGGATGCTATTGATTCACTTAGATTTCTTCAATTTATTACTGCGGTGGCTGCAAGGTGTGGTCAAATGGTTAATGTGGCTGAAATCGCAAGAGACGCGGATATTAATCAGACACAGGCAAAGAATTGGCTTGGGATTTTGGAAACATTGGGGATTATTTTTTATCTTCATCCTTATTCCAACAATCTGCTAAAGCGGCTTGTAAAAACTCCAAAGTTGTATTTTTATGATACGGGATTGGTGTGTTATCTGACAAAGTGGAGTAGTGCTGAAACATTAGAATGTGGGGCTATGAATGGTGCAATTTTAGAAAATTACGTGGTTGCGGAAATTAGGAAAACTTATCTTAATTGCGGAAAGGAACCATACATGTATTATTACCGTGACAAGGATGCCAAAGAAATTGATGTTGTATTGGAACATGATGGAATATTAAATCCAATTGAGATTAAGAAAACATCAAATCCGGGAACAGAATTGATAAAGGTATTCGGGCTGCTTGACAGGGCATCAACACCACGCTCTAAAGGAGCGGTTATTTGCATGAAGCCTGTACTTGGTGCAATTGATAGGGATAATTATATCATACCGGTCTGGATGATATAAGGTGGCAGTCAAAATGTATGACAATAAAAATGTTGTAGAACAGTTACAGAGATACTATTCACTCTGGAAAGACTTGATGTGGATGATCATAAGATTGTAATAGGACTTATATATGGAAAGGCATATGCTATCCGGGCATATGTCTTTTTTAAAAAAATGAAACCTGCTTATAATATATGTCGTATTAATAAGTGAAGGGATAAGAAAGGAGATGCTTCCCATAGAAGATGAAATAATTATAGACCGTTATATTGTAAGAGATGAAAGTGCAATTTCTTATACGGCAGATAAGTATGGAAAGCAGCTTGTTGCTATTGCCAATCGTATCTGCGATGACCTGGATATTGCTGAGGAATGTGAGAATGATACTTATTTGCGCGCATGGAATTCAATACCTCCTCACGAACCACGAGGCTATTTTTTTACTTTTCTGGCAAAAATAACCAGAAATCTTGCACTGGACCGGTATAGAGAATCAAACAGGTTGAAAAGAAGTGCTACAATTGTGGAACTGACAGGCGAACTTTCAGAGATAATTGCAGGCAACGACGATGCAACGGCAAATGCAGAAAGCGAAGAACTAAAAAATTATATAAATTCTTTTCTTAGAACACTTCACAAAGAAAAAAGAAATGTTTTTATAAGGCGGTACTGGTATATGGATTCTGTGGCCGAGATTGCAGACAGATATGGCATCAGTGAAGGCCAAAATTAAAACAATTCTTTTCCGTGTCAGAAACGGGTTAAGACAATATCTTAAGAAGGAGGGCTATTATATATGAATTCATATGATTTTTTAAAAGCTATGAATGATATTGACGTGGATATGATTAAAGCGGCGGGAAAACCAGTCCGTAAACCATCTAATGTCATTAAGTGGATTGTAACAGCAGCGAGTCTGATATTAATAACAGGCATGAGCTTTATAATTGGAAATAAAGTAAGAAAGCAACAGCAGCCACAAGTATCATATTCGCTTATAGAATTTTCATTGAACGATAAAATATATTGCACTCCCGTGGTACAACAGTGTTCAGAATATAAACTTGTTGATGATGCTAGTACAGTGATATCGGTTCAGATGAAACAACCGGATGAAAGCGACCTTGGTGATGAAATGGGGTCAATAACTGTCAAGGCAGGTAAAAAAAATGTAATATGTAAGGTTTATTACTATAATGAGTATAATATGGATGATGAGATATGTATTGTGGCCTTTCCGGATGGACATTATCAGTTTTATATAAGAAAGGATTAAGCAAAAAGTGAAATGTAAAAAATCAATTATGGGACTGGCGGCTCTACTGATTATGATTTTCCACTTTTATATCCCTTTTTCAGGATTAAAAGCAGAGTTAGTAATATACCGGGCAGCATATATAGGCGTGGATATTTTCTTCTTTGTGTCAGCGTATTCATTGGCACAGAGAGACAGAATTGAATATTGGAAGTTTGTGGGCAACAGGCTGTTGTCAATATATATTCCATTTGTATTGTTTGCTGTTGTGGCAAACTTTTACGAGAAATGGAAATATCCGAGATTTTTCAAGGTGATTGCAGGCATTGAATTTTTCAAAAGAGGAGGTGGTTCATTTTTATGGTTTTTTGTTGCCATAATGCTTATATATCTGATAGCACCATTTTTGATAAAATTAAAAAACCGTTTTGGTTTAAAGGCGTTTTTCGGGATGCTGCTTGGCTGGCTGCTACTTGGTGTGTTATGTAAGGATGTCCTTGGAAACAGAGCTGTTTTTGTACTGATAAACAGACTGCCAATAATTTTTATCGGTATATATTATGAAGAAATCAGAAAACTTTTGTTAAAAAAATCTGGGCTTCCTGTAATAATTGCAGGATTAATTGCAGGTTCTTGTCTGATTTACAGATATGGCAGTATTGAAAGACTGAATAACCCTTTCTTTGAAATGTATTATATTATTGCAATTCCTTTTGTGATATCGCTGATATTACTCTGGGATTATATTTCATCACACGTATCAATCAGAAATCTTCCGATGCAGTTTATAGGCAGGCTTACGTTGGAACTATACGGCCTGCAGATGATTTTCGGTTTTAAACTTGAAACCAGGATTTATAAAGCAACCGGACAAAAACTTATTACATTTCTGATTACTGCGGTATGCCTCATAGTGGCAGCATATATTTTATATCTTATAAAAAAACTCACAGTAAAATTAATTAAAAAAGTTAAGGAGAGAAAATTATGAAAAAATTATTTATAGGTATTATTATTTTAACAATGGCAGTTGGACTGTTTGGATGTTCAAAGCCTGACGGCAACGGTGGTACAACAACTGATAATACAAAGGAATCAGTAACAGATACTACAGATAAGCCTACAACTGAATCAGAAGGTAATAATTCAGGTTCTGACAAAATGGATTCAGCAGAAATTGAAAAAAAGATTGTATCTATTTTTGAAGAAGGGATTGATAAAGGAACAGACATTGAAGAAATAGCAAAATTAATCGCTCCGGTTGGTGGATATGATTGTGAGGTAAATAAAGTCAAAGAAGGTTTTTTGACGGGATTTGATGAGGACATCAAAGGTTTTAAAAATGGATATGGAATTGCACCTGCTATTGGTTCAATTCCCTACGTTTCATATATTTTTGAAACTGATGATGCAGAAGCCCTTGCAGCACAGCTGAAAAAGACGGCAAACCCACGCTGGAACATCTGTACAGAAGCCAATGAACCTGTAATCAAGGTTAAAGGGAACTATGTATTTTTTACAATGTGTCCAGGTGCGGACTGGTAATCATCAGACATAACTCAAGCGTAAATAAATCCTCATGGTTTTTAAGGGTGTCAACAGGACGTCCCATAGAATCATATCCCCAGAGAAAAGCTGTGGCAGGAATATTCTGTTCACAGTTTTTTTCAAAAGAAGCAATATAATCTTCAATCTGATTCCTTGTATTGTATTTTTTAGTAGTATTTTATTTCACAACAAAAAAAGGTCAATTCACAACATTCCAGATAGATATTGCATGAACTTATCCGATATAATAGCTATAAATATATGTAAGCAAGGAAGTGACAATATGCGAATTGCTATCTGTGATGATGAACTGATTGCAAGTGGCAGTAAGCCGGATATTCTTTTTCTGGATATTCAGATGCCGGGAATGGATGGGATGGAAACGGCAAAGGTGCTTCGTCAGGACAATGAGGATATGATACTAATTTTTGTGACAGCAGCAGAGGAGTATGTTTTTCAGGCTTATGGATGAAGCCACGGCATCACTTGATGTTGATAATGAGTCCGTTATACAGGAATCCATCTCCAGACTGATACGCAGCTTGAGAGTGAAGAATGGAAGTACGGATAAATAATTCTTGACTGTATGTCTTTAACACGGTAAAGTAATATCTATAGTAATTTTATGAAAAAAGGAGATACCAGATGTTAGATACTATTAATAAAGTGCTTGGGAAAATCGACAGCTTTGTATGGGGAATACCGCTTATAGCACTAATCCTTCTTTCGGGTCTTTTTCTTACAGTAAGGCTTAAGGGTGTGCAGTTTCGTAAGCTTCCTCATGCTTTTAAGAAAATGTTTGCCAATGAAAAGAGCGGACAGCATGGAGAAGTGACAAGTTTTGCGGCACTTTGTACGGCACTTTCCGCTACAATAGGAACAGGAAATATCGTAGGCGTTGCGACAGCAGTTGTTGCCGGAGGTCCGGGAGCATTGTTCTGGATGTGGTTAGCCGCACTTGTCGGAATGGCTACCAAGTATTCGGAATGCCTTCTTTCCGTAAAATACAGACAGGTTACAGAAGACGGACACATTATCGGTGGACCTTTCTATTACATAGAGAAGGGTATGGGTTCCAAATTTAAATGGCTTGCCAAGATATTTGCAGTGTTCGGAGTCTGTGTAGGACTTATGGGAATCGGAACATTTACACAGGTAAACGGTATAGCAAGTGCCGTAAATAATTTCTTTGATGCGGACAATTCCTGGACAGTGTCCATTTTCGGAATAGATTATTCATGGACGGTTGTCATAGCTGCGATTGTTGTTGCATTTTTTGTGGCACTCGTTATTATCGGAGGAATCAAGAGGATTTCTTCCGTTGCGCAGGTAATCGTTCCTTTCATGGCAATTACATATGTGATACTTGCGGTCCTTATTATCGGATTTAATATAACTAAGGTTCCTGGTGCTTTTGCAACGATTGTAAAGAGCGCATTCGGAGTGAGAGCGGCAGCGGGCGGCGCGCTCGGAGCAATGATGGTCGCCATGCAGAACGGTATTGCGAGAGGTATTTTTTCTAACGAGGCAGGACTCGGAAGTGCTCCGATTGCAGCAGCAGCGGCACATACCGATGAACCGGCCAAGCAGGGACTTATCTCCATGCTCGGAACTTTTATCGATACAATTATTATCTGTACAATGACAGGCCTTGCAATCGTTATTACCGGTGCATGGGATATGGGACTTCAGGGTGTTGCGGTAACTACCAAAGCATTCCAGATAGGACTTCCGTTCCCTGGTGAGGTTGCATCGTTCCTTCTTATGATATGCCTTATATTCTTTGCATTCACAACTATACTCGGATGGGATTATTACAGTGAGAAATGTCTTGAATATCTCACAGGCGGCAGAATGGGAATAGTCAAGGCTTACAGATGGGTATACATTGCATGCGTATTCTTCGGACCGTTTATGACTATTTCTGCCGTATGGACGATTGCCGATATATTTAACGGACTTATGGCGATACCTAACCTCATTGCGCTGCTTGCCCTTAACGGCGTGGTTGTAATGGAGACGAAGAAATATCTTGATAAAATCAATAAAAAGAAAATGTTCTGATGAAATTAATAGAAATCACTGATTATAATTCAAAGGAACTGGATATATTTGCAAGGACATCCGAGGCGGCACTTGCCAATCTGTATGCACCGTATGGCGGAATTTTCATAGCGGAAAGCCCGAAAGTAATAGAACGGGCTCTTGCGGCAGGTTATGAGCCTGAATCAATTCTTGCACAACGCGGGCAGCTTTCGGGTGACGGCGGGCATATTTTTGACATGTGCCCGGATGTGCCGGTGTATACCGCGCCGATGGATGTTCTTACAAAGATTACGGGATTTAAGCTCACAAGGGGAATCCTGTGTGCGATGAAACGTCGCACTCTCCCCGGAATGGATGAGATATGTAACGGAGCAGCCAGACTTGCGTTACTGGAGAATGTGGTCAATCCGACCAATATCGGGGCGATATTCCGCTCTGCGGCGGCACTGGGAATTGACGGGATATTGCTCACACCGGGCTGTGCCGACCCGCTTTATCGAAGGGCGGCGAGGGTCAGCATGGGAACGGTGTTCCAGATACCGTGGACATACATTGATAAGACGGTAAAATGGCCTGAAGAAGGCATGGCGTACCTGCATGATATTGGATTTAAGACAGCCGCTTTTGCCTTGCACGACGATTCGGTAAGTATAGATGATGACAGACTTATGTCGGAAGAGAAGCTTGTCATTATTCTCGGAACCGAAGGCGACGGTCTTGCGGATGTGACGATAGCAGACTGCGATTATACGGTAAAAATCCCAATGGCTCATGGAGTTGATTCTCTCAATGTTGCGGCGGCAAGCGCAGTGGCGTTCTGGCAGCTTGGAAAAATATGATATAGGAGGATTTGGGTGGGAATAAGATCTATCAGGAAAGAATATTTTAATCAAAAATCAATATTGAAGGAAAATGCGGGAGCTAAGACCAAGGAAGCCGTGAGTGCGGTTGTTCCTATAGTGCTTATCGTCCTGCTCCTTGGCTTTACCATCGCACCTTTATCAACTGACATTATGGCCAGATTCATAACAGGTGCGTTTCTTGTTATTATAGGAATGATTTTTTTCTCAATGGGTGCGGAACTGTCAATGACGCCTATGGGAGAGCGTGTCGGCACAAGCATGTTAAAAACACGCAAATTACCGTTGATAATTATTCTGGGATTCGTGCTCGGAGTGATAATAACGGTATCGGAACCGGATTTACAAGTGCTCGCCGGACAGGTGGCGGCGGTGCCTGATATGGTGCTTATTTTATCAGTGGCCGTTGGTGTCGGAGTGTTTCTGGTAGCTGCATTTCTGCGTATACTTTTCAGAATACCTTTAGCACCGATGCTCGGAGTGTGTTATGTGGCTGTTTTTATCATAGCCATGTTCGTGCCGGGTGATTTCCTTGCAGTTGCATTTGATTCGGGCGGTGTGACAACCGGACCGATGACGGTTCCTTTTATTATGGCGCTTGGTGTCGGAATTGCATCCATACGTAACGACAAGCATGCCGAAAACGATAGTTTCGGTCTGGTAGCATTGTGTTCAATAGGTCCGATACTTGCTGTACTGATGTTAGGTCTCTTATATAATACAAAAGGAAGCTTTCTGGAGGAAAGCGCGGTTTCCATAGGCAATTCGGTCGAACTCGGAAAGCTTTTCCTGCATGCGATACCTGAATATCTTAAGGAAATAGCACTGTCACTTCTTCCGATAGTTGTGTTTTTCGGTATTTTTCAGGTTGTGTCATTGAAGTTAAACCGTAAGTCTCTCATTAAGATATGCGTGGGACTTGTGTATACATATATCGGGCTGGTGCTGTTTCTTACCGGTGCGAACGTCGGTTTTATACCGGCGGGAAATTATCTCGGAACGGTGCTGGTATCGCTCCCGTATAAGTGGATCATTATTCCGATAGGTATGATTATAGGATATTTTATCGTGAAAGCGGAACCGGCAGTGTATGTACTTATGAAACAGGTAGAAGAACTTACTGACGGTGAAATATCCGGAAAAGCCATGCAGATAAGTCTGTCCGTCGGTGTTGCGGTATCGGTCGGATTATCGATGCTCCGTGTGCTTACAGGAATACATATACTGTATTTTCTGATACCCGGATATGCCATAGCATTGATACTTACATTCTTCGTACCCAAAATATTTACGGCAATAGCATTTGACTCAGGAGGTGTTGCATCCGGACCGATGACAGCAACATTTCTGCTGCCATTAGCGCAGGGAGCCTGTATTGCAATCGGCGGCAACGTTGTTACGGATGCATTCGGAGTTGTTGCCATGGTTGCCATGACTCCGCTTATTACATTGCAGATACTGGGCCTGATATACCGCATTAAGAGCCGGCGCGCAGAAGCCTTGACGCAGCCTCGGAATATAACGGCGGCAGAGGCTTACCGGGAACTTGCTGATGATGCGATTATTGAATTATAGACCGGGAGGTGCGTTATGAGTGAAATTTATCTGATGGCAACAATATGCAATCGTAAAAATATACCACGCTTTGTAAAATTTTATGCCGACGCCAAGGCCGAGGTCGGAAATATATCTCTCGGGATGGGAACGGCATCAAGTGATGTGCTTGATTATTTCGGCCTTGATGATGAGGAAAAGGGAATCCATTTCGGAATAGTGACGGCTGATACATGGAAACAGGTAAAAAAAGGACTTCAAAGAGAATTCAGGATTGACGTTCCGGGAACCGGAATAGTATTTACGATACCACTAAGCAGCATAGGCGGAAAACGCGAACTGGGATTTCTTGTGACGGAACAACAGTTTGAAAAAGGAGATGAGAGCGAATTGAAGGAAACGAAACATGAACTTATTGTGGCGATAGCCAATTACGGATACAATACACAGGTTATGCATGCGGCTGAAGAAGGGGGCGCAACCGGCGGTACAGTTCTTCACGGCAAGGGTGTCGGAATGAAGCGCGCAAAACAGTTTCTCGGTGTTTCGCTTGTATCCGAAAAGGAAATAATACTCATTGTGGCGCGCACGCAGCAGAAAAACGCCATTATGAAAGCAATCATGGAAAAAGCCGGTGTGGATACCAAAGCAGGCGCAATAGTTTTTTCAATGCCTGTGACTGACACGGCAGGACTCAGGATTACCGAGGATGAAGATTGATAAAATTCATATTGAAATACTATGAATTATCGGTTATACTATACTGTAGAAGGAGGAATTAGTTATGAAGATTTCTACCAGAGGCAGATATGCTTTGAGGCTTATGCTTGATATCGCGGTCAACAGTGCGACCAGACCTGTAAGTATCAAGGACATAGCCAAGAGACAGGATATATCGGACAAGTATCTTGAACAGATAATTTCAATTCTCAACAGTGCACATTTTGTAAGAAGTGTAAGAGGAGCCCAGGGAGGATATACATTGACCAGACGTCCGGATGAATATACGGTCGGTATGATATTAAGGCTTACGGAAGGCTCACTTTCACCGGTAGCATGTGTTGGTGAGGATGCGGTTGCATGTACTAAAATGGAAACCTGTGCAACCAAGGAATTGTGGAGACGACTTAACGATGCCATTAACGGAGTGGTCGATCATATAACACTCGCGGATCTTGTGGAATGGCAGAATAATAATCCTGAGAACTACAGTATTTAAAGCGTTTTTTCGCGCATAATAATGAGAAATATTATATTTTACCCGGCTTGACCGTGAGGAATATTGTGTTATAATCATTACAGATTAAGAGACTTATAAGGAAGTGGCGATATGAAGACAATTTATTTAGACAACGCAGCTACTACCCAGACCTATCCTGAGGTACTGGATGCTATGCTGCCGTTTTTTACCGAGCATTACGGTAACCCTTCAAGTATATATTCATTTGCCGGAGAGGCAGGTAAGGCTGTTGACGAGGCCAGAAGGACAATTGCATCGGCTATAGGAGCAGATGCTTCCGAGATATATTTTACAGGCGGAGGAAGTGAGTCTGATAACTGGGCACTTAAGGCTACAGCGGAAGCTTACGCATCCAAGGGTAAGCACATCATAACCAGTAAGATTGAGCATCATGCGATTCTCCATACATGCGAATGGCTTGCCAAATACGGCATAGAGGTAACATACCTTGATGTTGATGAGAACGGACTTGTTTCACCGGAGGCACTTAAGGCAGCGATAAGACCTGATACCATTCTTGTATCGATCATGACTGCCAATAACGAAATCGGAACAATAGAACCTATTGCCGAACTCGGCAGGATTGCACATGAAGCAGGTGCACTTTTCCATACTGATGCGGTTCAGGCATTCGGACATATTCCGATTAATGTTGATGAGATGAATATTGATATGTTAAGCGCGAGCGGACATAAGTTCAACGGCCCTAAGGGTATCGGATTTATGTATATCCGTAAGGGTGTTAAGATACGTTCGTTTATACACGGCGGTTCACAGGAGAGAAGCCGAAGAGCCGGAACACATAATGTACCGGGAATAGTCGGAATGGCCAAGGCAGCTTCACTTGCTGTTGAACAGATGAATGAGAGAATGGCGTATGAGACCAAGCTCCGTGATCACCTTATTGAGCGTGTGCTTAATGAGATTCCATATGTAAGACTTAACGGACACAGAACCAACAGACTTCCGAATAATGCTAATTTCTGTTTCAGATTTATCGAAGGCGAGTCAATGCTTATCTTACTTGACCAGAACGGAATCTGCGGTTCAAGCGGTTCTGCATGTACCTCGGGTTCACTTGATCCTTCGCATGTACTTCTTGCGATTGGACTGCCTCATGAAATTGCACATGGTTCATTAAGACTTACTCTTTCAGAGAAGACCACTATGGAAGATATTGATTTTACGGTTGACAAGCTTAAAGAAATCATCGAGAGACTCAGAAGCATGTCGCCGCTCTATGCTGATTTTGTTGCAAAGAACAAATAATAGAAAGGATTTTGACATATGTATAGTGAGAAAGTAATGGATCATTTTAATCATCCGCGTAATGTGGGTGAGATAGAGAACGCATCCGGTGTCGGTACAGTCGGCAATGCCAAATGCGGAGATATTATGAGAATGTACCTTGATATTGATGAAAATCAGGTTATCAGGGACTGCAAGTTCAAGACTTTCGGCTGTGGCGCTGCGGTTGCTACAAGCAGTATGGCTACTGAACTTGTCAAAGGCAAGACAATATATGAGGCACTTCAGATAACCAATAAAGCGGTTATGGAAGCACTTGACGGACTGCCTCCTGTGAAAGTGCATTGTTCATTGCTTGCAGAGGAAGCAATACATGCAGCGCTTTGGGACTATGCTGAGAAACATCACATTAAGATAGAAGGCCTTCAGAGACCGGTTAATGATATCAGCGAGAAAGAAGAAGCACCCGGAGAAGAATATTAATGAATAAAGGCAAGGTTGTTGTAGGGATGTCCGGAGGAGTTGACTCCTCCGTGGCAGCCCTTCTTTTAAAAGAACAGGGATATGATGTAATCGGCGTAACCATGCAGATATGGCAGGAGGAGAACCCTCTTGATATAGCAGAGAACGGCGGCTGCTGCGGTTTGTCGGCAGTCGATGATGCCAGGCGCGTAGCGGACGTATTAGGAATCCCATACTATGTAATGAATTTCAGGGATGAATTCAGACATAAGGTTATAGACTATTTCATAGATGAATATTATAAAGGAAGAACTCCCAACCCGTGTATCGCATGTAACAGATATATCAAATGGGAGTCTTTGCTGCACCGTTCAATAGAAATAGGCGCGGATTATATAGCAACAGGACACTATGGCAGAATTGTCAGGTTGCCTAACGGACGCTACAGTGTTGCAAAATCTGCTTCGCTTAATAAAGACCAGTCATATGTGTTATATAATCTCACGCAGGAGGAACTTAAGCATACATTGTTCCCTATTTACGGTTATGAGAAGGAAGATGTGCGCCGCATTGCGGAACAGAATAATCTTCCGGTAGCCCATAAAAAAGACAGCCAGGATATATGTTTTGTTCCTGACGGGGATTATGCAGCATTTATCAGGTCAGAGACCGGGATTCAGGATGTTCCGGGAGATTTTGTGGATACGCAGGGCAATGTACTGGGACGGCATAAAGGTATTATTCATTATACTGTGGGACAGAGAAAGGGACTTGGGATAGCTTTTGGCGAGCCAAGATTTGTGCTGAGGATTAATCCGGCTGACAATACGGTTACGCTGGGTACGGCCAAAGAACTTATGAAGAGCCGCGTCAATGTCTGTGATGTCAATTACATGGCTGTTCCGGAGATTACCGGACCGGTGCGTGCGGCCGGCAAGCTCAGATATTCGCAGGAAGCAGCTTTGTGCACGCTGATGCCTGACGGTAATGGCGGCATAATAGCGGAATTTGATGAGCCGATGCGTGCGGCAACTCCGGGCCAGTCAGCGGTATTTTATGTGGACGACAGCATTTTGTGCGGCGGAATAATCGTTTAGTGGATTTTAACAATTTTTAACATAACAGAACATATGTTTGCAATATGCTCCGGCGTGTGTTATACTTATTTTATTGGAGGTATGACATATGCCGGAGCATTGGTATATAGCGATAGATCTGAAATCTTTTTTTGCATCGGTCGAGTGCGTTCTGCGCGGTCTCGACCCACTTGGCACGAATCTTGTGGTGGCGGATGTCGCGCGCACCGAGAAGACGATATGCCTTGCCGTGTCGCCGTCGCTTAAGGCATACGGAATTCCGGGACGGGCCAGGCTGTTTGAAGTTATAGAGAGGCTTAAGGAAGTTAATGAAGAGCGGGTGTTCAGAGCAC
>FR889246.1:11530-69765 GCA_000431815.1 Butyrivibrio sp. CAG:318 | reverse complement strand
GGTTGTACAGAGCACCGGGCCGGCGTTTTATCGGAGAATCGTATGATGATAATGAATTGAAGAATCACCCGGACATGAAGGTGTCATATATAGCTGCCGGACCGCAGATGGCCAGGTATATTGAATACAGCAAGCGGATATACAGCATATACCTTAAATATGTCGCCCCGGAGGATATACTGGTATATTCGATAGATGAAGTGTTTATGGATGTTACATCTTATCTTAATACATATGGAATCAGTGTGCGCGAACTTGCCATGCGTATGATAAGAGATGTTTTTGATACTACGGGAATTACGGCAACTGCAGGAATAGGCACGAATATGTATCTGTGTAAGATCGCGATGGATATTGTTGCCAAGCATATGCCGCCGGATGAGAATGGTGTCAGGATAGCGGGACTCGACGAGATGAGCTATAGGAAACTGTTGTGGAATCATAAGCCTATTACGGATTTCTGGCGGGTCGGAAGAGGATATGCCTCTAAGCTGGCGTCCAAGGGCATTTATACAATGGGAGATGTTGCCAGATGTTCCGTTGGCAGAGACAGCGATTATTATAACGAGGATCTGTTGTATAAGCTTTTCGGGGTGAATGCAGAGCTTCTGATAGATCATGCATGGGGATGGGAACCGTGCACAATAGCCGATGCCAAGGCTTATACACCGTCTGCGAATAGTCTTAGTTCCGGTCAGGTTCTTAAGGAACCGTACACATTTGAAAAAGCACGCATAGTCATTAAAGAGATGACGGATGTTCTGGTGCTGGATCTGGTTGATAAAGGACTTGTGACGGATCAGATGGTGATAACGGTTGGGTATGATGTGGAGAATGTGACCGGCTCATATTCAGGAGATACGGTAATTGACCGTTATGGAAGACGGATACCAAAGCATGCACACGGAACAGTTAACCTTGACATAAGGACATCTTCCACGCGGATTATAACGGAAGCTGTGACCGGATTGTATGATAGTATAACCAACCGCGATCTTCTTATAAGGCGCCTTAATGTTGCGGCATGTCATGTTGTTCCCGAATCGGAAGCATATAATGACGTAAGGCGGGGGCAGCTGGAATTTTTTACCGAAGATAATGAACTCGGCGTGAAACAGGATGATGGCGGTCATGATATTGAGAAAGAGAAACGAATTCAGCATGCTATTCTGGATATCAAGAAGCGTTACGGAAAGAATGCACTGCTTCGCGGGATGAATTTTGAGGAAGGCGCCACGGCAATAGAACGTAACGGTCAGATTGGAGGTCATAAGGCATAATGGAACAGGATATCATTGAGTATACGATGCATGCCGCCTGCAATGGCACGGCGGAGGAAAGTTACGGTGACATTATTAATATGGCGCACCATGTATCGGAGACCAGACCCCATATGACTATGGAGGGAAGGGCGGCACAGTTCGCCTCATTTGCGGCGCTTAAAGGCTATGACAGAGCCATAAAGGATGCTGATGAGGAAGCTGTGACGGCAGTGAAGGACGAGTATCGATGATTGGAGAAAGGATGACGGGCATAATGGACTACATTGATATTGCAAGACAAATAATAGAAGAAAGACTGTATGGAATCCGGCCGGGAGATCTTGCTGCGGTATCGGCAAAGATAAGTAATAATTATCATTCATCCAATAAGACATCCCAAAGACTTATTTCCGATGAATTGCAGGCCCTGGTATATGCCGCGGTAAGAATGCCGGCGACATATGCGGCAGTCAGGAGTGCATTGGAAAAATCTCTGATGTACAATGATATTAATATAGATACGGTGATTGATGTCGGAGCCGGAACCGGTGCAGCATCATTGGCAGCAGCTGATATGTTTGCCCTTGGGCATTTAAGCCTGATAGAGCGTGAAGACTGTATGAGAAAATGCGGGATGGAGATATTTGCCGCAATGCAGTCGGAAATTACGGTAAAAGCGCAGTGGTATGATGAGGATATCCTTAATGATAACGCGAACCGGCATGCTGACCTTGTTATGTCATCGTATATGATTAATGAAATAAAATTACAGGACAGGGAGATTGTATTTGACAGGCTTTGGAATATGGCTGACAAGATGCTCCTTATCGTTGAACCGGGAACAAAGGAAGGGTTTGAAGTCATATCACATGCAAGGGAATATTTTCTTGCCGGAGGCATGCATATAGCAGCTCCGTGCACGCATGAGAATAAGTGCGGACTTGATAAAGATGACTGGTGCCATTTTTCGGTGAGAGTGGCCAGAAGCCGGATACATAAACTCATCAAGGAGGCGGATGTTCCGTATGAGGATGAGAAATTCAGCTATATTGCGATTGTGAAAGATGATGTGACATCCGACGGCATGTGCATACTGCGGCATCCGGACATACGTAAAGGCAATATCGGACTAAGGGTGTGCGATTCACAAGGTATCAGAAATACTATAATCACCAAAAAGGACGGAGAATTATTTAAAAAAGCCAGAAAATCGTCAGCAGGTGACATAATATGACATTGTGTGCTATGGACTTTTGTCAGAATAAGTGATAAAATGAACTATATAAAATGTATTTGGAGGTTTGGTTATGTACTTAAAAGATTTTATGGATTTGGATAAGCTTCAGAAAATCCAGGACATGTTTTCAAACGCAACCGGACTGGCAGCAATCGCAGTTGACCAGGACGGCAATTATATAACAGAAGGAAGTAATTTTACCGATTTTTGTATGAAATACACCCGTAGATCACCTGAAGGTAACAGAAGATGCGTAAAGTGTGACAACGAATGCAAAGGCGTTTACTACTGCCATGCAGGATTGATGGATTTTGCATTAGATATTATAGTTAACGGTGAGAAAGTCGGAGCTATAATCGGCGGACAGGTTCTTCCTAAAGAACCGGATATCGCGGAGTTTGAACATATCGCGGATGAGCTTGGAATTTCAAAGGAAGAATACATAGATGCGCTTAAGAAAGTGCCTGTAAGAGAAGAAAGCGCAATCAGAGCGGCTGCACAGCTTCTTGCAGATACGGTTAACGAAATGGCCAATCTGGCATATATGGAGAATAAAGCCCATGAAAGTATAGAAAGCGTCAATAATGAAATCGAAAGCCTGAAGTTGGACGTTAAATCGATTTCGGACAAGACGAAGGAACTTGAGACAATAGCATCACGACAGAATATGCTTACACTCAATGCTTCGATAGAAGCTGCAAGGTCGGGAGATGCAGGAGTGGGATTCGCAGTTGTAGCTAAACAGATGGGTGACCTTTCAAAACACTCAGCTGCTATATATAAAGGAATCAAAGAGGTATCTAATAATATATCAGATTCAATTAAGCATCTGGGAGATACATTAGAATAATAATCGCGGAGGAATAATGTCTGATTCAAAGGAAAGCAAAGTATCGCTGGAACAATATGAGAAAATCATCCATGCGTTAAGCCCATGCATGGACGATTATTTGTACGTCTATGATCTGGTAAATGATGTGTACTGTATATCACCGACGGCGGTAGAGCGGTTTAGACTGCCGGCGAGCAGATTTACGAATGTAAATGAGCACCTTAAGGAATTGACACATCCGGATGATTGGTACACACTTTCACATGATATTTCAAAAATATTTTCGGATGCTAACTACAGTTTTCATAATCTTCAATACAGGTGGACCAACAGGATGGGCGAAGCAGTGTGGATAAGCTGCAGAGGCCGGCTTGTAAGAAATGAGAATGGTGATCCAATTGCTTTGGTTGGCTGTATTAATGAAATCGGAGAGAAACAGCGCGCCGATAACATCAGCGGACTCAGAGGTGAAGCCTTTCTGAAGGAAGACCTTGTCAAATATGTCAATAAGGATAACGGTGCGTTTCTTATCAGATTCGGAATCGATGAGTTCCGAGAGATTGTCGAGAATTTCGGGCCCGAGTATGGTGAGAAGGTTCTTAAGAAAACTTCCGACTGCATATCGGAATGCGTAGGCAAGAATCAGAAATTATATAAGCTTGACGGTACGGATGAGTTTATGGTTCTGGATTATAACAGATATAATGTCGATTCTGCACATGCATTATACGAAATGGTTGCGAATAAAGTTACGGCATTTATAGAGGAAAGCCATTATGAAGTATTTTTCACTGTCTCAGCAGGAGCGGTCGATGTTGAAGAGTCAGAAGGCATGAATTATAACGAACTGATGAAACTTACCGAATTCGCACTTGGCAGAACCAGAGAAGTGTCCGGAACCGCGTTTTACGTATATAAGGATAAGGATTACAGGGATTTTGTCAGAAGACGTAAGATACTCCAGGTGCTGAGAAAAAGCGTGGACGACGGATTTAATGGATTTACCACATTATTTCAGCCGATTATAGATATCGAAAGTGGCAGATTTTCGCATGCGGAGACATTACTCAGATTCAATACCCCTGAAACGGGACCGTTGTCACCTATGGAATTTATACCGATTCTTGAAGAGAGCGGTCTGATAATTCCGGTTGGCAAATGGGTTTTATCACAAGCTATATATGCATGTACATATATGCAGAAGTTTCTGCCGGATTTTCATGTGTCATTTAATCTTTCATATGTACAGGTGCTTAAGAGTAATGTACTTTCAGAAATTATTAAGGTCATGAAAGAGTCAGGACTTAAAATGGGTAATCTTGTGGTGGAACTTACGGAGAGCGGCTTTGTGGAATCGAACGAGAACTTTATAAGTTTCTGCGAAGGCCTTCGCAAATACGGGATATCGATAGCATTGGATGATTTTGGAACAGGATATTCCAACTTCCATTATCTGTTTAACCTGACACCGGATGTTATTAAAATTGACCGGTCATTTACGCTGAAAGCACTTAAGAATGACTATGAATATAACCTGCTTAAATACCTGGCCCAGATGGCTCACAGTATTAATTCCAAATTCTGTATAGAAGGAATAGAAACGGAAGAGGAACTTGAACGCATTAAGCATATCGGACCGGATTATATTCAGGGATATTATTTCGGCAAACCGATGTCACTGGCTGATTTTGAACACAAATTTGCCAAGGTACAATAAGAACAAAAATATACACGGCTGTAAGAACTTTGGATTCTTGCAGCCGTGTAATTTATATGGAACAGTTATTATGCTTTCTTTTTCTTGGAAGCGCTTACTGCTACAACCACAATTACAACTACAACTACAACACCTGCGATGATACCGATGATAGCAACGGGCGGTAAGCCAGTTGAAGAAGAATCCGAAGCTGCGTTTTCGGCAGCCTTTGTAGCGGCAGCTGCTGTTGTCTCAGCCTCTGTAGGAGCTTCTGTAGGAGCATCATATGCAAATCCGCTTACTGTGAATGTAAGTTTGACTTCCACATCACCTGTCTCAGGAAAAACGTTTTCGGCAGTCATACAGTCATCACGGCTCTTAAGGTCATTTCTCCAGTTATTATATGCGAGAAGACATGTATAAGGAATGGCGTAAGCATCCTCGTCGATATATACATCCTTGTATGTAACTACAGTATTTCCGTTGATTTCAACCTTGAGATTCGAGAATGTAAGGTCATTTTCCATAGGAATGTCAGTTGCTACCTGGAGTTGCTGAAGATTTACGGCACCGCCGAAATTAGATGTCTTGTATGACACTGTATATGTGCCGTTGCCTTCAATGACTGCATCCGTAAATGTACCTGCGTCAAATTCTGCTTTTTTGTCGGATGTGACCTTGTCGCCGTCGTCTCTTGATGAATAGTAACCGATTCTGGCTAACCAGATCTGGCCGTCGGCCGTTGTGGCCTGGATGCCGAGTCTTGCGTTATACTTGCCATTGGCATCAAACGGAGCTTTTGCTGTCTCATCTTCCGCAAATGCAGTTAAAGGCATTGCAAGAAGCATAAGAGCCATAAGCATAAAAGTGATAATCTTTTTAGTAATCTTTGTCATAAGAAAACCTCCTCGTTTTATTTTACTTATACATTATATCAGAGATTATAATATTTAAACAATGAAAGTATTAGTAGGGAATTACATTAATTTTTAGACAAAATTACACTATTTATTAAATTCATTAATTTTTGACGGTATTTGTGTCAAATTATTATGGCATTCTATCGTTGAAGTTCTCATGTTTTTATAATATCATAAGAGTGATATAGTACGCTTAAAAAGCGCAAGGAGGAATGAGATGTTTTACATAGGCGTTGATCTGGGTACATCGGCAGTTAAGCTGCTTTTGATGGACTCTGCCGGAACAATTGTTAACATTGTTTCAAGAGAATACCCATTATATTTTCCGCATCCGGGATGGTCTGAGCAGAAACCGGAAGACTGGTTTAGTAATACCATGGAAGGAATCAAGGAACTTATTGCGGACGTGGATAAGAGCAAAGTTGCCGGAATCAGCTTCGGCGGTCAGATGCACGGACTTGTTATTCTTGATGAGAATGACGAAGTTATCAGACCGGCGATTCTTTGGAATGACGGAAGAACCGTTGAAGAGACGAACTACCTTAATAATGTGATCGGTAAGGACAAGCTCTCACAATATACAGCAAATATAGCATTTACGGGATTTACAGCACCTAAGATCCTCTGGGTCAAGAATAATGAGCCTGAGAATTTCGCAAGAATCAGAAAAATAATGCTTCCTAAAGACTATATAGCATATAAGCTTTCGGGAGTATTCTGTACGGATGTGTCAGATGCATCGGGAATGCTTATTTTTGACGTTAAGAACAGATGCTGGTCTAAGGAAATGTGCGATATATGCGGAGTAAAGCCGGAACAGCTTGCTACAGTATATGAAAGCTATGAGAAAGTAGGCTGCGTACTTCCTGAGATAGCAGATGAGCTTGGAATCCCGCAGACATGTATAATTGCAGCCGGAGCAGGAGATAATGCTGCAGCTGCAGTCGGAACCGGAACAGTCGGAGATGGCAAGTGTAATATATCACTCGGAACAAGCGGAACTATTTTTATCTCGTCGGATAAGTTCGGAGTTGATAAGAATAATGCATTACATTCATTTGACCACGCAGACGGTCATTATCATCTTATGGGATGTATGCTTTCAGCAGCATCATGCAATAAGTGGTGGATGGATGAAATCATCGGAACCAAGGATTATGCAGCAGAGCAGAAAGAGATAGGAGAACTTGGACTTAATCATGTATATTTTCTTCCTTATCTTATGGGAGAACGTTCTCCGCATAATAATCCTAATGCGAGAGGTACATTTATCGGAATGACGATGGATACCACGAGGGCTGATATGACACAGGCAGTGCTGGAAGGCGTGGCATTTGCACTCAGGGATTCATTTGAGGTAGCCAAGTCACTCGGAATTAAAATAGAGAGAACCAAGATCTGCGGTGGCGGAGCCAAGAGCCCTCTTTGGAAGAAAATAATAGCCAATGTACTTGGAATTAAGGTCGATGTCATCGAAAGCGAACAGGGACCTTCAATGGGCGGTGCAATGTTAGCGGCTGTTGCCAATGGCGAATATGCAAGTGTTGAAGAGATGGCCGATAAGATCGTTAAGGTTGTTGACACTGTTGAACCGGATCCTGAACTTACGGCCAGATATAATGCCAGATATGATCAGTTCAGACAGATTTATCCGGCATGCAAAGAGTTGTTTGATATTATACAATAATTAATTGCGGCTGCGTACAAGGTTGTGAGGATTCTGTGCGCCGGCCCGGAAAGGAAAGAGCAATGAAAATATATAAAGTGACTGATCCTGAATTTGTACCATACGGAAGAGTTGTTGAAGGTGTTGATTTTGGCCCGCTTGTGGACAAAATGCAGGAGACACCGCTCCCGGACGGAGTGGCTTATGAGCCTTCGGTGGATACACTTGAGGCACTTCCGGTTATGAAGGAGATTTCCGACAAGGTATACGGAGAGATGCCTGTTCAGATCGGATATTGCAACGGACACAATGAACTGCTTAACGCAGTCGAGTATCACAGAGACAGTGAGATTAATGTAGCGGCTACGGATGCGATACTTATTCTCGGCAAACAGCAGGATATAACAGCTGATTTCACATATGATACTTCACTTATGAAAGCATTCCTTGTACCAAAGGGAACAGCGGTTGAAATATATGCTACCACGCTTCATTATGCTCCGTGCGGAGTTGATGGCGATGGATTTAAGGTGTCTGTAATTCTTCCGAGAGGAACGAATTTCCCTCTTAAGGCAGATCATAAAGGCGGAGAGGACAGCCTGATCACAGCGGTCAATAAATGGCTTATCGGACATGCTGAAGGCGGTTTCACAGGATCTGAGCATATCGGCCTTATAGGTAAGAATTTAAATATTAATGAATAATACCGGGCGTAAGTGAACCCGGAAGAATGGAGGAAATTAAAATGTCAAATATGCCACAGGAAAAAATCGGCATCGTTGCAGTCAGCAGAGACTGCTTCCCGGAATCATTATCAGTTAACAGAAGAAAGGCTCTTGTAGAGGCTTATACAAAAAAATACGGCAGCGATAACATCTATGAGTGTCCTATCTGTATCGTAGAAAGCGAAATCCATATGGTACAGGCTCTTGAGGATATCAAGAAGGCAGGATGTAACGCACTCGTTGTTTACCTTGGAAACTTCGGACCTGAGATTTCAGAGACACTTCTTGCAAAACATTTTGACGGACCATCAATGTTTATTGCAGCAGCTGAGGAGACATCAGCTAACGGCGGACTTGTACAGGGCCGTGGTGATGCATATTGCGGTATGCTTAATGCAAGCTATAACTTAAAACTCCGTAATGTAAGAGCTTATATTCCGGAATATCCTATCGGAACAGCAGATGAATGTGCAGATATGATACATGAATTTGCACCTATCGCAAGAGCAATCATTGCAGTAAGAGATTTAAAGATTATATCATTCGGACCTAGACCACAGAACTTCCTTGCATGTAATGCACCGATTAAGCAGCTTTACAATCTCGGAGTAGAGATTGAAGAGAATTCAGAACTCGATCTTTTTGAAGCATACAATAAACATGCCGGAGACCCGAGAATTCCGGATGTAGCCAAAGATATGGCTGAGGAACTTGGAGCAGGTAATAAGAAACCTGAGGTTCTTGAGAAACTTGCACAGTATGAGATAACACTTCTTGACTGGGTTGAGGCTCATAAGGGATATAAGAAGTACGTTACTATCGCAGGTAAGTGCTGGCCGGCATTCCAGACACAGTTCGGTTTCGTTCCTTGTTATGTAAACAGCCGTCTTACCAAGATGGGTATTCCTGTTGCATGTGAGGTTGATATTTACGGCGCACTCAGTGAGTTTATCGGAACTGTTGTAAGTAATGATGCAGTAACACTCCTTGACATTAATAACACAGTACCTGCTGATATTTACGGCGAGGACATCAAGGGCAAATTTAATTACACATCCAATGAAGTATTCATGGGATTCCATTGCGGAAATACAGCATCTACAAAGCTTACTTTCTGTGAAATGCGTAACCAGATGATCATGGCAAGATCTCTTCCGGTAGAGGTTACCAACGGTACTCTTGAAGGAGATATTGTTCCTGGAGACATTACATTCTTCCGTCTTCAGAGTACATCTGATGCACAGATCAGGGCATATATCGCACAGGGAGAGGTTCTTCCTGTAGCAACACGTTCATTCGGAGCAATCGGAATTTTTGCAATTCCTGAGATGGACAGATTCTATCGCCATGTACTTATTGAGAAGAATTACCCGCATCACGGAGCTGTTGCTTTCGGACATTTCGGAAAAGCACTCTATGAAGTATTTAAATATCTTGGGGTTCCGGCTGATGAGATTAATTTCAACCAGCCAAAGGGTATGATGTATCCTACAGAAAACCCGTTCAAATAAGACCGGGCGTGCCTGACGAGAGGAGGCAGGAGCGGTACGTTGATACCGCTCCAGGCCAAGGCTCATCATAGAGCCGAGGAAATACCACTTCCTGAAAGGAATTAATATGAGAGAAACCAGACTTTTTAACGATAATTGGAAATTTATAAAAATAGAACCGGGAACAACCGGATATGAGAATTCTGACAGCTGGGTTAATGTGGATATACCGCATGACTGGCTTATTTATGATACAAATAATTTATATGAAGACAGTGAAGGCTGGTATCGTAAGACTTTTGATCTGCAAACAGAAACGGGTGTAAGATATGCACTCAGATTCGACGGCGTATATATGGAACCGGTGATTTATGTTAACGGTGCAAAAGCCGGAGAATGGAAATACGGATATAATACTTTTGAAATAGACATAACAGATTATCTCGTTAACGGAGCCAATGAAATTCGTGTGCAGGTAATGCACAGATCTCCTAATTCAAGATGGTATTCCGGAGCGGGAATTTTCAGAAATATTTGGTTTAAGACTATGCCTGACACTCATTTTGTGTCAGATGGAATATATATAAGAACAGAGCGTACGGATACAGGTTATATGCTTAAAGCATCTTCTGAGATAAGCGGAAGTGAATTCGATGCTGTTGCATACACTGTATTTGATATGAATGGAACGGCTGTTGTATCCAAGACAACCGATGCAGCAGCGGATACGGTTGAGATTGAAGTTGAATCACCGGATGAATGGGACATCGATAATCCTGTGTGCTATGTACTTCGCGCAGAACTTCTGTGCAACGGACAGGCAGTGGACTGCATTAATACACGATTCGGCTTCAGAACGATAGAATTCAACAGCAACAGCGGATTTTATCTTAACGGCAGGCATGTTAAGCTTAACGGAGTGTGTATGCATCATGATCTTGGTGCGCTTGGAGCGGCGGTTAATAAGGCCGCATTATACCGCCAGCTTAAGATGATGAAGGATATGGGAGCGAATGCCATAAGAACCTCACATAATATGCCGGCTGTTGAGCTGTTGGATATAGCTGATGAAATAGGACTTCTTGTAGATAATGAAGCTTTCGATATGTGGAAAATGCCTAAGAACAGATATGATTATGCGAGGTTTTTCGAGGAATGGGCAGCAAAGGATATGCGTAATTTCGTAAGAAGAGACCGCAATCATCCATGTGTCATAATGTGGAGTATCGGTAATGAAATTTTTGATACCCATGCAGATGAAGAAAGCGGAATGAGATCCACGAAACTTTTATATGAGGCGGTCATTGAAAATGATCCTGATTGCAATGCATATGCTACATTTGGATCCAACTTCCTGGAAGGGGAACCGACACAGAGATGTGCGGATGTTCTTAAGCTGGTTGGATATAATTATTCTGAGAGACTTTATGATGCACATCATAAGGCACATCCTGACTGGTGTATATACGGAAGTGAAACCGGTTCGACACTGCAAAGCCGTGACGTGTATCATTTCCCATACAGTGAGCCTATACTCACGGATGTAGATGAGCAATGCTCATCGCTTGGTAACAGTACATGCAGCTGGGGAGCACCTGACAGTGAATTCTGCATAACAACGGAACGTGACAATAAATATTCCGCAGGGCAGTTTTTGTGGACGGGATTTGATTATATAGGAGAGCCGACACCGTATCAGACTAAGAATTCTTATTTCGGACAGGTGGATACAGCAGGATTTCCGAAAGATACATATTATATTTACCGGGCGGAGTGGACTGATTATAAGACTGATCCTATGGTTCACATATTCCCGTATTGGGATTTTAATGAAGACCAGATTATTGATGTCAGGGCAGCATCCAACGCGCCGGTGATAGAGCTTTTCTTTAACGGGATATCACAGGGCAAATTCAATATAGACCATAAGCACGGCAAAGAATTACTTGGGCACTGGCGTATTCCATATGCCAAGGGCCGGATAGATGCGGTTGCCTATGATGAGAACGGCGAAGAGATAGCAAGGGATACAAAAACATCGTTTGGAGATGGAAGCAGACTTATACTTAAACCGGACAAGCTAACGCTTGATGCTGATGGCGAGGATATGGCATTCGTTGAAGTTAATGTATTGGATGCCGATGGCAATTATGTCGCTAATGCCAATAACAGAGTCAGGGTCGAGATAAGTGGTGCAGCAAGGCTTGTAGGTCTTGACAATGGTGACAGTACGGATTACGATCAGTATAAGGGCGATTCGCGTAAACTTTTTATGGGCAGGCTGATTATAATGGCAGCAGCCGGAACCAATGCAGGCAAGGCAGCCATTAAAGTCACTTCTCCGTCATTGGAAAGCGCCGAAATAGAAATAGACTGTAAAGAAGCATACGTTAAGGCAGGAATAAGTGCCAATACATCCAATTACCATGTGGATACAGATGCGAATGAGATCCCGATACGTAAAATTGAGATAGCAAGCACAGAGGGAACGATACTTGACAAAGAGCATCCTGAAACAGTATTGACAGCAAAATGTTATCCGTCATACAGTACATATGATGAGCTCGAATGGAGCGTTCTCAATGATGCCGGAGTAGAAAGCAACCTTGCCGGAATAGAAACTGTTAACGGACAGACTGTTCTTAAAGCCAGGGGCGACGGCGAATTCAATGTCAAATGTTATTCACGTAACGGTGGAAGCAGGGTGAATGTAATTTCGATGCTTGGGTTTAAGGCAACCGGTCTGGGAAGTGCTTCGATTAATCCATATGAGACGATTGCGGCAGCATTATATACAATCGCAAGTGATGAAATGGGTAATGCCGGAGAACACGGCGTTGCGACTCCGAGACACAAGGAAAGTTATATCGGATTTGAAAATGTGGATTTCGGAAGTTACGGAACCGATGAAGTTGAGATAAATATCTTTACCCATGACCGTGCGGATTTTGTTGTACAGCTCTGGCTTGGAATACCGGGAGAAGAGGGAAGCGAACTTATTCTTGACGGTATCTATAATAAGCCTGTAATATGGGATGTATACCAGCCTGAAAAATATAAACTCAGGCATAGAATAAAAGGCACCCATACACTTTGTCTGCTCACGCGCGAGTTTATCAACATAAGAGATCTTGTATTTACGCGACCTGACAAGGGATTTGCCAGAATTGACGCCGCCGATAATGATAAGATTTATGGAGATGACTTTAAGATATCGGGAAGCAGCGTAACAGGAATAGGCAACAATGTTTCTCTTGATTTCGATGATATGGATTTTAAGGACGGAGTTTCCAGAATCACAATTAAAGGAACGTCTTATACAGAAGTTAACACGCTTAATATCATTTTTGTCGGAGAAGACGGAAGCCAGACGAGACAGATGATAGAATTTACACACACGGATGATGCTGAAGAGAAGACATTTGATATAAATCCGATAAAAGGAAAAAACAAAGTCACATTTGTATTCCTGCCGGGAAGCAATTTTGATTTTGAATGGTTTAGGTTTGAGTAAGGAAGGATAGAATGTTACACAAATTTTCAGAAGGTAAACCGTATAACGTAATTGCGTTGTGCATGACAAGGTTTAAATCGTATGATCAGGTAAGGCTGATTAATGAACTGTGCAAAGACTGCGGACAGACCGGGATAAAAGTTATTATATTTTCCTCGGTTACCGATTTGTACAATGGTGGAATTAATGACATAGGTGAGGCACAGATTTTTTCATCGTTTGAACCAGAAAGATTCGATGCAGTTGTTGTATTATCCGAGACGTTCAAGAATTCGGAAGTGCTTGGTAAACTGATATCCAGATCCAAACGCGCGGATGTTCCGGTAATTTCGATAGACAGAGAAATAGAAGGCTGCATTAATATCGAATTTGATTACAGCAATGCCTTTGAACAGCTGGTTAAACATATTGTGGAGTATCATCATATTGATGATGTGATGATGATTGCCGGCAATAAAGACAATCCTTTCTCAGAAGAAAGAGTTGAATGTTTTAAGGAAGTTCTGGCGGCAAACGGAATTGCCGTTGACCGGAATATAGTGTTATATGGTGATTTCTGGGCAGATCCGACAAGAGAAGTGCTGGAAAAATATATCAATGACGGCAATCATATCCCTAAAGCATTTATCTGTGCCAACGATATTATGGCAATAGAATGTATGAGAACGCTTAAGGAACATGGATACAGGATTCCGGAGGATGTACTGGTTACAGGCTTTGATGGTATAGATCTTGAACGATACTATTCACCGAGACTGACAACGGCGGAGTACAGAATAGAAGATCTGGCCCAGACGATTATCGATGCGGTAATGGATAATATTGACGGAAACCATGACATGAGTACCAGAATTGTCAATTATATCAACAGACTCGGCGGCTCATGCGGATGTAAAAAGACCAAAGCTACGAATGTTGAGGAACGTCTTTATAAAGAGAAATTTATTACTGATGACAGGGAAGAATTCATACAGTTCATGTATAATATGATAGCCCAACTCAGCAATTATCCTGAACTTCATTATATATTCAGGATGATACCGGAGCATATCGGCAGAATAGGATATGATGAATTGTGGATGTGCTTTAACAACGATTTCCTTGATGAGAATATGGATGTAAGTATTGAATTCAACAGGAACAATCAGTCAAATACCGGATATACCCCAACAATGAAGGTCCCGCTTCATCTTAAAGGTGATGAGATCTGCAATGATGGCAATGGCGAATATGAACAGTGTGATTTAATACCTGATATCGGAAAGGTTATTGAACGTACCGGCCCAATTATAGTTGTTCCTATACATTTGCAGGGGGTATCGGTAGGATATATGGCTGCTTCGTTCAGTCCTGAAAAATTCTTTTTCTCATACTATCAGACATTTCTGCTGGATTTCAGACATATACTTGAAGTTTATGTCAACCGCTCAACGACTGAACGTCTGTATGTAACGGATGTTCTGACCGGAATATATAACAGACACGGATTCTACCGCAATATCGGAGAAGTTATGAGACGAAGCCAGAAAACCGGTAATCCGTTTGCTGTAATTTCGATGGATATGGACGGCCTCAAGGGTATAAACGATACATATGGCCACGCAGAAGGCGATTATGCGCTCAAGAAAATCGGTGATTTTATGCGTAAAGCTACGACAAGTGGTGAAATCTGCGCAAGGTTTGGCGGAGATGAATTCCTTATTGTCCTCTGCAGTGAAAATGCATCGGAAAGAGTGGATGAGATAGTTAATGAAATCAAAAGCGATATAGAATATTTCAACGCATTTGGCAACAAACCATATTATCTGAATATGAGTATCGGAATATATACTAAGATTGCCGATAAGACGGATACACTCGACGAATATATCAGAAACGCTGATAATCTCATGTATGAGAATAAAAAAGAAAACAAAAAGAAAGAAAATAAATTGTAAGGAGAAGATAATGGAAAAAATTGCAAGCTTTACCGTGAATCATATTGATTTACTTGCCGGTATCTATGTTTCGCGCAGGGACTCAATAGGATCATGTGTACTTACAACATTTGATTTAAGATTTACCATGCCAAACCGGGAGCCGGTTATGGACACACCTGGTATTCATACGATAGAACATCTTGGAGCTACATTTTTAAGAAATCATCCGCAGTGGAAGGACAGAGTGATTTATTTCGGACCAATGGGATGCAGAACCGGTTTTTATATGATACTTGCCGGCAAACTTGATTCATCCGATGTTGTGCCGTTAGTCGATGAAATGATTGGATTTATCGAGAATTTTGAAGGAGATATACCGGGAGCAACGGCGCGTGACTGCGGAAATTATCTTGATAATAATCTTAGTCTTGCTAAGTTCTATGCAAGAAAATACCGCCACGATGTACTGGATGATCTGAAGCCTGAGAGACTTAATTATCCTGAATAATTTAATAGCATAAATAAAGCGGGCCCGCACTTAAATATGTGCGGGCCCTTTATGTTAAGATAAATATGAGGAAGCGTTATTAAGCCTCAAAAAGCAGGTCGCCGTATGTAGGAATCGGCCAGTACTCTGAGTCAACTAAAGTCTCAAGTGTATCAACAGGAGCTCTGAGTGCCTCCATATCAGCCTTGATTACATCTCTGTAATATTCGGCAGTTGATTTTGTATCTGCCTTCTCTGCGTCTGCCTGGTCAGCTTTGAGCTTCTTCAAAGCCTCGTTGGCTTCTTTGAGGTATTTGCTGATTTCATCAAGCATTTCCTTCTGGACACTTGCATCAGCACCGGCTGCGGTTACCTCATTTATCGAAGCAGCAAGCTCAGTAGTGTATTTTACAACGGCAGGAAGGATATCCTTGGCTGCCATATCTATCATGGTAAGTGCCTCGATGTTAATAGAAAGGCTGTATGTCTCATAGAGAACCTCGGCTCTGAGCTCAAGTTCAGCCTTGCTCATTATATTGAAATCACCAAAAAGCTTAACTGCCTTGTCAGTTGTGAGTGCTTCTGTAGCAGCAACCATTGATTTAAGGTTCGGAAGGCCTCTCTTCTCGGCCTCGGCAACCCATTCATCGGAATAACCGTTACCGTTGAATACGATTCTCTGATGTTCTCTCATGGTCTTAGCAATAAATTCATCACAAGCCTTGTCAAAATCAGCAGCACCTTCAAGTGCATCGGCAGCTTCCTTGAAAGCCTCGGCTACTATTGCATTGAGTGTTGTGTTAGGCATAGCAATCGAATCATTGGAACCAACCATACGGAATTCAAACTTGTTGCCTGTGAATGCAAAAGGTGAAGTTCTGTTACGGTCAGTTGCGTCCTTGGTAACAACCGGAATTGAGCTGATTCCAAGGTCAAGTACCTCGCCTTTCATGCATGTAGCTGCAGTACCGTTTGCAACGATCTGATTAACAACGTCCTCAAGCTGGTCTCCAAGGTACATTGAGATAATTGCAGGAGGTGCTTCATTAGCACCGAGTCTGTGGTCATTGCCTACATCTGAAGCAGACTGGCGTAACAGATCTGCGTGTGTATCAACAGCTTTCATGATACATGCAAGAACAAGTAAAAACTGTTTGTTCTCGTTCGGTGTTTTACCCGGATCGAGAAGATTCACACCGGTATTAGTTCCGATTGACCAGTTATTATGTTTACCTGAACCGTTTACACCTGCAAATGGCTTCTCGTGAAGGAGACATTCAAGGTTATGACGTTCAGCAACTTTCTTCATTGTTTCCATAGCAATGAGGTTATTGTCGATAGCTGTATCCGCTTCTGCGTAAATAGGAGCCATTTCATGCTGTCCCGGAGCAACCTCATTATGCTGTGTTGTGGCTGTGATGCCAAGTTTCCAAAGTTCTCTGTTGAGATCCTTCATATAAGCGCCTACATTTTCTTTGATAGCGCCAAAATACTGATCTTCAAGTTCCTGTCCCTTTGGAGCAGGAGCGCCGAAAAGTGTTCTTCCGGTATACTTAAGATCCTTGCGGGCCTCATAACTGTCTTTGCTTATAAGGAAATATTCCTGCTCAGGACCTACAGAAGCTGTAACTCTTGTAGCCTTTGTCTCCGGATCAAAAAGTTTAACAACTCTGAGAGCTTCATTGCTCAATGCATCCATTGAACGTAAAAGAGGAGTTTTCTTGTCGAGAGATTCTCCTGTATATGAACAGAATACTGTAGGAATGCATAATACTGCACCAATTGCACCTTCCCTGATAAAAGCAGGTGAGGCAACATCCCAGACGGTATAACCTCTGGCTGCACATGTTGCTCTTAACCCACCGGAAGGGAAAGAAGAGGCATCAGGCTCACCCATGATAAGCTGTTTGCCTGTAAAACTGGTAATTACATTACCGTCCTCGTCCGGATGTGTTACGAATGAATCGTGCTTCTCAGCCGTAAGGCTTACGATAAGAGGCTGGAACCAATGTGTGAAATGGGTTGCGCCCTTTTCCACTGCCCAGTCCTTCATGGCTTTGGCAATTACATCTGCGTCTTCGATTGAGAGGTTGCCGCCCTCATCCATAACTTTTTTGAGATTTTTGAACACCTGTTTAGGAAGGCGTTCCTTCATTTTGCTTACAGTAAATACGTTTTCTGCAAACACATCCTCAATTTTAAATGCTTCACTCATATTTATATCTTCCTTTCAGATTTATTCTATGCTTTACATATAATATAAAACACGAAAAAAAGGCGTCCACTACCTAAGTAGGAACGCCTTTGTTCACCTTGTAATTAAAATACAATACTAAATTAAAAAAATCAAGTACTTTTTTAAAAAAATTAAATTTATTGATCAATTGTCGCAATAAGCTTACCGTGTACCATATGTCTTTCCGGATTCGCTGAACCGTTCTGACATGTATAAAGTGTGACAATATGATCCGAAGCTTCAGCTGTTACACCGGTGTCATACAACTTAAACTTATCGATATCAGCGAGATATTTTTCAATAGTTCTTTCACTGGCTATTATAAAGGTCTCAGGATTAGAATCATATGTAACATCACATACGTTGAAGATCTGGTAAACCTGAACTTTATTCTCGAGATAGATATAGAAATAATTATTATTGTCAGCAGCCTGCTTGTCGAAGAAATCCTTGCTGTCATATTCAAGCAACGAAGCAAACATAGAATTATCCTGCATATGATGTCCGTATATGAAGGTATGTAAATCATCTATTAAAGGAGAATTCCTGTAGTCAAGAAAAATAGCACCTGACCAGTTCTCTTCACCGGTTACCGTGTGATTGAGATAATAATCATTATCATCGCCCTGGACAACCGGATAGCTTATACCGACTGATGGAACATCAATCCATCCTGCAATACGTTCATTGATAGCTTTAAGTTTGTCAAAATCAATGTGCGCGTATGCATTGATTCCAGGGTATTTGTCGTTAATTGCTGAATCGGAAGGTGATACCGCGCCGGAGTTATCCTCCGTGGAGTAGACCTTATTGTCGATGTTATTGTATATATTCTGGGCCTTTTTGTAACTGCGTACAATACGGACAATCTGTATGGCAGCGAAGATGAATACGCAGATGGCAATACCCATGATTATGTAACGGATTATGTCACCTTTGCGTATTTTTTTCTTTATAACTGAAGAATCAGCAGATGTAACATCTGCCGGTTCCTCAGTATTGCTGTTTTCTGTTGTCGGTGTATTCTCTGTAAATGCTGTTACCTCAGGCTCAGTGTTAACCGTTTCCGGCTGCTGTCTGAGTTCGGAATCCAGTCCGGATCCCTCTTTATTAGAGTCACCCATATATTATCTCCGTGATTCAGGCCTTGTCTACTGAACCGAATAATTCCATTTTCTCTTTAACTGTTGCCTTGATAGCCTCAAAGCCAGGAGCGAGAAGTTTACGAGGGTCAAATCCCTTACCTTCAAGATCCTTGCCTGCTTCGATGTATTTACGTGTAGCATCAGCAAATGCAAGCTGGCACTCTGTATTAACGTTAATCTTAGCAACGCCGAGAGAAATAGCCTTCTTAATCATATCAGCAGGGATACCTGTACCACCATGAAGAACGAGAGGCATATCACCTGTAAGTTCCTTAACTGCTGCAAGAGTCTCAAAGCTTAATCCCTTCCAGTTAGCAGGATATTTACCATGAATATTACCGATTCCGGCTGCTAACATTGTTACGCCGAGGTCAGCAATCTGCTTGCATTCCTTAGGATCTGCACATTCGCCCATTCCTATAACGCCGTCTTCCTCACCGCCGATTGAACCAACTTCAGCTTCGAGAGACATATTGTTCTTAGCGCAGATTTCAACGAGTTCCTTAGTCTTGGCAATGTTCTCCTCGATTGGGTAATGAGAACCATCGAACATGATTGAAGAGAAACCTGCTTCTACACACTTAAGGCATCCTTCGTATGTTCCGTGATCAAGGTGGAGTGCAACAGGAACTGTGATTCCCTGCTCCTCGATCATTCCTTTAACCATTCCTACAACTGTCTTGTATCCGGCCATATACTTACCGGCACCCTCTGATACACCGAGGATTACAGGGGAGTTAAGCTCCTGTGCTGTAAGAAGAATAGCCTTTGTCCACTCAAGGTTGTTAATGTTGAACTGTCCGACTGCATATTTGCCGGCTTCAGCTTTCTTGAGCATTTCTTCTGCTGTTACTAACATAATATTACCTCCAAAAAGATTCTTTTGCGGTCATTATAACACATAAATATCCATTTAACAAATATTTTGTGCGCGCATCTTAAACAAAATGACCGGTTATATTGTTTCAGGTTCCGGATAATCGGTTCCGAAAGTGTCTACCGTTACTTTGGATATTTTCTGATCTTCCATAGGACGGTCGTTCCAGTCTGTGCGGACTGCTGCAATTTCATTCACGACATCCATGCCGTTTATGACTTTGCCAAATGCAGCATAAGAGCCGTCAAGGTGCGGTGATGTCTCATGCATAATAAAAAACTGTGATCCCGCAGAATCAGGGACCATTGTTCTTGCCATTGACAATACGCCCGGCGTATGCTTTAAATTATTAGTGAAACCATTAAGATTAAATTCGCCCTTAATGGAATAACCCGGTCCGCCGGCGCCGGTTCCTTCAGGATCTCCGCCCTGAATCATAAAGCCTTTAATGACTCTGTGAAAAATAAGGCCGTCGTAGAAACCCTTTTTGACAAGGCTGATAAAATTATTTACTGTGTTAGGCGCAACGTCCGGATATAATTCGGCTTCAAATACTTTGCCGCCTTCCATTTCAAATCTGACAATTGGATTCTGTGCCATTGTTGTTAATCCTTTCCGTTATATTGCGGGATTTCGATCCCGGACAATTATTATAATATCCGTAATGCGAGGTCAAGTCAATGTTAAAAAACATTATATTTATCTTAAATAAAGAACAAAAAATACCGGATTCTGTACAAAACGGACCTTATGCCGTAGCATATGACAGTGCTTTTGCCGGCCCGGACGACAGCATTATTATCACAGATGATATCGAGACCGCGCATAGCAGTATAGAGCAGGGCTGTCCGGCTGTGTATATATACGATGGGGAAAATTACATTTCAGGCATATCATACATAGCGGAGAACGTTGAGGCCTGTACGCCGCAGTATTGCAATGAGGCTTTCTGCCGCCAGAAGGGAATCCCGATGACTGTATTGCAAACGGAACGTACATACATTAAGGAAATAACAGTGGATGATCTTGGGGAAGTATACGAGTTGTATGATGATGACGAAATCCGTAAATACATGGAGCCGTTGTACGAATATGAAGAGGAAAAAAAGTTTACCGAAAGTTACATAAAGAATATGTACGGGATGTACGGTTTCGGAATGTGGCTGGTAAAAGACCGGGATACAGATAAATTAATAGGCAGGGCAGGACTTGAGCTGCGCCTGATAGACGGAGTGGAAGAGATGGAGTTAGGATATATAATAGGAAAAAAATACAGATACAGGGGATATGGATATGAGGTGTGTACGGCAATTAAAAAATACGCAAAGGATATTCTTGGTGCCGCAAAACTGAATATAATCGTGTCACCCGATAATATCCCGTCAATAAAACTGGCAGAGAAGCTCGGTGCATATGACACCGGCCGCTCTGCCAATTCGGAATACATAATAATGGAATGTGAACTTGACTAAAGAGCTTTATCTCCGCGTTCACCGGTGCGGATTCTGATGGTATCTTCTACATTATATATGAAGATTTTGCCGTCGCCGATATTGCCTGTGGCTATTTCTTTGGTAACTTTATCAATGATTACCTCGGAAAGTTCGTCGCTCACGACGGTTTCAACTTTGACTTTTGGGAGAAGGTTAACGAAATATTCGTTGCCTCTGTAAATACGTTTGAATCCCTTCTGTGTGCCGTATCCCATGATGTTAGTTATCATGATACCGTTTGCCTGACATTCATCAAGAATAACTTTGAGATCGTCCAGCTTCTCAGGTTTAATAATCATTTCCAGCTTCTTCATGTTAAAAACCTCCTTGTCATGTTTCATCACGCGCATGATGAAATTGCATATGTTAAAAGCGTGTAATCATATTTTCCATTTTTTGATATTCTAACATAAGAGACAGCCTAAATAAATACCCAAATAAATTTTTTAAGAAAATTATGGAAGTCAGTGAATTAAAACCGAAAAATGTCGATATAAGTATTGAAATAAAATGTGAAATTCATTAATATAATTTTTATTGCAGGAAGAAAGCGGGGTGAGACGCGATGCAGATAACAGGATACGGATTGTGGCAGGAACAGAATAACAGATATTCAGCCAGAATGCAGGAGCTTACCGCCGGTGGCATGACGCATGGCGTCACACAGAAGAATTTTTGGCTGATAATAAGGGGTTTACGGAGTTTGCCACAATTTTTTGATTTTTTTTAAAAAAGTGCTTGACTTTTATATGGTCACTATATATAATAATGCTTGTTCATGAGAACGAAAGAACATGATTGATGGGCTATCGCCAAATGGTAAGGCACTGGACTCTGACTCCAGCATCTACAGGTTCGAGTCCTGTTAGCCCAGCTCGCACCACATAAGTGGTGCGTTTTATTTTATAAGAGAATAAGGAGTGTTATCGAAGTGGTCATAACGAGCCGCACTCGAAATGCGGTTGTCCTTTTTGGGCACGTGGGTTCGAATCCCACACACTCCGCTACATGAGGCACCGCAGTTCTGTATAAGAATTGCGGTGTTTTTTGTGAAAAAACTTGACAACCGGCTTCATATATGGTTTAATAAATCCAGTTGAACAATTTAAACCGTTGAAGTGGAGATAACGATAGTTGTGCACACACAGAGAGTCCGGGATGCTGAGAGCCGGATTGAACGCAGATTACCAAATGGACCACTGAGGGCGCAGTCAAAGGCATATGCTGAGTATTCTGCGACGTATGGACACACGTTACCTGTCGGAGATATGTTGGTATCTCGCTAAGCGCACTTTTTTTATACCTAAGTATAACATAAGTGAAACAAGGTGGCACCGCGATAAGTATATTCGTCCTTGATAATATCAGAAGATATTATCAGGGACTTTTTTTATTACATAAATCCAATAAAAAGGAGGCACACAAAATGGTATATCCATCATACGAAGAGGCCGTACAGATTATAAAGGGCGGAGATTACAAGAGAATACCGTTAAAGATTGAACTTTGTGCGGATATGATTACACCGTTAATGGCAATCAGAAGACTCAAGAAAGTGAGCAGACATGTTTTTCTGCTTGAAAGTGCGGAGGCAGATAAGAAATGGGGAAGGTATACGTTTGTGGGCTTTGATCCGACACTTGAGTTCACATGCCAGAACGGCGTGATGAGAATAAAAAGCGGCATGGAGATAAAGGAAGGAACCATGCATCCGGGTGATACCATTCGAAGAATAATTGCAGACAACAGAAGTCCGGTTATTGAAGACATGCCGCCTTTTACCGGAGGACTGGTCGGATATTTTTCATATGATTATATAAAATACAGTGAGACAACACTCAATCTTAATGCTGATGATGAAGAATCGTTTAAAGATGTGGATTTGATGCTTTTTGACAAAATTGTGGTATTTGATAACTACAGACAGAAACTGATTCTGATCGTAAATGTTAAGACGGATGATATTGCAACAGCTTATCATAAAGGAGAACTCGAGCTCCGTACAATGAAGACTCTGCTTACGCAGGGAGAAATGGCGGAGGACAGCCCGCTCAGATTCAAAAGCGGTTACAGGTATCTTTTCGGCAGGGATGAGTATTGCAGCATGGTTGAGAAGGCCAAACATTACATTCACGAAGGAGATATATTCCAGATAGTTCTTTCCAACAGGATAGAAGCTGATATTGAAGGAAGCCTTCTTGATACTTACAGGGCACTTCGAATGACCAATCCTTCCCCGTATATGTTTTATTTTTCGAGCGATGATATTGAGATTGCCGGGGCGTCGCCTGAGACACTGGTTAAGCTTGAAAACGGTGTGCTTCATACATTCCCGCTTGCCGGTACAAGACCGAGGGGCAATACCGATGAAGAGGATCTTGCACTGGAAAAAGAACTGCTTGCAGATGAAAAAGAACTTGCCGAGCACAATATGCTTGTGGACCTTGGACGCAATGATATAGGAAGAATCAGCAAAATAGGCTCGGTCGAGGTTGAAAAATATATGAATATCGAAAGATATTCGCATGTAATGCACATCGGTTCAACGGTGCGCGGAATTATCAGAGATGATAAGGATGCACTTGATGCCGTGGATTCAATACTTCCGGCAGGAACTCTTTCGGGAGCGCCAAAGCTAAGGGCGTGTGAACTTATATGCGAACTTGAGAACAACAAGAGAGGAATTTACGGCGGAGCGATAGGATATATTGATTTTACCGGCAATCTTGATACATGCATTGCGATAAGGCTTGCCTTTGCCAAAAACGGTAAAGTCTTTGTGAGATCGGGTGCAGGAATTGTGGCCGACAGCATTCCGGAAAATGAATATCAGGAATGCATTAATAAAGCAAAAGCCGTTATGAACGCGCTCGATATGGCACAGGGAGGTCTGGAATAATGATACTTTTGATTGATAATTATGACAGTTTTTCGTACAATCTTTATCAACTGATAGGCAGTATCAGAGATGATATCAAAGTTGTCAGGAACGATGAAGTGGGAATACAGAAAATAGAAGAGATGGCGCCAGAGTATATTTTTCTTTCACCGGGACCGAAGAGACCTGAGGATGCAGGAATCTGCATTGAAACAGCAAAATATTTTGCGGGTAAGATACCGGTTATGGGCGTGTGCCTCGGACATCAGGCTATATGCAAGGCATTCGGAGCCGAGGTTTCATATGCAAAACAGCTTATGCACGGTAAAACATCAGTGGCAACGCTTGATAATGAAAGCCCGATTTTTAAGGGCATGGATCATAAAATTAAAGTCGCAAGATATCATTCACTTGCGGCGGTGCCCGATACGATTCCTGACTGCCTGAAAGTTACGGCGGTTACGGATGACGGCGAAATAATGGCGGTTGAACACAGGGATTATCCGGTATACGGACTGCAGTTTCATCCGGAATCGGTGCTTACGCCGGACGGATATAAGATTATTGATAATTTTCTTAAGATTAAAGTGAAAGGAGCCAGATAAAATGATAAAAGAAGCAATAATTGAACTTACAAATAAGAAGAACCTGACATATGATACTGCCAAGACTGTGATGGACGAAATCATGAGCGGAGAGGCATCTCCGGTGCAGATGAGCGCATATCTTACGGCGCTTGCCATGAAGGGCGAGACAATCGAAGAAATTACCGCGTCGGCAGCAGGAATGAGAGAGCACGGAACCGGACTTAAGCATGATATGGACGTCCTTGAAATCGTCGGAACCGGCGGGGATAAATCAAATTCATTTAACATCTCAACGACATCAGCCATGGTCATTGCGGCAGGGGGCGTACCGGTTGCCAAACACGGTAACCGCGCAGCATCCAGCAAAAGCGGTGCTGCAGATGTGCTTGAAGCACTCGGAGTTAAGATTGATATTGAACCGGAACAGAGTCTTAAGGTACTTACAGAGACGGGTATATGTTTCCTTTTTGCACAGAAATATCATTCGGCAATGAAATATGTAGGCCCGGTAAGAAAAGAACTCGGAATCAGAACAGTGTTCAACATTCTCGGACCGCTTACCAATCCGGCGGCAGCCAATATGCAGGTTATGGGAGTATATGATGAAGCACTTGTTGAACCTCTTGCGAGAGTTCTGGCAAACCTCGGTGTAAAAAGAGCGATGGTTGTCTACGGAACCGACGGACTTGATGAGATTTCTGCCAGCGCGCCGACTAAAGTATGCGAGGTAAAAGACGAAGAATTTACATCATACACGATAACACCTGAACAGTTTGGATTTGAACCGTGTGACAAATCAGAACTTGTCGGAGGAACACCTGAAGAAAACGCGGCTATAACAAGAGAAATTCTGGATGGTGCCACAGGCGCGAAACGTAATGCGGTTATGCTTAATGCTGGAGCCGGACTTTATATCGGAGGTGCCGCCGATTCACTCGAAGCCGGAATCAAGCTTGCAGGCGAACTTATCGATAGTGGTGCGGCCAAAGCAAAATTAGATGATTTTGTCAGATATTCAAACGAGGTATAAGACATGATACTTGATGAAATAGCTGCCAAAACAAGGGAACGGGTTGCATTAAATGCATCGGCGCATCCGGTGGAAGAGTTGAAACAGAGAGCATATTCAATGGAATGTAACACCGGATTTCCTTTTGAAAAGGCACTGAAAAAAGACGGAATGAGTTTCATCTGCGAGGTCAAGAAAGCATCCCCGTCCAAGGGCATAATTGCGGAGGACTTTCCGTATATGCAGATTGCCGGAGAATATGAAAAAGCCGGAGCGGCCGCAATATCGTGTCTTACCGAACCATACTATTTCAAGGGTAGTGACGATTATCTTAAGGAAATTGCGGCACATGTGCAGATTCCGGTGTTGAGAAAGGATTTTACCGTTGATGAGTACATGATATATGAAGCAAAGGTGTTAGGTGCATCGGCTGTTTTGTTAATCTGTGCAATACTTACGGATGAGGAACTTGCAAGATTTCAGAAAATCGCTGATTCGCTTGGATTATCGGCACTCGTTGAAGCACACACCGAGGAAGAAGTAAGGCGGGCAATAGCATCCGGTGCGAGAATAATAGGTGTGAACAACCGTGACCTTAAAACGTTTAAGGTTGATATAAACACGAGCACAAGACTCAGAAAACTCGTTCCTGATGATATTGTATATGTGTCGGAAAGCGGAATCCGAAACGCGGAAGATATCGCGGCTCTGTATAAGAATAATACGGATGCGGTCCTT
Organism: Butyrivibrio sp. CAG:318; assembly: GCA_000431815.1. GTDB lineage: Bacteria > Bacillota > Clostridia > Lachnospirales > Lachnospiraceae > Eshraghiella. The sequence goes on along the minus strand of FR889246.1, from coordinate 43,054 downwards.
ATAGGCGAAACACTGATGCGTGCTCCGGACAAGAAAAAAGCTCTCGATGAGCTGAGGGGCAGGGTGGTGTAACATGGCAAGAATCAAAATATGCGGACTTATGCGTATGGAAGATGTGGAGGCGGTTAACCTTTACAGGCCGGATTATGTCGGATTTATATTTGCACCGAGCAGACGACACATAACGGCCGGGATGGCAGAAAATATGGCACGCAGACTTGATGACGGAATACAAAGGGTTGGTGTATTTGTTGATGAAAATCGTGAAAAGATTGCCAAAATAACGGAATCAGGTATAATTAACGTAGTGCAGCTTCATGGACATGAAAGCGATGATGACGTTACATGGCTTGCCAAAAGGACGGGAGTACCGATAATTAAATCGGTATCGGTAAGAACGTCAGACGATATAGACCGTTACAGACATAATCCTGCAGATTACCTGCTTTGGGATAACGGCGCAGGAGGAAGCGGAGAGCAATTTGACTGGACGCACGTCCACGATGTAGGAAGGGATTTTTTTATTGCCGGTGGGATTGATATTTCCAATATTGAAGAAGCACTTAAATTTAATCCGTATTGTGTGGATGTTTCAAGCGGTGTTGAGACAGACGGTTACAAAGACCCGGATAAAATTCATAAAATAATAGATATAGTTAGGAGAAAATGATATGTCAAAAGGAAGATTCGGCGTTCATGGCGGGCAGTACATACCGGAAACACTTATGAACGCAATCATTGAGCTTGAGAAAGCTTACAACCATTATAAAGATGACCCGGAATTTAACAGGGAACTTACGGATCTGCTAAACAATTATGCGGGCAGACCGTCAAGGCTTTATTATGCTTCGCATATGACGGAGAAACTGGGCGGCGCAAAGATTTATCTTAAGCGAGAAGATCTTAATCATACCGGCGCGCATAAGATAAATAATGTTATCGGACAGATCCTTCTTGCCCAGAAAATGGGTAAGACAAGAGTCATAGCTGAAACAGGTGCGGGACAGCATGGAGTCGCAACAGCTACCGTGGCAGCACTTATGGGTATGGAATGTGAGATTTATATGGGTGAGGAAGATATGAAACGTCAGGCACTCAATGTATACAGAATGAGACTGCTCGGTGCCAAAGTACATGCCGTAACCTCCGGAACAGCCACACTTAAGGATGCGGTTTCAGAAGCCATGCGTGAGTGGACTAACCGTATTGACGATACACATTATGTTCTCGGATCCGTAATGGGTCCGCATCCGTTCCCGACTATCGTAAGGGATTTTCAGGCGGTAATCTCCAAAGAGATTAAAGAACAGATCCTTGAGGCGGAGGGCAGACTTCCGGATGCGGTAATTGCGTGCGTGGGCGGCGGCTCTAACGCGATAGGAGCATTTTACAATTTTATAGAAGACAAAGATGTCAGGCTTATAGGATGTGAGGCTGCCGGAAGAGGAATAGATACTGCAGACACGGCAGCTACCATTTCAACCGGAAAACTTGGAATTTTCCATGGAATGAAATCATATTTCTGCCAGGATGAGTATGGACAGATCGCACCGGTTTATTCGATTTCAGCGGGACTTGACTATCCGGGAGTCGGACCGGAACACGCATATCTGTATGATACGGGCCGTGCGGAATATGTCGCGATAACAGATGACGAGGCGGTTGATGCTTTTGAATTCTTGTCAAGAACAGAGGGCATAATCCCTGCAATAGAAAGTGCACACGCCATTGCATATGCCATGAAGCTTGCTCCTGCAATGGACAAAGACAAAATAATCGTTGTAAACGTATCGGGACGCGGAGATAAAGACTGCGCTGCGATTGCACGTTACAGAGGGGAGGATATCCATGAATAACAGAATTAAAGAAGCCTTTGCACACGGCAAAGCATTCATACCTTTTATCACATGCGGAGACCCGTCGTTAGAGGTTACCGAACAGATTATAATTGAAATGGAAAAAGCAGGTGCAAATCTTATTGAACTTGGAATCCCCTTTTCCGACCCGACGGCGGAAGGCCCGGTTATTCAGGCGGCCAATATCCGTGCGCTTTCGGGTGGAGTGACAACCGACAAGGTATTTGAGATGGTTAAGAGAGTACGCAGGGTTGCCAAGGTACCGTTAGTATTCATGACATATGCCAACGTTGTTTTTTCGTACGGAATAGAAAGATTTGCTGCGAATGCAGCTGAAGCGGGAATGGACGGAATAATTCTTCCGGATGTCCCATATGAGGAAAAAGAAGAATTTGCTCCGGCTTTCAGAAAACACGGCATGGATATGATATCGCTTATCGCACCGACATCGCATGAACGTATTGCGATGATTGCCTCAGATGCGGAAGGTTTCGTTTATTGCGTGTCATCACTTGGAGTTACCGGTGTGCGTAACGAAATTACGACCGATATAAGCGAAATGACTTCACTTGTAAAAGCCCGTAAAGATATTCCGTGCGCTGTGGGATTCGGTATATCAACACCTGAACAGGCGGCACATATGGCGCAGAATGCCGACGGCGTAATTGTAGGCTCTGCAATAGTAAAAATCTGCGGCACATATGGCAATGACAGCCCTGCCCATGTTGCTGAGTATGTTAAGAAAATGAAAGACGCATTGAAATAATCGCATATTGTCAGAAGACCGCATTTTTTGTTGAATTAATGCGGTCTTTATGTTATAATTTTTCTACTAATTGAAAATTTTTCCGCATGTGGCGGAATGCAAGGAGTGTGTACATTATGTTCAGTCAGTTATTGGGAAAGTACCTTGTAGACAAGAAGGTGCTTACAGATGTGCAGCTTCGCGAGGTTCTCAGCGAGCAGGCACAGGCAAGGGTTAAATTAGGCACCATTGCGGTTGCAGAGAAGCTTCTTACAGAGAAGCAGGCAGAGGAGATTAATCATCTTCAGACACAGATGGATAAGAGATTCGGAGATATCGCCATTGAACAGGGATATCTTACGGGAGCCCAGCTTAAGGAACTCCTCGATAAGCAGGGGAATGCAGCAATGAAATTCATACAGATTCTCACAGAGAAGAAGTATGTTGACATATCGGAACTTGATAAATATCTTACAGCCTTTGGAGCGGAGATGGGTTTCGCTGCAGAAGAGATGAAGGCGCTTAAGAATGATGATATTGAGGCAACGGTCAAATATTTTGTTCCGGATGATGCACCGGAGTATGTGGCCGGAATTGCAGGACTTGCACTTCGTAATATAGTTCGTTTTGTTACAAGCGATTTCTATATGGATAAGGCATATAAGGCAGATGGTTTTGATTATTCATATATCATGGGACAGCATACAGTCGGAGATCATAAAGTATATCTCGGATTTGCGGCAGATAAGGATACATCGGGAATACTTGAACTTGCTAAGGGATTTGCCGATGATGATTTTGTTAAGCTTGATGATGCGGCCATGGATGCGGTATGTGAGTTTGCCAATATGAACGACGGTCTTTTTGCTTCTGAGCTCAGTGACAAAGGCATTGAGATAGATATGGAACCGCCTGTTGTATATGTTGACGGACATGCGAAGGGTACATTTTACATAATGCCTGTATATGTTGCCGGAAAGCATTTCAATATGTGCATTGCAATTGATTCCGATGTTGATCTCGGCGATAATGAATACCATGTCATGACCGGTAAGACACAGTCCGATGTTGATATGTCTTCGGCTAAGGCTGGCGTGCTTATCGTTGATGATTCCATGCTTATCCGCAGAATGCTCCGCGCACTTCTTGAGGATAACGGATATGCCGTTGTCGGTGAAGCGGCAGACGGAGAAGAGGCTGTTGAAGAATATAAGAGGCTTAAGCCTGACATAGTAACTCTTGATATTACAATGCCACGTCTTGACGGTGTCGGAGCTCTTGCACAGATTATGAAATATGATAATGATGCCAAGGCACTTATGATTACCGCAGCCGGACAGAAACAGAAGGTTGTGGAAGCTCTTAAGCTTGGCGCCAAAGCTTTTATTATGAAGCCGTTTGATAAAGAAGATGTATTAAAGAATTTTGATAAACTGCAATAATTAATATTACGGCAGTATTTGTTCAGATATTATTTAGGAGGATGACACGATGTATATTACATGTTTGGATCTCGAAGGAGTTCTTGTACCGGAAATCTGGATTGCTTTTGCAAAGGAAAGCGGCATTCCTGAACTGAAGAGGACGACAAGAGATGAACCGGATTATGATAAGCTTATGAAATGGAGACTCGGAATACTTAAGGAGCATGGACTCGGACTTAAGGAAATACAGGATACGATCGCTAAAATCGATCCGATGCCGGGTGCCAGGGAATTTCTGGATGAACTTCGTTCAATAGGCCAGGTAATTATTATAAGCGATACATTTACACAGTTTGCAAGTCCTCTTATGAAGAAACTCGGATGGCCGACTATTTTCTGTAATTCACTTGAGGTTGCACCTGACGGAGAGATTACCGGATTTAAGATGCGTTGCGAACAGTCTAAGCTGACAACGGTTAAGGCACTTCAGTCAATCGGATATGATACAATTGCAAGCGGCGACAGCCATAACGATCTCGGCATGATAAGAGCCAGCAAAGCAGGATTCTTATTTAAGAGTACGGATCAGATCAAGGCAGATAACCCGGATCTTCCTGCATACGAGACTTATGATGAACTTCTTGCAGCCATTAAGAAAGCAATGGTATAATTGCATAGAACAGATATGATTACCCCCGCGGAATTAATACCCGCGGGGGTTTGTTAATGTCAGCGGAATATCGTAAGGGACCGCAGGCTGTATTTTTAAGTATTCCTGTCATGTGAACTTTATAATTTAAATTCTATCTTTACGGACACGACAAATAATGATAAGATAATTATAATAATGCGCTAAGTGTAAAGAGGTGTCATATGAGTACGTCAAAGGGCAGAAAGAAATACCGTATACGCAAGGGCAGGGTTGCAATGGCTGCCGGAGTGCTTATTTTGATAATAGGGCTTATTGTTTTTGTCTGTATCAGAGCCGGTAAGAAACATCATAATAATAGTGATACGCAGGAAACTGTTGATTATAATGCAGTAGTACCGAAGGGACAGTTTGTAAAAGTTGAACTTGAGGACTGTAATATGTATATTGGAAGTGAACTTGACCTTAAATGTACTTCCGAGCCGGAGGAATATGCATCGAAAGTTATCTGGACATCATCGGATGAAGATGTTGTCACCGTTGACGGCAAGGGACATATTAAGGTCGTCGGAACCGGCGCGGCAGCTATAACGGCGACATATGATGTACTGGCTGACTCGGTTGTTGTCAGGGGCGTTAACCGCGATAATGAAGGAATCTCAGACGATCTTCCGGTATATGATGTCAAGGACAATAAAGTGATAGTCGTGAGGGAAGCACAGACGGACGATGATGATGCAGGCAGGGAACCGGCAACATCCGGGAGTGACAGGAATCCGGATGTGACAGAACCGACATCCGATAATAGTGCAGGGAAGGATGGCAACGGCGGGACGTCTGATAATATTAAGCCGTCACAGGATAAGACAGACAGAGATAATATTAAGGAATCGGAAGCTGCCAAAACTTACACCGCGATAAGTGAAGCTGTAAAGAATTCCGGATTCCAGACATATCTTGATAATACATACATATATCGTGAGGACGGTAATTACCTCGGAGAGGTGATTGTCCAGGAGAATATGACACAGATATATGTCATGACCAGAACAACCGCAATGGATAATGCTTTTAAGCAGGTTGTCAGATCAGTAATTCCGGATTCATACGAAGATGTTTTTGCCAGATTCATCAGTGCATCCAAAGATGAAACATTCAGTGCCGATGGCATAAAGGTGCGGGTGGTGGCACCGGTTAACGGCGGACACATGCAGCTTATAATATATTATTAATTAACGGAGGAACGTAATGATTAACAAGCGTAAGGTCAGACTTATGACCAGAACCGCCATGTATGAGAAACATGAGTGTTCCAATGATATTAACAAGGCCAAATACTATAAATCAGATTATGTCGGACTTCATATGTGGACCACCGCGATAGCGGTTACGATTGCATATATTATAATTCTTATGCTGGTTATGTCATGCAATTTTGAATTTATAATAAATAATCTTACCAATATGAATTATACAGTTCTGACGGTTATGCTGGTAATGATTTATGCGGCAATGATGACTGTTTTTATGATAATAGCGTATTTCATATATTCGTACAGGTATGTGGAGTCGGAGAATGGTATCCGTATCTACCGGAACAGGCTTCATAAAATATATCTTATGAATAAAGCGGAAAGAAACCGCAAGGGAGGAATTAACTGATGCTCACGGGACTTCTTGAATTCAAAGAGAAACTTAAAGCCTTTTATGCAAAAGGCGGAATATATATCAGATATGTGTGTAACTTTGTACTTGCTTTTCTGTCAATGTTTGCGATGTCGCGTAAAATAGGCGGCAATGGAATAATATCCAATCCGTTGATATGTATTGCATTGTCGATAGTATGTGCATTTCTGCCGGTCAATATTACCGTGGTTATTGTGACGATTTACATGATAATTAATCTGTTTACATTGTCACTGGAGCTTGCCATGATAGCACTTGGAGTGATGGTTGTTATTTATCTTCTGTATTTCAGGTTTGCGCCTAAGACAGGTTTCATTATGATATTGACACCGATTCTGTTTTTCCTGAAGCTGCCTTATGTTGTGCCGGTTGTTGCAGCACTCACGGTTGGAATGACGGGAATTGTTCCGGCTGTTTCAGGCGTGTTTATATATTATATAATAACTTTTGCCGCGAATTATTCAACAGCAATATCTACGCTTGATGTTAATAATGCATTGCAAAATATAAATTTTATTTTTAATAATATACTGACCAATAAAGAGCTTGTGACAATCGTGGTATCATTTGCCGTGGTTATTACGATGATATATTTTATAAAGAGATTGTCGGTGAACTATTCGGCGATAATAGCGGTCATTGCCGGATGCGTTACGGACGCGCTTATACAGATAATTGCATTTGCGGTTCTTTCCGTTAATTTCAGCATAATAGGAATGATTGCCGGACATATTGCAGCCATAATCGTCGGATTGGTAATTAATTTCTTTATTATGAGTGTCGATTACACTGCAACGGAATATGTTCAGTTTGAGGATGACGATTATTACTATTATGTCAAAGCGGTTCCGAAAATGTCGGTTGCCAGAAAGAATGTCACAATCAAGAAATTTAATTCAAGCAAGGATAACCGTGGTGCAATACACACCGAAAGTTATGAAATAGACGAAGACGATGAATAGAACAGCCGGATAATGTGAGGAAAGGCGAGTGTTATGCAGTCAATAAAGAATTTTTTTGATGAATATCTTTCTAATTTTTATATACCGAAATCTCTGCATGTATCTAATGTGTTTGAGATAATTATACTTGCGGTGCTTATCTATGAATTTATAGCATGGGTTAAGACCACAAGGGCATTTACCCTGCTTAAGGGTATTATTGTACTGCTTATTTTCTGGCTGCTGGCTTATATATTCAATTTTACGACGATTTTGTGGCTGGGCGGTAAAATAATCAACTTCGCAATAATAGCATTGGTTGTCATATTTCAGCCGGAACTCAGAAAAGCACTTGAACAGCTGGGACAGAAGAGATTTTTCTCCAAGATACTTCCGTTTGCCGAGAAAAAAGACAAGGGTGAAAGATTCAGTGACAAGACTGTAAATGAACTTGTCAAGACATGTTTTGAACTTTCAAAGACCAAGACAGGAGCACTTATTGTTGTTGAACAGGAAATACTTCTGACTGAATATGAGAAGACGGGTATTCCTATTGATGCGCTTATTTCAAGCCAGCTTCTGATCAACATTTTTGAACATAATACACCGCTTCATGACGGAGCGGTAATTATCCGTGGTGACCGTATCGTGGCGGCGACATGTTATCTGCCGCTTTCCGACAATATGTCCATAAGCAAGGAACTCGGAACGAGACACAGGGCCGCACTTGGTATTTCTGAAGTGACCGACACAATGACACTTGTCGTGTCGGAAGAAACAGGTGCCGTGTCAATTGCCATAGCGGGAGAGCTTTTCAGGAATATCGATGCGGATTACCTTAAGAGCAAACTTACATTCCTTCAGAAGAAGACAATTGATGTGACGAGGTACAAACTCTGGAGAAAAGGGGGAAGTAAGAAATGAAGAGCTTTAAAGAAATCAAAATAAAAGAACTTATTCTCCATAATTTCGGATTGAAAATACTTGCTATCATAATTGCAATCGTGAGCTGGATTGTGATCGTCAATGTTGATAATCCGTCGCAGCGTAAAACAATATCTGGCATAACGGTTAATATGATTAACGGAGATGCGCTCACAAGCAAGGGATATATATACCAGATTGAGTCAGGGGCAAGTATTTCCATAGTTGTTAAGGCACCGCAGACGATAGTTGATGAACTTAGATCAACGGATTTTTATGCATATGCGGATCTTAGCGAACGTACACCGGATGCTGACAGGGCACAGATCTATGTAAGATGCACCAAAGAAGGCATGGAGAATACAGTGGATATAGTAAGCCTGAGAACAGAATATGTACAGCTTGCAATAGATAATAAAATAGATAAAGAAGTTCCGCTTGAACTGAATATAACAGGCAGCCCTGCAGACGGTTATGTTATCGGAGACTATAGCATATCACCGACGACTATTAAAGTTACCGGCGCTGAGAGTACGGTAAGCCGTATATCCACAGCAAAGCTTAATTACAGTGTATCAAGCATGACGGCGACAATCAATGATTCTGTTGTGCCGGTATTCTATGATGAGAACGGAGTGGAGATAAGTTCGGATAAGCTGGAATTAAGCCGAAACAGTGCCTCAATCCAGATAGAAATACTTCCTACGAAAGTTGTTGATATTAATTATGCACTTTCCGGAGAGGTTGCTGAAGGGTATCATATAGCTGATGAGAAAGCCAACATGAAAAATGTAAAACTTGCAGCATCAAAGGACGTTCTTGATAAGATAACATCGATTGATATCCCTGCCGGTATTATAGATATAGATAATGCAGATGATGACAGACATTTCGATATAGCACTTAAGACCTATCTGCCAAACGGATGCAAGATAGCATCATCCGAAAGTAATCTTAAGGTGGATGTGACTATAGAGAAAATATCAGAGAGAACAATACAGGTTCCTATGTCGCAGGTTACGATCAGCGGAACCGAGTCTGATTACAGATACCAGCTGGTTGCCGATAATGGTTCGGGTTATCTTAATGTAATTGTCAACGGCAGTGAGAGCGATATAGGAACACTTACGGCAGACGACCTTGGTGCACGTATAGATATGAGCGGCAAGGGAGAAGGCAGTTATACAGTCAGGGTTAATCTTAACCAGAGCGATGATTACAGTATATCGGGGTCATATTATGTTAAGGTTATTGTTACTGATATGACACTCCCGGATAATCCGACGCAGCCTGAGGAAACGACAGGAGCAGAGACAGAAGCTGATACGGCTGAATAATATATAATAATAAAATGGAGAATGATTATGGCCAGAATATTTGGAACAGACGGAGTAAGGGGCGTTGCCAATAAAGAGCTCACAGTTGAGCTGGCGATGAACCTCGGCAAAGCAGGAGCATATGTGCTCACTAAGGAAAAAGCACATAAGCCGACAATATTAGTCGGCGGAGATACAAGAATATCAGGAGAAATGCTTGCTAATGCACTTATGGCGGGAATTTGTTCTGTCGGTGCAGATGCCGTTTATGTAGGAGTCGTTCCTACGCCGGCAATAGCATATCTGACAAGGCATTACGGATACGATGCAGGCGTTGTGATTTCTGCATCACATAATCCGTCTGAATATAACGGAATCAAGTTTTTTAATGGTGATGGATACAAGCTTTCCGATCTTCTTGAGGATGAGATTGAAGAAGTGATGAGAATGAATTCAGCGGAACTGCCGATGCCTGTTGGCGGAGAGGTTGGACATATTACATACAGATATGATGCAAAAGACGATTATGTCAGATTTGCATGTTCATTGATAGATCTGGATTTATCAGGTCTTAAAATTGTTGTTGATACGGCAGAAGGTGCATCATATTACACGGCACCTAAGACGCTTGAGAGCCTTGGAGCTAAGCCGGTAGTAATACACAATCATCCGGACGGTGTCAACATTAACCGTGCATGCGGATCGACACATATGGAAGAACTTAAGAAACGTGTGGTTGAAGAGGGCGCCGATCTGGGAATTGCTTTCGATGGAGATGCGGACAGAATGCTTGCGGTGGATGAGAACGGTAATATGGTTGACGGAGACCAGATAATGGCGATATGCGGATTATATATGCGCAATCAGGGCAGACTTAAGAAAGATACTGTTGTAGCTACCGTTATGAGTAACCTCGGATTCTTCAGAATGGGTGAAAAAGAGGGCATCAATATAGTCAGGACCAAAGTCGGAGACAGATATGTCCTTGAATATATGCTGGCTAACGGATGTAATCTCGGAGGCGAGCAGTCGGGACATGTGATTTTCCTTGATGAGAATACTACCGGTGACGGGCTTATAAGTGCTCTTCATCTTCTTGAAGTTATTGTTAAATCAGGTAAGAAACTTTCGGAGCTTGCATCTGTAATGCGCGTGCTTCCGCAGGCTCTTGTAAATGCCAGAGTTTCCAATATCAAGAAAGAATACTATATGGATAATAAGGTAGTTGCAGATGCTGTCGCAGAACTCGAGGCCAGATTTGCAGGCGCAGGAAGGGTTCTTATAAGGCCTTCGGGAACGGAGCCTCTTGTGCGTGTAATGATAGAGGGTGATGACCAGAAATTCATCGAAGAAGAAGCAAAGAAACTTGCTGAAATTATTGAGAAGAATATAGGAGAATAATCACAGGTGAAAGTCGATGCGGTAATTCCGGCATATAAGCCGGGGCACGATCTGAGGGAACTGGTAGAGAAACTTCTTGATCAGACCGTAAGATTGGGACGAATTATAATAATTAATACTGACAGAGAGTACTTTGATGAGAAAGAATATCTTATCGCACCTGCGGTTGAGGTTGTCCATATTACAAGACATGAATTTGATCATGCCGGAACAAGGGATATGGGTCTTAGAATGTCAGATGCCGACTATGTGCTCTTTATGACAATGGATGCAATACCTAAAGACAATTACCTTGTCGAGAAACTGTTGTCAGGATTCGGACGTGCGGATAATATTGCGGTAAGCTATGCGAGGCAGCTTCCGAAGAAGGATTGTAACAGGATTGAGCAGATTACGCGTGAATTTAATTATCCGGCGCAAAGCAGGGTTCAGACATCGGATGACATCAAGGAACTTGGAATAAAAGCGTATTTCTGTTCAGATGTATGTGCAATGTATGATATATCAATTTACCGCAGCCTTGGTGGATTTAAGGCTCCTGCGATATTTAATGAAGATATGGTCTACGCAGCAGGAGCACTGGATGCGGGATATGCTGTTTCGTACTGCGCGGACGCACTTGTGTATCATTCCCATAATTATACAGGCAGACAATATTACAGACGTAATTTTGACCTCGGTGTATCGCAGGCCGATCATCCGGAGATATTTGAACGTTTTAATGTTAAAGGAACCGGCATGCAGCTTGTCAGGAAATCCCTGGCACAGATATGCCGCAGTGGAACCCCGGCAGATATTATCAGACTGGTATACTATAGCGGAATGAAATATCTTGGTTTCAGAAAAGGTAAAAACTATCATAAATTATCCCTTAAATCATGTCTGAAACACACTTCGGACAAGGAATACTGGAACAGATTGACTTAGAATTATTTCGTAACAAATTTGTAACAATAAAATTATTGCTCTTTAAAGTGGCTTGATGTATTATAATAACTGGCATCGGATAAACCAGGGGGTTTAGAACGTTGATTAGAAGAAATCAGAAGAAATTTAATACGCTTCATGTTATATTGGACGCGTTTATCATAGCAATTGCATATCTGTCCGCGTGGGCAATTAAGTTTGGTCTGGACCTTGGTAAGGAAAATATTGGCAAAATCGGTATGGATATATATTTTAAGGCATTGATATTCATCATACCGGGATATATTATCCTGTACGCATTGTGCAGCCTGTATACGCCTAAGCGCATGCATGGCCAGCGCTATGAGGTCCTTAATATAATAAAGGCCAATTCATTCGGGCTGCTTATTTTTATATTGATGCTCTATCTGCTTAAACAGATAGATTTTTCACGAGTAATGATTTTCATATTCTATGTTCTTAATATAGTATATGAGATTGCGATAAGAGCAGCACTCAGAATGTTCTTAAGACACCTAAGACGTGAAGGCTTTAATCAGAAGCATATTGTGCTTGTCGGATACAGCCGTGCGGCGGAGTCATATATTGACAGAATACGAAGTTTCCCGCAATGGGGATATCATATAGTGGGTATATTAGATGATAATGTACCGGCCGATACCTGTTACCGCGGAGCCAAAGTAATAGGACGTGTGGCCGATATTGAGAAGACGATACAGACCAACGATTTGGATGAAATGGTCATAACACTTGGGTTAAGCGAATATGCCAAGCTGGAAGATGTTGTTGCGGTATGCGAGAAATCAGGCGTTCATACCAAGCTGATACCGGACTATAATAACATAATTCCTACCAGACCTTATACTGAAGATGTACAGGGACTTCCCGTCATTAATATAAGAAGGGTTCCTTTAAGTACAATGCCTAACAAATTTGCCAAACGTGCAATGGATCTGGTGTTGGGAACAGTGGCGTTAATTATTTTTTCACCGGTCATGCTGGTGACCGCGATTGCGGTTAAAATATCATCCAAGGGACCGGTTATTTACAAACAGGTCAGAGTTGGTTTACACAATAAGGAATTTGAGATGTACAAGTTCCGTTCAATGTGTGTGCAGACTGACGGACAGGACGCGAAGAAATGGACAACAAGCACAGACGCAAGAGTTACGCCGGTAGGTAAGTTTATCCGCAAGACAAGTCTCGATGAACTGCCACAGCTTATCAATGTTCTTAAAGGTGATATGAGCCTCGTCGGACCGAGACCGGAAAGACCGTTCTTCGTAGAGAAATTCAAGGAAGAAATACCGCGTTATATGATTAAACATCAGGTGCGCCCGGGAATGACCGGATGGGCACAGGTGAACGGATACCGCGGCGATACTTCGATAAGAAAACGCATAGACTGCGATTTGTATTATATAGAGAACTGGAGCCTGCATTTCGATATAATGATTTTGTTCAGGACGGTTTTTAAAGGATTTGTTAACAAGAATGCATATTAGGGGCAGAGAACGAAAGGATTACTATCATGGCAAAATACAGAGATTTCGATGACGATTATGAGTATGAAGACGACAAATATATATACGAAGATGAAAAGACGCCGGGACGCAGAAATGTGAATGATTATTCTGTTGAGGAGAAAAATGATAAGAAGTCTGTCCGCCCGCATAAGAAGAAAAAACGCAAACGCTGGGTCATGATTCTTATATTTGCTATAGAAATTATCCTGCTGCTGGTGCTTATCACAGTATGGTATGTGGTAGGCAAACTTGAGATGATTGAAAGACCGGCAATAGACAGGGATGCGATAGTTATAAACAGGGAACTTGATGATGATACGATTGAGGTTCTGGACGGATATACCAATATACTTCTTCTTGGAAGTGATGCCAGGGACAATACGGTTGAGGGCCTTAATAAGCTTGGTGAGAATCATACCGACTCTATAATCATAGCAAGTATCAACAATAAGACCAAAGAAGTAAGGCTTGTGTCTGTATACCGTGATACGGTCCTCAAATTTATGGATACGGCGAACACACAGGAAGTCAAATACAATAAAGCAACCGATGCGATGTTCTATTATGGCGTTGAGTCGGCAATAAGTATGATAAATACCAACCTTGACCTTGATATCAAAGATTATGTGATGGTAAACTGGAATGCATTGATCGATATCGTGGATGCGGTAGGCGGAATTGATATTGAGATAGACGAAAACGAACTTCACTGGATCAATGAATATTTAAGGGATACCGGAAAGAATACGGGAAGAAGTTATACCAATGTGGAAAATACCGGAATGGTACACCTCGACGGAATCCAGGCTACGGCATATTGCCGTATCAGATATGGCGGCGGAAGTGATTTCAGAAGAACCGAGAGACAGCGTACGGTAATTAACCTTGTTGTTGAAAAAGCCAAGAATATGGATATCACCAAATTAAACAGTGCAATTAACAGCGTGTTTGGCAATATATCAACAAGCCTTGATGTCGGTACGATACTTAATCTTGCCAAGTCGCTCGCAAGTTACACCATTACCGAGTCGTCAGGATTCCCGACGGAAGTGACATATGTTACGACATTAAAGGGTAATACAAGCGACAGGGATTTTGTGCTTGCGAAGGATCTTGCAGCCAATGTAACGGTGCTTCATAAGGTACTTTTTGATGTCGACAATTATGATCCGACACCGACTGTCAAAGATATAAATAAAACAATATCCGAACTCTCAGGAGCATATTAATGTTTAAAAAAATATACGGCAAATGGAGTAAAATTCATATTGCCCTCAGGGGCGCGATTCTTATAGCAGTGTCAGTTATACTGGCACTGCTTATTGAATTATTTTTTAATATCAGGGAATTGAATAATGATTATGTAAGGAACATCCCGACGGAGGAGATTACGGCTGTCAATATGCACTGCGATACGGACGGAGCATATGTATTTGACGGAGATGATTCCGGAAGCCTCGAATTTGATTTTGAGGGATATGCCGGGATGCTTGTTGTAGAATATGATAAAGAAAAAACGTATTTCTCGCAGAATATTGATATAGAATACATTAATGCCTACGGAAAAAAGGAAAGTGAAAGCATTTCTGACATGGCACCGCTCTGGCTCAAACGTTCGTCACATAATATCCGCAAGAATGCATCACACATTACATTGAGTTTTGACCATGATGCATCGTTGAGAATCAAAAATATAACAATTGACAGCAGACCGTATTTTAATATCCACCGCGTTATGCTTTTTGCTTTGGGATTTACGGCAATGCTGATACTGATTCTGTTACGGCATATAATTGCGAAGAAAGTTGAAGTGGGTTTTGCAATTACCGCACTTGCCGCCGGGCTGGCGATAATTGTGACTCTTCCGCTTGTCAGGGTGGGATTTGATGAAGAAACACATTTCAGAAATTCGTACCTGCTGTCAATAGCATCCCAGACCAGGAACGATGATGAAATATGGGAAATGCTTAACGCAAGCGAGGCAAACCATCCGTTAAGATATACGGATACGGCAAAAGAGTACCACGAATTTCTGGAATATCTTAATAATAATTGCAATTATTATGGTACCGAAGATGTCGAACATTACACGGTTACACCGAGACATACGAGCAGCATATCTACGTTTGCGTATGTTTTCATGGCACTTGCAATTAACATAGCCAGGGCATTTAAACTCGGTTTCGGATGGATATATATAATTGCAAGGCTAGCCAACCTTCTTGTATATGTGACGGTGATGTATTTTGCGATAAGAATACTCCGCAAGGGTAAAATACTCATGGCACTTATAGGGCTTCTTCCGACAACGATTTTTACGGCTTCAACGATTTCATATGATCCTGTTGTAACATCTTTTATAATGCTTGGCATGTCATATGTAATTAATAATATGATATATGATGACTGTAACGGCCGATGGTGGCAGTTCGCCCTGGCGGCCTGCGCGATGGGATACGGATGTCTTGCAAAAGCGGTTTACGCTCCATTGATGCTTATGGCCCTTTTTATTCCCAAAAGCCATTTCAGGGATGACAGGACGAGACGTATTGTTAAAGGCGGTTTTATATCTGCAATGATACTTCTGATACTGACATTCATTCTTCCGCTTCTTATAGGCAGAAGCGGAGGCGACCCGCGTGGGGGCGATACAAGCAATGCGGGCCAGCTGCAGATGGTGCTTTCACATCCTGTTTCGTATGCGGGACTGCTTCTTAAATCCATATGGAGCAAATTAGTGTATTATACTATAGGAAGCGAAGCTGTGGATATAATGGCATATCTGGGCGCCGGTAAGGCTGTATTTGCAATAGATGCGTTACTGGTATTTACAATGTTTACACATTCGGATGATGACAAAAGACTGTCAGCGGGAAGAAAATGCGGTGTTGTGTTTATACTGTTTGCAACGACGGCGCTTATATGGACTGCACTGTACCTTGCATTTACACCGGTCGGCGTAGCATCAGGCATTGCCGGGGTTCAGGGAAGATATTTTATTCCTCTTCTTTTTCCTCTTTTTATGCTTGTACCGGCCGAAAAAATCACTGCACATTTTAACAGACAGTGGTATAATCTTTTTGTACTTATGATGGAGGGGGCAATCCTTTTCTGGGAAATATACAGGCAGATACTTACAGTATGTTCATTCTAAATACGGAGGCTTTATTGATATGAAGAAAATAATCGTGACTGGCTGCAACGGACAGCTTGGAAGAGCAATCAACAGGGAATACGAGAAAAGTAACGAATACGAGCTTGTCAATACGGATGTCGGAGAACTCGACATAACGGATGTGAAAGCTGTTCTTGAACTTACAGATAAGGTGAGACCTTATGCAATTATTAACTGTGCAGCATACACTGCGGTTGATAAATGCGAGACGGATGAAGACAATGCATACAGGATTAATGCGATCGGGCCGCGTAATCTTGCGATAGCAGCTGCAAAATGCGGCGCAAAGCTTGTTCATGTATCGACTGATTATGTATTTGGCGGAGACGGTATAAGACCGTACACAGAATTTGATGCGCCGTCGCCTAAGAGTGCATACGGAAGAACGAAACTTGCCGGCGAGGAGTTCGTAAAGATGTTTGCAAAGGACTATTTTATCGTAAGAACAGCATGGCTTTACGGTGAAGGAAAGAATTTCGTGCGGACTATGCTTGCACTTTCAGAGAAAAATCCTGAAGTTAATGTTGTAATGGATCAGGTTGGTTCACCGACGAGCGCGACTGAACTTGCCAGAGCTATAGTGTCGCTTGTTCCGACGGATAATTACGGCATATTCCACGGAACTTGTGAAGGGGTATGCTCGTGGGCAGATTTTACGGAGGAAATATTCAGGCTTACCGGCAGAAATTGCAAAGTTAATCATATAACGAGTGAAGAATATAAGAAAATGTTTCCACAGTCGGCCGACAGACCTGCATATTCAGTACTTGACAATTATATGTTAAGACTTACCGGCGGATATGAATTTGCCGGATGGAAGGATGCAATAGCGGCATATGTGAGAGATTTTATCTAGTTGAATAAATTGCATATATATGGTAAAATATATCAGTATGTACTTATCTGAAAGGAGATAAAAGGGATGAGAACCTATCTTGTAACAGGAGGAGCCGGTTTTATCGGTTCAAATTACATTCATTATATGTTTCGTAAATATGATAATGAGATAAGAATAATTAATGTTGACTGCCTTACATATGCAGGAAATCTCGAGAATCTTAAGGATATCGAGAATAGAGATAATTATACATTTGTAAAGGCTGACATTTGTGATAAAGAAGCTATAGAGAAGATTTTTGCGGCAAATGATATAGACAGGGTGGTGCATTTTGCAGCAGAAAGCCATGTTGACAGAAGTATCCGTAATCCGGAGGTGTTCGTTCAGACTAATGTGCTCGGAACGGCTGTAATGCTTAACGCGGCGAAGAAAGCATGGGAGAACGAAGACGGAACATTCAAGCCGGATAAGAAATTTCTCCATGTGTCAACCGATGAAGTGTACGGTTCACTTCCGGATGATGACACCGCTTTCTTCTATGAAACATCACCTATTGATCCACACAGCCCGTATTCTGCGAGCAAGGCATCATCGGATATGCTTGTGAAGGCTTATATAGACACATATCATTTTCCGGCTAATATTACCAATTGCAGTAATAACTACGGACCTTACCAGTTCCCTGAGAAACTGATTCCGCTTATCATTAACAATGCACTTAACGGGAAGAAGCTTCCGGTATATGGTGACGGACTTAATGTGCGTGACTGGCTTTATGTTGACGATCACGCCAAGGCTATTGATATGGTTCAGGAAAAAGGACGTCTCGGAGAAAGATACAATATCGGCGGACATAACGAGAAACAGAATATAGAGATTATCAGGACTATTCTTGAAACACTTAATGAGATGCTTCCGGATGATGATCCGAGAAAGCCTGCTATCAACGAAAGTCTTATAACATATGTTGCAGACCGTAAGGGACATGACAGAAGATATGCGATAGCACCGGATAAGATCAAGAAAGAGGTAGGCTGGTATCCGGAGACAATGTTTAAGGATGGCATCAGACTTACAATCAAATGGTATTTTGAGCATGAGGACTGGATGAAGAATGTCACAAGCGGCAATTACCAGAAGTATTACGAAGAAATGTACAGAATATAATCAGACCAAAGGCAGCGCAGGGGAAATCCCGGTGCTGTCTGATTGTGTCTAATATGATATAACCAGGAGGCAGAATGAAAGGTATTATTTTAGCAGGGGGCTCAGGAACGAGACTCTATCCACTTACCAAGGCAATTTCCAAACAGATTATGCCGGTTTATGATAAGCCGATGATATACTACCCGCTTTCTACACTTATGCTTGCGGGAATAAGAGAAATACTTATAATATCGACCAGAAGGGATATAGGAGTATTTGAGGAACTTTTAGGAGATGGAAGCCAGCTGGGAATGAGTTTCTCATATGCCATACAGGAGACACCGAGAGGACTTGCGGATGCTTTTATAGTCGGAGAGCAGTTTATCGGTAATGATAATGTTGCGCTTGTACTCGGAGACAATATTTTTTACGGACAGAGTTTTTCAAAGGTGCTTGCGCGGGCGGCAGAAAGAACAAGCGGTGCTACAATATTCGGATACTATGTTAAAGACCCGAGGGAATACGGCGTCGTTGAGTTCGATGAGAACGGAAAGGCAGTTTCCATAGAGGAGAAACCGCAGGTACCTAAATCTAATTATGCGGTACCGGGCTTATATTTCTATGATAATGATGTTGTTGAAATTGCTAAGAATGTCAAGCCGTCCAAACGTGGCGAGATCGAAATAACAAGTGTCAACAATGAATATTTAAGGCGTGGCGATTTATATGTTGAGACCCTGGGTCGCGGATTTGCATGGCTGGACACAGGTAATCATGATGCGCTTCTTGATGCGGCGGATTTTGTGGCTGCATTCCAGAAAAGGCAGGGCCTGTATATCTCATGCATAGAAGAGATAGCATATAAGAGAGGCTTTATTACAAGGGAACAGCTTGTAAATCTTGCACAGCCATTGCTTAAGACTGAATATGGCAGGTATCTTATAGATATCGCTAATGGATTATAGGAGGCTATTATGGGTCAGATTAAAGTGACAACTTGCGATATAGAGGGACTTAAAGTTATTGAACCGAAGGTTTTCGGAGATGCGAGAGGATATTTTTTCGAGTCATATAATTATAATGATTATGCGGCAGCGGGAATTACACAGGAATTTGTACAGGATAACCAGTCCGCATCTAAGAAAGGCGTCTTAAGAGGTCTTCATTTTCAGAAGAATTTTCCGCAGGATAAGCTGGTGCGCGTTATTAACGGAGAGGTTTTTGATGTTGCAGTAGACTTGAGAGAAGGCTCAAAGACATATGGTAAGTGGTTTGGTGTGGTTCTTTCGGCTGAGAATAAGAAACAGTTTTTTATTCCGAAGAATTTCGCACATGGATTCGTTGTTCTCTCGGATTATGCTGAATTTGCATACAAATGTACTGATTTTTATCATCCGGATGATGAAGGCGGAATTATCTGGAACGATCCGGATATAGGCATTGACTGGCCTGTGGAAGATGAGTCGGAACTCATATTTTCCGACAAAGACCAGAAATGGCCGCAGTTTAAAGATTACAAAAAAGGTTGCTAATTCTGATGAAGTCGATTATTGTCAATTTTAATAAATACAAGCCGCTGTTAAATGAGCTTGTGACAAGAGATGTTAAGACCAAATACCGTCGTTCGGTGCTTGGCGTGTTATGGACTTTGCTTAACCCGCTCCTTATGATGGTCGTACTGTCGGTGGTATTCTCACATCTGTTTAAGTTCGATATAGATAATTATCCGTTATATCTTCTTGCGGGCCAGGTTGTTTTTAATTTCTTTTCGGCTGCAACCACAATGGATATGACGGCGATTATTGATAATGCACCGCTCATTAAGAAGGTGTATGTACCCAAATACATGTTTGTCCTTTCAAGGACTGTTTCGAGTGCCATTAACCTGATGGCATCGTTTGCTGCGCTCATAATTGTTATGCTTTGTATGAGGGCAGAATTGCATTATATGGCATTACTGGGGATACTTCCGATAATTGCACTGGTGGCACTTTCACTCGGAATCGGACTGATACTTGCGGCTTTTGCGGTTAAATTCAGGGACATAATCCACTTATATTCGGTACTTACCACAGTACTTATGTACCTGACACCGGTAATATACCCGATGTCGAGTCTTCCGCGTGCAATCAGAATGGTAGTGCGCATCAACCCGCTCACGAGTATTCTTGAAATGTTCCGT
Source organism: Butyrivibrio sp. CAG:318 (assembly GCA_000431815.1). Lineage (GTDB taxonomy): Bacteria > Bacillota > Clostridia > Lachnospirales > Lachnospiraceae > Eshraghiella. Next base: position 22,318 of record FR889246.1, on the reverse strand, counting down.
GGATTCATGATATATGGCACATGGCCTGATCTGTTTACAACACTGATGACAATAATCCCAAGTGTGCTTGTGCTTGTACTTGGTTTCAGGGTTTTTTATAAAAAACAGGATGAATTTATCCTGTATGTGTAGAAAGGAGACGTTATGACAGATGATACAATAATCTCGGTAAAAGATGTCTCCATGCGCTTTAACCTCGCCAGGGAGAAAGTTGACAGCCTCAAGGAATATATTATCAGAGCCTTAAGAGGCAAATTACAATATGATGAATTTTGGGCATTAAGCGATGTCTGTTTCGATGTTAAAAAAGGCGATTCCGTTGGACTTATCGGGCTTAACGGAAGCGGCAAAAGCACAATGCTCAAATGTATTGCCGGAGTGCTTAAGCCGACCAAAGGAAGTGTCTCAATCAGAGGAAGTGTTGCTCCTCTTATCGAGCTGGGAGCCGGTTTTGACATAGACCTTACGGGAAGGGAAAATGTATTCCTCAACGGAGCACTTCTCGGACGTTCGCGTAAGATGATGCAGGATGTATTTGATGATATTGTTGAATTTTCGGAACTGCATGAATTTATGGATGTTCCGGTTAAAAATTACTCCTCCGGTATGCTCTCAAGACTTGCTTTTTCAATAGCAACATCTGGAGAGGCCGATATACTTATAGTTGATGAAGTGCTTTCAGTCGGCGATTTCAGGTTTCAGGAGAAGTGCCAGGAACGTATACACAGGATGATGGATAAAGGAACGACAGTTCTTTTTGTATCGCACAGTATAGAACAGGTCAGAGAGATATGTAACAAGGTAGTCTGGCTTGAAAGCGGCAAAGTCAGAATGAAGGGCGATGCGGCAGAAATATGTGATGTATATATGCAGACCAGATAGAAAGGGCAGTTATGAACAGGAAGAAAATAATTTTGTTAATATTTGCCGTAGTGGCTGTTATGGTCGGCGGATATTTTTACGCTTATGTCAAAAAAGACTGTGCATTATATAACACGGATTATACGAGAAGCCGGATGGTGCCGGTGACGGAGATAAGTGACGGTAATGAATTCAGGTATTCATTTATATGCGACTCTGCTAATATTACCGGAATGAAGGTACTTATGGCTCCGGCTGATGCCGGAAAAGTATCAGGTAAGATAAGTTATGAACTTACCGATGAAAACGGGAATAGTGTTTCGGGACAGGAAACATTGAAAATATCCAGGCTTAAAAGCGGTAAATTCACCTTCCTTAACATGGATAAGGTTGAATATACTAAGGGGGAAAAATATACTTTGGTTATAAAATGCGGCAATGATAAAGGAGAAGGTGTTACCATATCCGGACAGCCGGATAATCTGACACCTGCAATCTGCTATACTTATGTTAAATGGGATTTGCAGACAATGGTTATTTTCGTACTTTTTGCTGCATATTTAATAGCATTTATGACAATACTTCTTAGAATATTCAGAAAGTAGGAATTGAGATGAGCGACAAGGTCAGAATGATATATTTTGCCGAATACAGGGCAAGACTCGATAATCCGGATCAGCTTGTTATACATGCCGGAACAAATGAGACATATATGGAACATGCTAAGATAAAGGCATATATTGATGGTGAAAATGTACCTGTCAAGGCAATTCTACGTGACAATACAAGGTCAAGATTCTGCTATAAATGGGATAACCTTATGTTTTCATGCGAATATCAGTTTGTTCTTGATGTTCCGAAAGAATTCAGGAAAGCGAAAGTCGTTGTCACATTTGCATGGCAGGACGAAGTATATATACAGAAATACACAGTATCCGGCAGGAGCTTCAGAAAAGCCGGATATACGATTTCGGGCGCGGTGGATTCTGTGCTTGAAAAGGATTCCCATATTAACGTTACAGGCTGGTGTGCGTATAAGGATCCTGTAAATATAAGCGTGCTAAAAGACGGGAAACCGGCTGACTGCGTTATAGAAAGAGTTCCGCGTTCTGATATTTCGGATTATTATCAGGATGATGAATTAATCGAGGACCCCGGATTTAAGATAATTTTTCCTCTGGGTTCGGATTATGAAACAGACATAGTGTTTACATCCGGGAATGAAAAGGTTGTCCATCATGTTGATTTATCGAAGAGAACGGACAGCACCGATAAGAGTTTTGGCAGACTCGCATCAATCGCTATGTCATATATGAAACAGCGAGGCGTACTGGAAACAGCCAAAAAAGTGCTTCGCAAGATTTCACGCGATAAGAAATCAATGGATTACGATAAATGGATTAAGCAGAAGGAACCTAAGAAAACGGTTCTTATGATGCAGCGCTCTCACAGTTTTCCCGTGAATCCGAAATTCTCAATAGTAGTGCCGGTATACAGACCTGACGAGAAATATTTTGCTCAAATGCTCAAATCTGTTATGGACCAGACATATGCTGACTGGGAGTTATGTCTCGCCGACGGAAGCGGAAGCGGACATGAAATGCGGGAAACAGTCCTCAAAGTATGTAAGGGAGACAGCCGTGTTAAGTATGTTGCACTGAAAGATAATCTCGGAATATCAGGCAATACCAATGCGGCACTTGATATGTCAACAGGCGATTATATAGTTCTCGGAGATCATGATGACATAATAAGACCGAACGCACTGTTTGAATGTGCATCCGCAATCAACGAAGACAACACGATTGATGTAATATATTCCGATGAAGACAAATACGACTGTGGAACACGTAAGAGATTTATGCCGCATTTTAAACCGGATTTTTCACCGGATATGCTTAATAACAATAACTATATCTGCCATCTTTTTGTGTTTTCAAGAGAATTATATGAGAAAGTCGGCGGATTTAACAGCGACTATGACGGCTCGCAGGACTATGACCTGATATTGCGCTGTACCGAGAAAGCAGCCAATATAAAGCATATTCCGAAGGTATTATATACCTGGAGATGCCATATGAATTCAACGGCGATGAATCCGGAGAGCAAAAAATACGCTTATGATGCCGGAATCAGGGCCGCACAGGCGCATTTTGACAGACTTGGAATTAAAGCACATGTATCCGAGGGTTACAGACCGGGATATAACAGGGTCAGATATGATATTGAAGGCAATCCTAAGGTATCAATTCTTATACCTAACAAGGACCATGTTGACGATCTTAAGCAGTGCCTTGAATCAATAATAGGCATACAGGATTATACCAATTATGAGATTATCGTAATTGAGAACAACAGTACGGAACAGGCTACTTTTGATTACTATAAAAAGATTGAATCCGTATACGACTGTGTCAAAGTAATTTACTATGACGGAGATTTTAATTATTCAAAGATAAATAATTACGGAGCTGCCGTAGCGTCAGGTGAATATCTGCTGCTTCTTAATAATGATACGGAGATGATTAACAAAGACTGTCTGCGTGAACTTGTAAGCTTTGGAACAAGACCTGAAGTCGGTATAGTCGGCGCCAGACTTCTTTATGAGGATGGAACCGTGCAGCATGCCGGAGTAATAATCGGCCTTGGCGGAGTTGCCGGTCATGCATTTGCGGGAATTAAAGGTGATGATCCGGGTTATTTTGCGAGGGCGGTCATTCCGCAGAATTACAGCGCAGTTACGGCTGCGTGCATGCTTGTGCGCAAATCCGTATATGACGAGGTCGGCGGACTTGATGAGCTTTTTAAGGTGGCATTTAATGATGTTGATTTCTGTCTCCGTGTAAGACAGAGAGGGTATCTTATAGTATATAATCCTGAAGCAAAATTGTATCACTATGAATCAAAGAGCCGTGGTGTTGAGGATACACCTGAAAAAGCGGCAAGGTTCATGGGCGAAACCAATAACATGATGGAACGCTGGGCCAAAGTTATGGAGACCGGCGACCCATATTATAACCCTAATCTTTCGCTTAAGCGTTCTGATTTTTCCATAAGGGTATGATATGACAGAACAAGAGGTGTTTTGGATTGAGTGAAATCGTTGACAGAATAAAAGCATATACGGAGCGTTACGGCATAGTAAAATTATGCGGTAAAATTGTGGAAAAAGGTACCGGATATGTACGCAATATCGGGAAAACCGAAACAGAAAAACAGATTCATGAAGAGTATACATTTGCACGTAATCCGCTCATAAGCATTATTGTGCCGGTATACAATGTCGAGCACGAGGCATTTAAGGCGACACTGGAAAGTGTGCTTGCACAGACTTACGGAAACTGGGAGTTATGCATAGCCGACGGCGGAGAGAATAAAGTTGATGCAGTGATAGATGAAGTCATGGGCGATGATGCCAGGATAAGATATGTAAGCCTTGAAGCAAATCTCGGAATATCGGGCAATTCCAATCAGGCACTTGATGTGGCATCGGGCGAGTATGTTGCCTTTCTTGACCACGACGATATACTGGAACCGGATGCTTTGTATGAGGCGGCAAACCGCATAGTAAATTATGGTGCGGACATGGTGTATACGGACGAAGATAAAGTCAGTCCGGACCTTAAACGTTATTTTAAACCGTACAGAAAACCGGATTATAATAAGACACTTCTTTTATCCAATAATTATATCTGTCATTTCTGCGTGATTAACAGGAAAATAGTAACAGAGGCAGGCGGATTCAGAAGTAAATATGACGGCGCACAGGATTATGATTTGTTCTTAAGATGCGTCGATAAATGTAAAGTGATTGAGCATGTTGATAAAATTCTTTATCATTGGAAGTCCGGAGAAAATTCAACCTCCGGCAACCCTTTTAACAAGCAATATGCTTTCGATGCCGGACGCAGGGCACTCAACGAATATACCGGTGATGGCACTGTTGTATGCGAGCTTGACGATCCCGGATATTACAGGGTTAATCTTATCGACGTTCCGGATGTGCAATGTGTAACGTCATATCCGTCCTATGACGGAAAAGATGAAGATATAAGAGCGGTACAGGCAGATTATGTAATACTTTTACGCACTGATATGAAGCTTTCAAAGGATTTTGCAAGACTTGCAGTCAGTCGCGCGGTTCTTACGGATGCCGATATTATTGTTCCAAAGATTACAGCCGGAGGCAGATATCTCTATAACGGAATTGCCCGTACAGGCCACGGATATACGAAATCTCTTAAAGGAAGCCCGGCGTGGTTTAAGGGTGATTTTAATATGGCAGCCGTTGACATGGAAGCGGCAGTTGTGCCGAGATATGGAATTATGGTTAAAAAAAGTGCGTTAGATAAGGTGCTTGATTCCGGGGACCGGAATTTATACGCACACAAAGGAAGTACAAAGGGCCTGAAAATGGTATATGCGCCTGAGATTACCGTTAAGATGTAGGAGGTATTTATGAGTAAAGTATCAATTGTAATACCTAATTATAATGGAGAAAAATGCCTGAGGGAATGTCTTGCATCATTAAAAAAACAGGATTACAAGGATTTTGATGTCATTGTTGTGGATAATTGTTCCGAGGATGCCAGTCTTCAGGTGGTAGAAGAGAGCGAGGGTGAACTTTTGCTTGAGGTAATTCCGCTTGATAATAATTACGGTTTTGCCAAGGCTGTAAATGACGGAATTAAAGCATCCGGTTCCGAATATGTAATACTTCTTAACAATGACGCGGTTGCTGGACGCCATATGGTAGGTGCACTTGTGAACAGACTCGAGAAAGAATCAGATGTGTTTTCGGCACAGGCAATGATGCTCCAATATAACAACAGAAAGCTTATTGACAGCGCGGGCGATTATTTCTGCGTGCTCGGCTGGGGATTTGCAAGAGGCCGCGATGAGGCAGCCTCAAGATATACCGGAAAGTGCGATATATTCAGCGCCTGCGCGGGAGCGGCAATTTACAGACGGAATGTATTCGATGAAATAGGGTATTTTGATGAGAATTTCTTTGCATATCTTGAAGATGTTGATATAGGATACAGAGCTAAGATTTACGGATGGCGGAACGTATATGAACCTGAGGCGAAGGCGCTGCACATCGGAAGTGCTGCCAGCGGTTCAAGACATAATGCATTTAAAGTAAGCCTCTCGGCTCGCAATTCGATGCTTCTTATGTATAAGAATTTTGCACCGTGGCAGAAAGTATTGAACTTTGTACCGGTGTGCGCCGGAATACTTGTAAAGATAGTGTATTTTGCACGAAAAGGACTTGCCGGTGCATATCTTAAGGGAATTTTCAGTTCATTCTTTAAAATGAAGGATGTCAGCAGGACATTAAATTTAACTAAAAACACAATTGCGATTGAGAAAGAACTCTTGCGCAATACACTCAGAAGATTAGGAATATAGAATGGACAGTATCAAATCTTGTATCAAAAAATATAAAATAATTCCATGCCTTGTCATGGTGGCTGTAATGGCTGTTACGGCATATCTGGTAAAATGGTACAGATACGGTGATATAGCGGGCAGATACGGACAGGATGTTATATATTTTTACCGGTATTATGATGTGATTGCATTAATTCTTATCATATCGGCCGTTGTGGTTTATTACCTTGTGTTTGTCAGAAAATCACCTGTCCATAAAATATATCTTGCCGCGTGTATATGTCTCGGAATAGCATTTACGCTTATAATCACACCGAATGCGGGTGCCGATGAGACCAATCATCTGTATCACGTAATGGGTACCGTCAACAGAATTACCGGTGCCGGGGATACGGGCAGTGAAGGTACATATTATGCAAGGCGGACTTTTGCGGACCTTGACCTTGATAAGAACATAAGTGTAACTAATTACATTAAAACTGCCAAAAACTTCTTTAAAACTGCGGGATGCGACGGAAGCGAACTGGTAGAAGTCAGTGCTGATGTGTATAATTACAGCCCGGCAGCCGTGATACTTTATCTGCCGGCAATTATCGGGATATTAGCAGGCCGGATTACAGGCCTTGGCGGTGTTATGACATATACGCTTGCCAGACTGCTGATGCTTGTGGTATATTCGGTGATAACATATACGGCACTTAAGAAAATACCGGTCGGTAAAAATTTACTTGCGCTTATTATGCTTCTGCCTATGATGACATCGAGAGTGGTATGCATATCGGAAGATTGTGTTTTGTATGCGGTTATTTTCTTATACATGGCATATGTTATGAATGCAGTTTATTCGGAGCGGACAATAAGACCTGCCGAGACCGTAGTAATGGTATGCGCAGGAGTGTTCATGTCGGCATTTAAGGGTGGAATTTATATTCCGCTTCTGTTATTATTGTTTATGATCCCGAAACGTAATTTCGGAGAGAAAGTTAAGTACCCCGTGGTGGTAGCAAGTGCGATACTGCTGGCGGTTGTGACATTTGCGGCAGTTAATTCCAATATTTTTAAAGATGTGTCATCATCTACATCGGGCAGTGAGAATGAACTTATGTGGACCGAGAGCGAAGGATTTACGTTAAGACGAATGTTTACTCACCCGAAAGAAGCACTTTGCATGCTTTTTAACACATTTTTCCTTATGGGCGGAACACATTACGCCGAAATGTTTGCAAGCGGATTCGGCTGGCTGCAGGTATATACATCGGGTTTTCTGACAGCCGGATTTACAGTGCTTATGGTGCTTACGCTTCTTAACTGCGAAGGCAGGGAAATCTGTTTTAATAAGAAACAGAGGATTATTTCACTGTCTGCGGCAGCAGTGAGCATATTTATAATAGTTATATCAATGTGGATATTCTGGACACCGGCAGGCTCAGCGCATATAGTCGGACTTCAGGGAAGATATTTTATACCGCTTCTGTTCTGTGCAGTGTATCCGCTTAAAAACAGCAGATGTATCATCAAAAAGGATATCGGTGGCGGGATTATTTTTGCCGCGGTTATGTTTCACGCATTGACTTTTTGGGAAATATATATAAGAATGGCAGTCTAAGGAGGGTTTTATTATGGCTGAAAATGAATTTAAATATGAGCTTACCATACTCATGCCGTGTCTTAACGAGGCGGAAACGCTGGAGACATGTATTAAGAAGGCGCAGACATTCCTGTACGAGAACAACGTGGACGGTGAGATACTTATCGCCGATAACGGAAGTACAGACGGCTCAATAGACATAGCAGAGCGCAACGGTGCCAGAGTTGTCAACGTCGAGACCAAAGGTTACGGAGCAGCGCTTATTGCCGGATGCAATGCGGCACTCGGTAAATATGTAATAATGGGAGACTCTGACGATAGTTATGATTTTTTACATCTTATGCCTTTCGTTGAGAAATTAAGAGAGGGATATGATCTTGTAATGGGTAACCGTTTCAAGGGCGGAATTGAGAAGGGCGCCATGCCGTTTTCACACAGATATATCGGAAATCCGGTGCTCTCATTTATCGGAAGATTCTTCTATTCAAGCAAGATAGGCGACTTCCATTGCGGACTTCGAGGATATAATACCGCGAGAATGAGAAGTATAGACCTTAAGACAACCGGAATGGAATATGCAAGTGAAATGGTTGTAAAGTCGACACTTTACGGCTTTAAGATTGCAGAGGTTCCTACGACGCTTAAGAAAGACGGAAGAAGCCACGCGCCTCATCTCCACACATGGAGGGATGGCTGGAGACATCTTAAGTTTCTTCTCATGCACAGTCCAAAGTGGTTGTTCCTCTATCCGGGAATATTCCTTCTTGTACTTGGACTCGGACTTATGATTGCAATACTTGTGGGACATGTATCAATCGGTGGTGCCGGTCTCGGAGTACATACCATGCTTTATTCATCGGCAATGATACTGTTAGGTGTGAACATGGTGATGTTTTCCAAATTTACGGAAGGATATGCGCGTTCAACGGGATTCATTCCGGTCAAGCCGGTAGGAAAGCTTGGTAAATTCTTTACCGTTGAGAAAGGAATCCTTTTTGGAGTTATCCTTTTTATAATCGGACTTGTATGTTCAATTATGGCAGTTAATGTATGGGCGAAGAATTCATACGGAATCCTTGAGGCAGATAAAATGATGAGACTTACGATACCGGCATTTACGGCAATTGTTGTAGGAATCCAGATGATTCTCTCAAGTTTCTTCATCGGAATCCTTCAGATAAAACACAAATAACGAGGTGCTTATAGTGAGCGAAGAACTTGTAAGTGTATGCATTCCGGCATATAACAGCGGCCGGTTCATAGTAAGGACGATAGAGTCGATTCTTAACCAGACATATAAGAACATAGAAATAGTGGTTGTGGATGACTGTTCATCCGATGATACGGTTGATAAAGTGAAGAGTATCAAAGATGACAGGATAAAGCTCATTGTCAATGAAGCCAATCTTGGAATGAGCCGCAACTGGGATAAATGCGTCCGCAGCTGCAGTGGCAGGTATGTAAAGCTTATACCGGCAGATGATTGTATATATCCGGACTGCATAAGCAGGAGTGTGATGATTCTTGAGAAGCACCCGGAGGTCTCACTTGTCGTTGTCGGAACAGATCTTGTGGATAATGATGATAAAATAACCGGTTCATACATGCACTGGCCCGGTAACGGAATAGTAAAAGGTGCCAGAATTGCCAAGACATCCGTGATGTTGAATAATTTCTGGGGCAATCCGGTGTGTGCCATGTTTCGCAAAGACGACTATATTGCAACAGGCGGTTTTGATGATGATATACCGTATATACTTGATTTTGACTTGTGGCTCGGATTGTCAAGGCTCGGCGATACAGCGGTCATCAAGGACAAATTAAGTTCATTCCGTGTGCGTAAGGATTCCAATACGGGTGTGCTTATAGGCAGAAAAGGCCGGGATTACACGGCAGAACATGTAAGGCTCCTTGATAAGCATATCGCAGCGCATACTTTTAAGATGAACGGTTTTGAAAGGTGGATTTCAATCACATGGAGACGCCTTCGGAACTATCTGATTGCTTTATTTATTAAGATTAAAGCTTAATTGATAAAAAAAATAATGACTTTTTGTAAATACAGTGGTAATATATACGATGTAAAGTCGGGAAATATTATTTTATAGGAAGAAAGGAAAAATATATGTCATACCAGGATACTTATAAAGAATGGTGCGTTAATCCGTATTTTTCGGAAGAAACAAGAGCAGAATTAAAGTCAATTGAAGGCAATGATAAGGAAATCGAAGACAGATTCTACAGGGAACTCGAATTCGGTACCGGCGGACTCAGAGGAGTTATCGGTAACGGAACCAACAGAATGAATGTGTATACAGTCAGAAAGGCTACACAGGGACTCGCTAATTTTATAATTAAAGAAGGCGGACAGTCAAAGGGTGTTGCCATTGCATATGACTGCAGAAGAATGTCACCTGAATTTGCTGATGAGGCTGCACTCTGCCTGAATGCGAACGGCATCAAGGCATATGTTTTCCCATCTCTCAGACCTACACCGGAATTATCATTTGCGGTAAGAGATCTCGGATGTATAGCGGGAATAGTTGTAACAGCCAGCCATAACCCTCCGGAATATAACGGATATAAGGTATATTGGGAAGATGGTGCACAGGTTACATCACCTAAGGATGTTATGATCATCGATGAAGTTAAAGCTATCAAAGATTATAATGTCGTGAAGACAATGGACAAAATTGAGGCAGTTAAAGCAGGATTATATAATGTAATCGGTTCTGACCTCGATGACAGATATATTGCGGCACTTAAGAAACAGATCATCAATGCGGATGTTATTAAGGAAATGGGAGACGATCTTGTTGCCGTATACACACCGCTTCACGGAACAGGTAATATTCCGGCAAGAAGAGTTCTTAAAGAAGTTGGATTTAATAAAATATACGTAGTGCCTGAGCAGGAGAAACCGGACGGTAATTTCCCTACAGTAG
>FR889246.1:0-11515 GCA_000431815.1 Butyrivibrio sp. CAG:318 | reverse complement strand
ACAGTAGGATATCCGAACCCTGAAGATCCTAAGGCATTCACACTTGCACTTGCACTTGCCAAGGAGAAGAATGCGGATGTTGTTCTTGCAACAGACCCGGATGCCGACAGACTCGGAGTATATGCCAAGGATTCCAAGACAGGTGAATATATGTCATTCACAGGTAACATGTCGGGAATGCTTATCGCAGAATACATTCTCTCCCAGAAGAAGGAGAAAGGACTTATTCCTGCTAACGGTGCATTGGTCAAGACAATCGTTTCAACCAATCTCGCAGATGTTATTGCCAAGGAATATAATCTTAAACTTATCGAAGTACTTACAGGTTTCAAATATATCGGAGAGCAGATTAAGTGGTTTGAGCAGAATCATACCTATGAGTATATGTTCGGATTCGAGGAAAGCTACGGCTGTCTCGTAGGCACACATGCAAGGGATAAGGATGCCATTGTTGCGGTTCTTATGCTCTGTGAGGCTGCTGCATACTATAAGAAGCAGGGACTTACACTCTGGGATCAGATGCTTAAGATTTACGAGAAATACGGATATTTCAGAGAGACACTTGTATCTCTTGAGAGAAAGGGTGTTGAAGGAGTTGCCGAGATTCAGGCAATGCTTGAGAAATTACGTAACAACCCTCCTGCAGAAATCGGAGGATATAAGGTTCTTGAGTTCAGGGATTATGAGAAAGATATTGTTAAACGTGCTGACGGAAGTACAGGCACAACAGGTCTTCCTGAATCCAATGTTCTCTATTTTGACCTTGAAGACAATGCATGGTGCTGTGCAAGACCTTCAGGAACCGAACCAAAGGTTAAGTTCTATATGGGTGTTAAGGGAAACAGCTTTGAGGATGCGGATAAGAAACTTGCCGGCCTCAAAGAAAGCATGATGAGTCTTGTTGAATAATTCAATATAACCAATGATTATTATCCCGTTCATACGCCGGATGAGAGTATGGACGGGATTTTCTATGCCCGGTATATGAAAATATCACTTATTTTCCTTATTTGCTACACAAAAAGTACACAATTTCCATCTATACTCATAGACATAGAAAGCGATAAAGATTACACCAAAGGAGATGTATTGATATGTATAATGATGAAAATAATTACACAGCATATAACAGCGAGCCGCAGCCGCAGCCGCAGCCACAGCCGCAGCTCACCAAGAAGGGTTTAAGAGCCATGAGAAAGGCTCAGAGAATTGAACGCAGGGCCTCACAGCCTAAGAAAAAGAACTGGTTTGTAAGAGGCGTAGCGATGGTTGTCTGTGCAGTGCTTTTAGGCGGAGTTGCCGGAGTTGCCTGCTACGGTGTAAGTTATGCAGGATACAGCTTATTCCCTATTAAGAACAGCAGCCAGACAGATACTTCAGCTAAGACGACAACTACTGCGGCACAGCTTGGTAATGTAAATGCCAACAAGGACATTACTGCCACGGTATATGATGTATCCGATATAGTTGACTCGGTAATATCGTCAGTAGTAGCCATCAATGGTGAATATACACAGGAAGTTAACTATGGCTGGTTCGGAAGCCAGACCCAGAAGTCAACGGTAAGCGGTTCCGGTATCATAATCGGTTCAACCGATGATGAGCTTCTTATGGTAACCAATGCACACGTAATTGACGGCGTTGAGAATCTTGCGGTAACATTTTATGACGGAAGCAAGGTTCCTGTTGAAGTCAAGAATAAAAAGAGCAGCTATGACCTCGCGGTAATTTCGGCAAAGCTTTCGGATATTCCTAAGGATGCCATTTATACTATAGCAACACTTGGTGATTCATCACAGATTAAAGTCGGTGAAGCAGCAATAGCGGTAGGTAACTCAATGGGTTATGGTATTTCGGTTACCACAGGATGCATCAGTGCAATTGATAAAACTGTAACAGTTGAAAGCACGGAATACAATAACCTTATCCAGACAGATGCGGCCATTAATCCGGGCAACAGTGGCGGTGCTCTCTTCAATGCGCAGGGCGAAGTAATCGGTATCAACTCAGTCAAGATGAGTACAACAGGTGTCGAAGGAATGGGATACGCTATTTCAATTTCATCTGTTAAGGATATCATTAACGAACTTTCAACAACAGATTCAAGAAAACAGCTTGATGATGATGAAAGAGGTTACCTCGGAATTACAGGCGTAAGTATAACAAGCCAGATTTCACAGACATATGGATATCCGGTAGGTGTTGCCATCAGAAACATTACCAAAAACGGTGCAGCAGATAAGGCAGGACTTATCAAGAATGATATCATATGTTCCTTTGACGGTGAAACGGTTGAGACTATAGATTCTCTTGTTGAACTTATGAAATACTATGCCGTCGGAGAGACAGTCAAGGTTGAATATTATCATATGAACTCTTCGGGAGAATATGAGAAAACATCAACTACCGTAACACTTACATCCAATCCTGAGGAATAATTCATAATGAATATGACGCCGGATGCCATTGCAATAATGGTGTCCGGTTTTTTTATCATGGCGACGTTGAATTATAAACGGGAATATGTTAGAATTAACACGATTATTTATGGAGGAATAACTAATGGAAGAGATTATCAATAATAACGATGATGAGCAGAAGGACAATGATCAGAACGAGGATAAAGATTTTGAAGAATATGAGAAAATCTGTTATCTGTGCCACAGACCGGAGAGCAAGGCCGGCAAGATGATCGAACTTCCGCAGAATATATATATTTGTGCAGATTGTATGCAGAAGACATTCGACAGCATGAACGGACCTGGCGGATACGATGACCTGATGAAGATGAGCGGTATGCCGGGTATACATTTTATGAATCTCTCGGATTTCGGCGATATGCCGGAGCGTCAGAAGATTAAGAAGAGAAAGAAAGGCGATAATCAGATACCGCCGATAGACCTTAAGTCAGTTCCGGCACCTCACGAGATAAAGGCTATGCTTGACGAATATGTAATCGGACAGGAATATGCCAAGAAGGTTATTTCCGTTGCCGTTTACAATCATTATAAGAGAGTTGCCACGAATACAATGGACTCCATCGAGATTCAGAAGTCCAATATGCTTATGATAGGACCTACAGGTTCCGGTAAGACATATCTTGTACAGACGCTTGCAAGACTTCTGGATGTACCGCTTGCGATTACGGATGCCACATCACTTACCGAGGCAGGATACATCGGAGATGATATTGAGAGCGTTGTATCGAAGCTCCTCGCAGCAGCCGATAATGATGTTGACAAGGCTGAGCGCGGTATTATTTTTATCGATGAGATAGATAAGATAGCCAAGAAAAAAGAAACACGTAACCGTGATGTCAGCGGCGAATCGGTACAGCAGGGTCTCTTAAGAATACTTGAGGGAAGCGATGTTGAGGTGCCGGTCGGAGCCAATTCCAAGAATGCCATGGTTCCGCTTACAACCGTAAATACAAGAAATATACTCTTCATATGCGGCGGTGCTTTTCCTGATCTCGATGACATTATTAAGGCAAGACTCAATAAGCAGTCATCAATCGGTTTCAAGGCCGATCTGAAGGATAAATACGATGAGGACCCGGACATTCTTGAGAAAGTTACATTGGAGGATCTGCGCGAATTCGGTATGATACCGGAGTTCTTAGGTCGTCTTCCGGTAGTATTTACACTTAAGAAGCTTACCGAGGAAATGCTCGTGAGAATCCTCAAGGAGCCGAAGAACGCCATCCTGAAACAGTACCACAAATTATTGGAACTGGATGAGGTTGATCTTCAGTTTGAAGACAGCGCATATGAGGCTATTGCGAAGAAGGCTCTTGAGAAAGATACCGGCGCAAGAGCATTACGCTCCATCATTGAAGATTTTATGCTTGATATCATGTATGAGACACCTAAGGATAAGAACATCGGCCGTGTAATTATCACGAAGGATTACATTGAGAAGAAGGGCGGTCCGGTCATCGAACCGAGAGGTGTCGCTGTTCTTGAAGAACATTAGGCATTATTTTGCGGCATGCTCCATATACTAAAATAAAAATGGATTTTTGCAGCGACGTATTTACATCTGAGGAATACACTGAATATATTCTGAGAGACGGATATTATACCAGAAGAGCGTTGGAACCGTATGCAGATTATTGCATTGCGGGAATTAGCGATAAATGGGCAATAGTATCTTTTAATATCAATATGACACAAGAGAGTACCTTTGAAAGACTGGGGTACTCTTTTTTGCCCAAATTATACGGTCTGTCGGATGTGACAGCAGTGAATGCGGCGGGAATCACGGCGGTCAGGCAGCAGCCTGTGCTTGAACTGTATGGCAGCGGAACCTATATAGCTATAATTGACACCGGGATAAACTGGAGGCATGAGGCATTCCTTAACAGTGACGGAACCAGCAGAATTGAGGTTATGTGGGATCAGCAGACCAACAGAATATATTATAACCGGGACATAAACGAGGCACTTGCCGGCGGCGGGGACATTCCGGGCGATGATATAGGACATGGGACTTATATGGCGGGCGTGGCTGCAGGTAATATCAACAGACAGTCAGGATTTTCGGGTGTCGCGCCATACAGCCGTCTGATTGTGGTCAGATTGCAGCAGGCTAAGCATTATCTGCGCGATATATATTTTGTGCGTGACAACGTGCCGGCATATTCCGAAGCCGATATAATGCGCGCAGTTGCATTTGTGTCGGATTATTCAGAACAAAAAGGGGTAACGGTATCATATGCTATAGGAATGGGCAGCAATCTCGGTTCACATGCGGGCATATCGCCGCTTGCCGACTATCTTGGTGATGAGGCGGAGAGACCGGGACATTGCGTCACATTGTCAGTGGGTAATGAGGGAAATGAGCGGCTGCACTTTGCGGGCCGCATATCCGGCGATGAAGTACAGAGTGTTGAAATCAAAGTCGGACGGGGCGAGAATGGATTTGTATGTGAATTGTGGTCAATGGCTCCGGAAGTATATACTGTGGAAATAATTTCGCCGGGCGGGCAGATTATCAACAGACTGCCAAGCAGAACCGGAACCAGTACTGTACTTAGTTTTCTTTTTGAAAATACGGTAGTTGAAATTTATTACCAGCTGTTTGAAAAAAGTTCCGGGATGAATGTGGTTGCCATGCGTTTTGACAGTCCATCGGAGGGCATATGGACAATTAATGTATACGGACGTGATCTGACCACCGGAAATTACGATATATGGATCGATAACCGTGAATTTTTAACGGATGATACTTATTTCGTTGTATCGGATCCTTACGAGACAGTTACAAACCCTGCCAATGTCCCCGAGTGCATTGCTGTGGCCGCCTACAGCCATAAGGATAATTCTCTTTACCTGAAAAACGGGCGCGGATATAATTCCGATGGCATAATCAAGCCGGATTTTGCCGCTCCGGGTGTGGATATTCTGGTGCCGGACCATATGGGTGCTGCCTCTTATGTAAGGCGCAGCGGCAGCAGCATAGCCACGGCATTTACTGCCGGTACGGCAGCTCTTCTGCAGGAATATGGCAGCAGAAACGGAAATATGCGTATCATGACAACTCCGGCAATCAAGAACATATTGATATCCGGATGCGGAAGAAAACACGGTATAAAATATCCCAACAGGGAATGGGGTTACGGTACATTAAACCTGTATAATTCAATTGATAATCTTCGCCGCGGATAATAAAATAATGTTACGTTGTTCCGGACTTTTGTAAAATAAATTTAAACAAGGTATTGACTTTATATTTTTAACGTGCTATAACTTAGTCATTAAATGAAGAGGCAAAGGTGCCTGATAAAGGCCACCTTTGTCTCTTTTTTGTTTAGGAAAAGGAGGAAGAAAAATGGGAGATTTTTCAATCATCGACACATTCTGGGTATTTCTGGCAGCAATCCTTGTATTCTTCATGAATCTTGGTTTTGCGGCAGTTGAGGCCGGATTTGCCAGATCCAAAAACACGGTAAACATATTATCAAAGAACTTTATCGTGTTCGCTGTATCATCAATAGGTTATCTGCTTCTTGGCTGGGGCCTTATGTTCGGAGGCGATAACCCGTTTATCGGAACCAAGTCGTTATTCATTCTTGGCTCATCCGACAATTCATTTTATGACAACACGTTAACCTCAAGTGTTCCGTTCTGGGGCAAGGTATTTTTCCAGATGGTATTCTGCGGAACAGCAGCAACCATCGTTTCCGGAGCGGTAGCAGAACGTATTAAATATGTTTCATTCATTATTTTCTCGTTCGTGCTCACAATTATAATATATCCTATTATCGGTCACTGGATCTGGGGCGGCGGCTGGCTTGCAAGACTCGGTTTCCAGGATTTCGCAGGTGACACCGTAGTCCATTCGGTCGGCGGCTGGGCAGCTCTCTCCGGAGCACTCATCCTTGGACCTCGTATCGGCAAATACGGCAAGGACGGCAAGCCTCGTGCAATTCCGGGTCACAATATGTCACTCGCCGTTATCGGTCTTTTTGTTCTGTGGCTTGGATGGTTCGGTTTCAATCCGGGCTCAACAATGAGTTTCCAGAACCCGTCCGATGTTATGCACATACTTTTTACAACCAATGCTTCAGCTGTAGCGGCTGTTCTTACATCTACGATAGCTTCATGGATAGTTATCGGCAAGCCTGACCTTGGCATGACAGTCAACGGCTGTCTCGCAGGTCTCGTCGGAATCACAGCAAGCTGCGCTTATGTAAGCATACCGGTTTCACTCCTTATCGGAGCCGTTGCCGGCGTAATTGTAGTTCTTCTTGTCGGTTTCTTCGACCGCCTCGGAATTGATGACCCTGTCGGCGCAACTTCAGTCCACCTCGGCTGTGGCGTATTCGGTACAATCTGCGTGGGCCTTTTTGCCAAAGAGGGCGTGACAAGCCTTTCTACCGTAAACGGTCTTTTCTACGGTGGCGGTGCAAAACTCCTCGGTACAGAGCTTCTCGGTATCGTTGCAGTCGGTGCGTTTGTATTTGCGGCAGCATCCCTTACATGGTTTGTCCTCAAGAAAACCATCGGCATCCGTGTAACGGCCAAGGAGGAAATCGCAGGTCTTGACATCGGCGAGCATGGCAACATCGCATATCCTGATTTTGCACTCGTAACCGAGATGTCCGATTTTGATGACGAGGCACCGGCTGACGAGACAGATGTATCTGCCAAGGTTCCCGTCAATGAGGCTGTCGTGGTCGAGCATCACGAAGCGGTCGACAGCGGCATAAGCAAGGCGACAATCATTATGAACCAGTCGAAATTCTCGCAGCTGCAGGATGCTCTTGAATCAATCGGCATAACCGGTATGACCGTAACCAATGTTTTCGGCTACGGTGTCCAGAAAGGCCACAAGGCATTCTTCCGTGGCGCACCTATCGAGACACGCCTCCTGCCGAAAATCAAGATTGACGTCGTAATCTCCAAGATTCCGGTCAACACTCTTGTAACCACAGTCCAGAAGGTTCTTTACACCGGCAACATCGGCGACGGCAAGATATTCATCTACGACGTTCGCGATGTCGTCAAGGTCCGCACCGGCGAGCACGGATTCGACGCACTGCAGGATGAGGAAAAATAAATAGAAAAACCAATAAAGAGTCTGTCCCGGAAAGAGGAACAGGCTCTTTTGTGTGTGAAAAAATGTTTGATTTAATACATGAATCATGGTATTATATATGCATATTTAACAAAAGAATTAACGAGAGAGTGTATATTAAAAATACTTGAAATTTAGAATGAGTGGTGGATTTTAAATTTGTGCAAAATAAAAAGGCTATGAAGCCTTTTTATTAATAGCACCAATGTGCGTAAACAATATCGGTTAAAACCTTATTTGCACTCACCTTGTAAGTATTATTATAATAACACAGACCTATGTTAAAATGCAAGAATAATTTTTTAAGGAGAAAAAATAATGGACAAAAAGATGTATGTTGGAATTGATATGGGAACCAATTCGGTAGGAATGGCGGTAACTGATGAAGAGTATAACTTATACAGGGTTAAGGGAAAGGATTTCTGGTGTTCAAGATTATTTAAAAAGGCCAATACAGCCGCTGAACGCAGGACAAACCGTATATCGAGACACCGCCGCCAGAGGGAAGTTGCAAGGCAGGGAGTTTTGCGGGAATTGTTTGCTGATGAAATAAATAAGGTCGATGAGGGCTTTTTTGCCAGACTCGACGAATCAAAATATCATTTAGAAGACAGGGATAGTGAACAGAAATATACACTATTTACAGATACGGGATATACAGATAAAGATTATTTCAAAGATTACCCTACAATTTTCCATCTGCGTAATGAATTATTGCATCCGGTGAAGGACAGCTATGATGTCAGATTGGTATATTTGGCAATAGCAAACATGTTTAAGCATAGAGGCAATTTTTTGAATGAATCCCTGGACGCAGATAAAATAACATCTAGTGCAGACGAAGCATACAGGAGACTGGTCGAAACGGCTATGATGTATTCAATAGAGTTTCCTGAGAATATAAATGTTAAGAAATTTATTGATATAATTGGAGAAAATGGTGTTTCCAGAAGCAAACATCTGGGAAATGTATGTGAATATCTTGGAATTACCAAAAAAGATAAGCCGGCATATGAGATATTAAATCTTGTATGCGGTCTGAGAGGAGTGCTTATAAATATTTACGGCAATGAAGTAATAGACGAAGAAAATAAGAAATTCAGCATATGTTTCAGGGACTCTAACTATGAAGAAAAGGAGGGTGAGGCACTGGAACTGTTAGGCGATGAATACTTTGAACTATTGGAGACTATAAAAGAGATACATGATATCGGAATGCTGGCAGGCATAATAAAGGGCCATAAGTACCTTTCTGAGGCAAGAGTTGATCTTTACAAACAGCATAAAAAAGATCTGGATATGCTCCAGCATGTCTTGAAGAAATATGATATGAAGGCATATGATGAAATGTTCAGAGTTATGAAAGCCGGAAATTACAGTGCGTATGTTGGCAGTGTTAATGCGCATAGTAAGAAAATACGCAGAAATGGCGGAGACGGAAGAACCCGGGAAGACTTTTATAAAAATGTAAAGGCTGTGTTAAAAAAATTTCCGGAAGATGATGAAGAAATAAAGACTATATTGTCTGAAATTGATAGTGAGACTTTTATGCCAAAACAGTTGACGGCTTCCAATGGTGTTATCCCAAATCAATTACATGTGTCGGAATTAAAAGCCATCCTGACAAATGCGGAGAAATACCTTCCGTTTCTACTTGACAAGGATGAGTCAGGACTGACGGTTTCTGAAAGGATAGTTGAACTGTTCAGATTCCATATACCGTATTATGTAGGACCGATAGGCGCACAAGGCGAAAATGTATGGGCCAAAAGAAGACCGGGAGAAGAAAATGGCAAGGTTTATCCGTGGAATTTTGAACAGAAAATAGATACACAGAGCGCCGCAAAAGAATTTATCAATAGGATGGTAAGGCATTGTACATATCTTTCCGGTGAACGCACGCTGCCGAAACAATCATTTTTATACGAGAAATTTATGGTGTTAAATGAACTTAATAATCTTAGGATTGATGGTAAGAAACCATCAGTACAGGTTAAGCAGGGCATATATGAAGAACTTTTCAAAACAGGAAAAAGAGTTACATTAAATCAACTTATAAAGTATTTATATAATAAATCAATCATAGCGTCAAAAGAAGATGTTGTGATTGAGGGTATTGACGGTGGTTTTAATGCTTCATTAACATCCGTAGGTAAATTCCGTGGAGTGTTGGGAGATGAGCTTTTCACAGATGCCAATCAGGCAATGGCAGAGGAAATCATATTTTGGGGTACTGTATACGGTAACGATAAGAAATTTTTAAAAGACGAGATAGAAAGTAAATATGGTACAGTTCTGTCCAGAGATCAGATAAAACGTATACTTGGTTTTAAATTCAATGGCTGGGGAAATTTATCTAAGACATTCCTTGAACTTCAGGGCTCATGCGAGTGCGGAGACTGTTCGCTCATACAGGCACTTTGGGAGACAAATCATAACTTGATGGAATTGTTATCAGAGCAGTATGGATTCAAAAAGGAATTGGATGCATTGGCAAGTAATGTGGAAAAACCACTTACCGAATGGACAATAGATGACCTTGATAACAAGTATTTATCAGCTCCGGTAAAAAGAATGGTATGGCAGACAATCAAAATGCTGAGGGAGGCCTGTGAACTTACCAATAAAGAACCGGACAGGGTCTTTGTTGAAATGCCAAGAGAACACGGAAAGGAAAATGACAGAAAAGCATCAAGAAAGAAAAAATTACTTGACCTGTATTCGGCACTTAAACGGGAAAATAAGACATGGGCCGAATTGAAAATCAGAGAAATCGAAGGAAAAACAGAAGCTGATTTCAGAATAAAAAAATTGTACCTTTATTATATGCAGCAAGGCAAATGTATGTATAGCGGCGAGAAAATAGAATTGAATGATTTGTTCAATAATAATCTTTATGATATCGACCATATATATCCGAGACATTTTATAAAGGATGACAGTCTGGAAAATAACCTGGTGTTAGTCAAAAAACAGATTAATAACCACAAGAGCGATAACTATCCGTTGGAAAGTAATATCCGGAAGAATATGAATGAATTCTGGAAAACATTACGTGAAAAAAATTTTATTTCAAAGGAAAAATATAGCAGATTAATTCGCACAGAAGAATTTACGGACGAAGAAAAAGCTGCTTTTATCAGCAGACAGTTAGTGGAGACAAGACAGGGAACCAAGGCAATAACACAGGTATTGAAACAGGCTTTTCCGAATACTCAGATTGTATTTGTTAAGGCAGGTATTGTCAGCGATTTCAGAAAGAAATTCGATATAAATAAGGTCAGGGCACTTAATGACACTCACCATGCCAAGGATGCATACCTTAACATAGTTGTAGGAAATACATATTACACGAAATTCACGAATAATCCTATGAATTTCATAAAGGATGCAAGGAAAAATCCTAAAAATGATTTCTACAGATACAACATGGATAAAATATTTGACTACAACGTAATCCGCAACGGAGAAGAAGCATGGATAGCGGACAATGGAAAGACAAAACAGCATGTATTGCGGATAATGAAGAAAAACTCCGTAATAATAACCGTAAAGACGGAAGAAGCTAATGGCAAATTGTCAGATATAAATATAGTGGGAAAACGGTATATAAAGAATGCAGATGCTTATATGCCAATAAAAACGTCTATTGCCAAGATGGAAGATGTGACGAAATATGGAGGGTATGGGTCTATATCTAGCGCAGGGTATGCACTTGTAGAGTATAAGGTGAAAGGTAAGAAAGTCAGAAGTCTGGAGGCCCTTCCGGTGTATCTTGGCAGAAGTAATGCATTGACTAATGAAGATATAATGCAGTATATATCGGCAGCATTTCAAAAAGAGTATGCCGGTAAAGAAATATCGGACTTAAGTGTACGAGTACCGTTTATTCCAATGGAGTCTAAGGTTGAAATTTATGGATTTGAATATTATC
>FR889245.1 GCA_000431815.1 Butyrivibrio sp. CAG:318 | reverse complement strand
TACCCGCACCGCCTACGCCGCTGGTCGCAGAAATCTCACCGCCATAGATATTCGTCGCCAGAGAGCCGAAATGAAGGTTCATGCCGTGTCCCTGCGAGAAATTCTTGATTCCGACCTTTGAGCCTCCGATGCCAGCGCCATGATGGCCGCCCTGGCATGTGAGCTTCGTCCCCGTCTTCACCAGAACCCGGAGATAGCCATCGGTTTTGTTTTTCTGCAGCGCGGCGAAGTTCTCCGCGCCGATCAGCTCGCTGTCCCCGCCGATAAAGTACAGGCAGGCGGAGGCGCCGCCGTAAAGCTCGATGGCAGGGCCGTCCTCGGGGGCCTGAATGCGGACGCCGTCTAGAAAGATGTGCGGCGTATTGTTACTGCCATCGATTTTGATCCGGTACTGAAAATACCAGTTCGGATCTGCGGAGCCCTTGATCAGATAGGTCTTGCTGTCCTTGATTTTTAATTCTCCGTTCTGCTTCGTAAGGTCCACTGTCTTGTCAAACGTCGTTGGGACGGAAAGCTTGACATCCGGTAGCTCACCTGCGGCAAAAACCGTTATCGGCACAAGGCATAGCACCATACAAAGGGTAAGTAGGATACTGAGTATTCGTTTCTTCATTTCTTGCTACCTCCGTTTTCGTGTATGTCGGCTCAGTCAAGAGCGGTGATTGTAACAGAGCCTCTGAATGAAAGCAGATAGGTTTTGTAATCACCTTGCTCCAGCGAAAATTTGAGTTCAACATCGTTTCTCGCGCCGGTAAGGTCATATATTCTGTTGAAGCAGAGAGAATTTGATCCCCTGCCGTCTTGTTCTATCAGTGTAATATATCTGCAATAGTCATCATCGTAACCGTCAGTCATCCGAACGGAATAGTTTCCGCTATTATCATTTGTCATCGCATTAACCATGCCGCTTACACACACATTGTAGGTATATCCTTTTTTCAGCCTGAGAGTTGTTTCGGTGCACGATATAAGCCCGCCGCGGTTATGCATTTCCCGATAGTACAGGGGAACTGCACCGTCTGAAAGATGGGTTGACGGTACATACCCCGTGCCGTAAAAATACCCGGAGCTTCCGCCGTTCTGACCGGGGTCGCCCTTGTCGCCTTTGTCACCCTTATCTCCCTTGTCTCCCTTTTCGCCGGGGTCACCTTTGTCGCCCTTATCACCCTTTTCGCCGTCAACACCGTCAGCACCGTCAATGCCTGCGGCTTTTACGGCTGTGTCGATTTCTCCGATCCACCAGTTGCCGTTCTCACCGATAAACGGGGTGTTACCGTCCGCACCGTCGGCGCCGTCTTGCCCGTTTATGCCGTTTGTTCCGTCCTTGCCGTCGGCTCCGTCTTTTCCGTTTATACCATCCTTGCCGTCAAGACCTTTCAAAACCGAAAGATCGTACAGGTTCAGCCATATTTCATCGCCGGTGTAGCGCCATTGCAATGTGTTTTCGTTCACGCGGAACTCCGGCGTTTTTCCGTTTGCCCCGTCCTTACCGTTCTGTCCGATGGGGCCTGTGATGTCGGCTATCGCCACAAGGTTCTGCCACTCATCGCCCTCGTAACGCCACTGTA
Organism: Butyrivibrio sp. CAG:318; assembly: GCA_000431815.1. Taxonomy (GTDB): domain Bacteria; phylum Bacillota; class Clostridia; order Lachnospirales; family Lachnospiraceae; genus Eshraghiella. Next base: position 1,381 of record FR889245.1, on the reverse strand, counting down.
TGTGGGTTTCGGCTCGTTGCACCTCTATGTTTTTGGCGTTAATGCCGTCTTTTCCGTTTATACCGTCTTTGCCGTCGGCTCCGTCTTTACCGTCAACGCCGTTAATGCCGTCTTTTCCGTTTATTCCGTTCTTACCGTCGGCACCGTTCTTGCCGTCTTTACCGTCAATGCCGTTCTTTCCATTTTCTCCGGCAGCGCCCCGCAGCTCGGTAAGCGCCACCAGGTCGCGCCAATCGGTTTCGTCGCTGTATTTCCACTGGATCGCCGTGCCGTTGTTCCGCACCTCCGGCAGTGCGGTGTTGGTTTTTTCCGCCTTGCTCCATCCTATGGCAAGCACGCTGCAAAGCACCAATAGAGCGACGCAAAGCGCCAAAAGTGTACCTGTGAGTAGTTTTTTCCCTGTTTTCATCTTCTTTCCTCCGTTCGGAATTGTTATTACGGCGGAGTTTTGCACCGCTGCCCGCGCCGTAAATGAGCGGCGGCTGACCGGCTTATGCTTGGTTTGCTTTGTACTTATCCACGAACAGGGCAACCCCCTGCTTTAAGACCTCCATTTGGGATTTCAGGTAGTATTCGTCCTCGACCTTTTCCATTAGTTCACGCTTCCGCTCATTGTGTTGTTGCTCTGTTGTTTTCATGTCGCTTCGCTCTTTTGCGTATACCGACCGTTCATTTATGATTATTATAGCATGGAATTGTGATAATTTCAAGAGCAGTCTGCAAAAAGCGTGATGAAAAGGGACAGTCTACATCTGTTGACTGTCCCATCCGTTATGTATTTTCTTTTGATACGGGCGAAGAGTGCCGACAAACATAGTTCCAGAAAGTAGATCTTTAAGTGCTTCCTGAATATCATCTGCTGATTGGTGACAGTAATACAAAACTGTATTTTTCTGGTTTAAATAAGGGTAAGAATTCTGTTGAAGAACTAAAAAATGCTCAAAATGTTGCAAAACACTCTACTATTGGATTAACACTTGCTCAAACAGCATTAAACGCTGCTATATCTCTTGGATTTACAGCCGCCTTAATGTTAGCAGTTAAATAGACAAACAACTCTGCGAAACGAGCCTCTGAAGCCGCTGACGAAGCATTTTCTGAAACAACTGAAAAAGTGCAGAAAAATGAAGATGAGGCAAAATCATTAGATGAACTTATTTCTAAATATAAGGAATTAAAAGAGTCTGAAAATTTAGATGTCGATGGTAGAAAAGAAATAAAAAAAATCCAAAATGACATTGCTGATTTAGTTGGTGTACAAGCATCAAATGCATGATGAAAAGGACGTCTTTGACGTCCGCTCTTGACATATCTGAAATCATGTCGTATATATAAAACAAGAGCTGGAAGCTCCAATTTAGTGCTTCCAGCTCAATCATTA
>FR889244.1 GCA_000431815.1 Butyrivibrio sp. CAG:318 | reverse complement strand
TCAAGCGCTCTAGCCAAGCTGAGCCACACCCCGATTATGCATTATGTGATTGCATCGGATGCGTTTTTGTCAAACGCAAGTGTTATTATACTTGACCACAAGGCGAATGTCAACACCTTTTTTTTATTTTTTTGTAAAAAAATAGTTTTAACTGTCACCTTAGAGAAAATGCAGGTCAAAAGCAACATCTCCAGCCTCATCAGTCTCTGCAATGATATAGCTTGGACGGCGTCCCGGCTGCCTCGGAAGTGTCAGACTACCCGGATTGACCACAGTTATCCCGCCAACCGTTTCTATTTCAGGGATATGTGTATGACCGTACATGACAATATCGCAGTCAAGACCGCGTGCATATCGGCGCAGATCGGCCGTATCACACGCTATAGCAAAATAGTGTCCGTGAGTGAGGAGTGTCCGGTGTTTTCCAACCATTATAACGCTCTCTGCCGGAAGATTGGAGCGGTAATCGTTGTTGCCACGGACCATATAGCACGGTATTCCCGTCATTTCTTCAATATAATCCTCCAAACCGCACAAATCCCCAAGATGAATCATCAGATCAATCCCTTTTTCCTTTTCGAGTACCAGATTAAGGTTACGGTCTGAGCCATGAGTATCACTTATTACAAGGATTTTCATTTGATTATCTTACGCTCCTCAAGAATCTTTTTCATTGCTGTAAGTGCTTTGCCACGGTGGCTGATTGCATTTTTGGCATCCGGATCCATCTGTCCCGTGGTCATACCGTATTCAGGAACATACACGATTGGATCGTAACCAAATCCGTTTTCTCCAGCCGGTTCTTCCGCTATAACGCCCTCTATCGTACCGCGTGTTGTTATGATTTCTCCATCCGGAAAAGCAGCCGCGATAACACATACGAAACGCGCACTTCTGTCCTTGCCCTTAACGCCTTTCATACGCTCTATTAGATTGCGGTTTTTGATTTCATATGGTGTATCCTCACCCATATAGCGTGCCGAATATATGCCCGGTTCCTTATTGAGCGCATCTATCTCAAGGCCGGAATCATCCGCAAGAGCAAGCTGACCAGTGCGCTCCATAACTGCTTTTGCCTTGATTATCGCATTTTCTTCAAATGTGCTTCCGTCCTCAACAATATCCATATCAATTCCGGCTTCTTTCATGGAAAGGATTTCTTCCCCGATGTCTCCGAGAATTGCCTTGATTTCCTTCATTTTTCCCATATTTCCTGTCGCAAAAATCATTTTTCTTCTCCTTGTTCTTCTATATTATTAGTGTACATTTTAAGACATATATTGCAATTCTGTGTCTCTTCCACATGTTCCCAGCGGCTTCCCTTAAGGCTTATATATCCTTCTCCGTCCGTCAGGTCAACCGTAGCCGTAGCATCATCCGCCCTGTATTCTATAGCAATCGGATGAATCGAATTTGGTGTCTTAATATAAACAACTACTGCATATTTATGTCCTTTTTTCATAGGAATCGGTTTATCAGCCTTGACTGTATAATATCCCGGATTGGCAAAAGAGCCCTTCGCAACCGGTATCCTGTTAATAAATGAACTGTCGTTTTCGAAATCTTCCACAAAAAACATCTCGTATTCCGTGTCCGCCCCGGTAGCGTAGAATCCTGCTGCCTCAAAAGTTTCATCCGCCTTTGCCTCGTATGCATTGGCAAAATAAGCGTATTCCCTGTTATAGCCGAGCTGGCCGACCCATCCGCACAAATCGCTCTGATATATATTATTATAATTATTTTTATTCTCTATATCAGTGTACGCAACATTGTGGACGCCAATATTACTGTCATAATATGACACATAGAAATATCCTTTGTCGCCGAAATTCTCACCCCAGCTGTTCATGCATAAAAATGCGCCATCGCCATCCGGCTCTGTTGCAAAAGAGGACGCCGGGTACGAATCATCCCATCCGACAATCACAATATCATGATTAGCCTTTTCTGTACCAATGTAACAATATGACTTGGTATCCGGATTATATGACGAACTACCGACACCACTTGCGTCATTGACTGACAGATATAGAGAGCTCTGTACTCCGCCATACAGAAATACCGCCTTCTTGATACCGTCAAAATTCTTACTCTCAATTATCTGCATTTCCTGCACATGGAACGCCGGCTCAAGCCCATCCGGTGAATATCCGTCGCCATAGGGATCATCCTCTTCATACACCGGTCCCTTCCATGCGGCAAGATATGCCATGGACATATTGAACTCTCCTCCCTGATTCTGGTTAAGATTATATCCGCTATGCCATGTCATATGATCCTCTGAAAAATCATAAAATCCGTCCGGCATAAGTGATGACTCCAATGCCGTAAGCGAAGCAAATGCCCAGCATGTTCCGTATTCCGCCTGGTCCTTGACCGCTGACCCCTTGCCTACTTTGCGGTAATCATACGCATAAGGATAAATCTTCTCATCAGGCTTCATATTAATAAGCTCTGCCGTGTACGTCATGCTGTTCCAGTTATATTCATAAGAAAAATACGTCGACATTACATCCAGCGGAATGTACATATTACTGCCGTGCAGCACTGCCGGCTTAACCATAATCTGCTCTTCGCCATTTACATTTACCGTATCCGATGCAGCAGTTATTATAATGGCGTTATTGCCTTTCTCCATCATTGTATAACCCGGATAATATCTGTTCACAGCGCATGAGAAAACAGAGGTAATAACCTCTTCATTTATCATAATATTCATATTCTCATCCATATAAATATCATCCGGATCCAGCCGGACCTCCTTACCGTCAACGCTCAGCTTTAATCTGCCGTCATTGACCGTTCTGGATACCAGCTCATTCCAGCCGTCGGCTATAACCATATTGGTCGAGCCATGCACAATCTCAATCGACCTGCCTGTCTCGAAATATTTAACTCCGACAACCGCTATAATCAATATTACAATTATTATATAAAGCTTTTTTCTGCTTCTCACTTATCGCTACCGCTTTCTTTTTTTCTCGGTGGCTTCGGCCCCTGAAACTGATAATAAAAAGTCTTGATCATTCCGTTATAAATCTTACGATTCTTATCAGCTTTACGTCCCACATACCGCTCTGTATCTTCATATGATGTTATAAGATACGCCGACCAGGTAGGCATCTTGGCAAAGCAACGGCCAAATGCACTATATATTGCCGGCAAAGTCTCCTTCTCTTCCAGTCTCTCACCATACGGAGGGTTGGTTATTATAAAACCGTATTCTCTGTCCGATTCAAGAGCTGCCACATCCCTTACACAGAATCTGACTAATTTCTCGACCCCTGCCCTTACTGCGTTCTCTTTCGCAACTTTAACAACTTCCGGGTCAATGTCATATCCCTCTATGCATGTATCAATATTGGTATCGGCCATTTCTTCCGCTTCATTAACAGCATCGTACCACAATTGTCTGTCTATGAAATTCGTCCACCTCTCTGCCGTAAAATTCCTTCCGGCTCCCGGTGCTATTCCCGCTGCCATCATCGCCGCTTCAATTGCAAAAGTTCCGCTTCCGCAAAAAGGATCAATAAGCACTCTGTCCTTCTTCCACGGAGTGAGCATAATAAGCGCAGCCGCCAGAGTTTCCGAAATCGGCGCTTTACCAGCTTTGGTACGATACCCTCTCTTATGGAGTGACTCACCTGTGGTATCAAGGCATACCGTAACCTCATCCTTATTAAGAAAAACCCTTACCGGATAATCAGCCCCATTCTCCTCAAACCACTGCACGTCATAATGCTGTTTCATTCTCTCGACCATTGCCTTCTTGACAATTGACTGAATATCTGACGGGCTGAACAGACGGCTGTTGACCGAACTTGCCTTTGTCACCCAGAATCTCGCATTTTCTGGAAGAAATTCTTCCCACGGACATGCCTTGACGCTTTCAAAAAGTTCATCATACGTCACCGCGCGGAAACTTCCGACACATATCAGGACTCTTTCCGCCGTCCTGAGAAAAATATTGGCGCGGCATACTGCATCCGCATCTCCGATAAAGCTGACTCTTCCGTCCTCCACTTTATCAATATCATATCCAAGATCATAAACTTCTCTTTTAAGAACTGCTTCAAGACCAAAATGGCATGGCAGAATTATACGGTATTTTTTCATATGTGTTTCCCTTAACTGTTTTCTATAGTCAATACTATAGTTCTTCAACAGGCTTTATGTCAATCAAATTATTCCCTTTCCAGTCGATTTCCGTAATATCCCCTTATTCCGCCCATAAGTGCCTTAACAACATACCCTCTGTCATAAAGTTCCTTCGCTGCCAGCAGTGATCTTCCTCCACGCTCACAGTAAAGCACAAGTATTAAATCTCTTGGCATTTTATTATATTCTTTTTCCAGCTTTTCAAAAGGTATACAGATAGCATTTTCTATATGCATCCTGTTATAATCTTTATAATCCCTGACATCAATCACCAGACAATGTCTGTCAGTTACACATCTGTCCATCTGTTCCGATGAAATTGTTTCAAATCTAAGCATTTATACTCCTCCGGTTTCTTCTTCTATATATTATTATATTCATTCCGGTCACTGCCCGTTATACGTATTTTCCCGTTTTTCCCCGTATTTAAAGGCTTTCCTAGACATCATTAACTTTCTCAAATAAAATATTCAAATTATTTTTAAAAAGTACTTGCATATTTCGACAGCATATGATATATTCTTATTGTAGAAAGCGAACGGAAATAGCTTTCTATATAACCCCTTATTAATTATTTATACTCCCCTCATTAAAGCGACTAGAGGTTCCCCCCTCTAGTCGTTTTAATTTGTCCAAAAGTATTTTTTAAAGCCGGCGCCCTTATTCAGAGCCACCGGCCTTTTTCTTTGATTTCATATCCTTACCCACTGCAAGCATTATTATAACGCTTATGAGAAACGGTATATAATAGGTAGATATTCTGTACAGAACCATACTCGAACCTGCCATTACTTTGCCAAACACAGCAGCAAACAGCAATGAAAAGACTACTTCCAGAGAACCTACGCCTCCAGATGTTGGGATGACACCCATAATCAGCTGCATTAATGCTGTGACTGTAATTGCCTGTGCCACAGTTACGCCGCCTAAGGATCCTCCAGCTGCATAAATCGCAATAATCGGTATTACATACCAGCAGCTCATCTTAATCATGTTGATGACTGTAAAACTGATCCATGCTGCCGGACTCTTGATTATATTTTTGGTACCTTCCCTAAGAGCCTCTACCTGATTCTTGATTTTATTCTTAAATGGAGTAAATTTCTCTTTTTTCAGTATTTTATCCAGAAGCTTCATAGCTAACTTATGAAACCATTCTGCTGCGCATATAAGTATAATGCCCGTAATAATAACTATATTTATCGCTGCTCCGATATAAATATATCCAAATGTCGACGAGAAATTTCTCATTACAAACGCATTATTAAAAAGCAGCATAATCACCGCATATCCAACAATAACCGTCTTGTGGAAAACATAAGGCATCGTCGTTATTGCGCATGCACGTCCGACATTAATTCCTTTGTTATGGAGATATACAACCTGACCCGGTTTAATTCCCGCACCAAATGTCGTAACGTTAAAAAATATACCCATATACGACACTGCAATACATCTTAACATATTCACCGGAGTTCCATCTTTTTTCAAAAGATAGCTGTACATTATTGCATCTATAAAATAGTACATATTGCCCAGAAGAATCATAAGCAGCAGCATCCATATATTGGTCTTAATAAGCTGCGCCGCAATCTCTTTATACGAATCCTTGAAGAGATGATAAAGAATAAAAGCCGTAAGCAATATCACCGCTGCATAACCAGCTAACTTAAGACCTTTCTTAGCCTTATCGCTCATATCTAATTCCTTCCTGTATACATTCTGTGCCTTTAGATAAAAAAATAGAACCTGCCGCTTCCGACAGGTTCAGCGCGCCAGAGAGGATTCGAACCCCCGACACCACGGTCCGTAGCCGTGCGCTCTATCCAGCTGAGCTACTAGCGCTTACCATTGCAGAATTCTGCAACACGATATATTCTACAATGGTTATTATTAATTGTCAAGTCTTTTTCAAAAATTACGAAACGAAATTACGAATATTTCTCAAGCATTTCCTGTTTCGTCCTATAGAGTTCCATCGACAGATCAACATAATGCGTATGCGGATTCTCAAATCTCTGTTCCTCCGGCCATACTGAGGCAGATAACTGGTCTTTGACCTTCTGTTGAATCTCCTTAAGCGTCGGCAGTTCATACACAAGTTCTCCGCCCGCAAAAATCTGTTTCTGAAGTTTCTCACACGTGAAATTCGTAAAGGATCTTCTCTTCCACGGCTTGATTTCATCCATATAAGGATATGGTTTCGTATCGTCAATTGTCTCATCCGCAAGTGTAATTACGTCTGCAATACCGTATCCGCTATCCTTATCATATATTCTCCATAATGATTTGAATCCGGGATTCGTTATTTTCTCAACATTCTCCGATATCTTTATCTTTGGCTCAAACACCCCCGATTCATTTTCAACAGCCGCAAGCTTATATACACCGCCGAATACCGGCTCAGATTTGGCAGTGATCATTCTTTCACCGACACCATATGAATCAATTCTTGCACCCTGCTTATTAAGCGAAGTAATGAGATATTCGTCGATACTGTTCGAAACCACGATGCTGCAATCCTCGCATCCTGCCGCATCAAGGATTTTTCTGACTTTTTTGGTCAGATAAGCAAGGTCTCCGCTGTCGATTCTGATACCCTTAAGTCTCTTTCCCATCGGTTCAAGCACTTCTTTTGCAACTTTAATTGCATTCTGGACACCGCTCTCAAGTACATTATATGTATCTATCAGTAATACACAATTGTCCGGATAAACCTCTGCATATGCCTTAAATGCCTCATATTCGGTGTCAAAAAACTGAACAAAAGAGTGGGCCATCGTTCCTATGGCAGGCACGCCGAACAACTCATCGGAAATTGCTGTCGCTGTAGCACCAACACCTCCTATATAACATGCCCGTGCTCCATAGATAGCCGCATCGCTTCCCTGTGCACGTCTGGCACCGAATTCCATAACCGATGCATCACCCGCAGCCCTGACGATTCTGTTTGCCTTCGTTGCAATGAGGGACTGATGATTAATTGTCAGAAGCAACATTGTCTCAATAAGCTGCGCATCTATTAATGGTGCCACAACTGTTACAAGCGGCGTGTTCGGGTATACAATCGTACCTTCCGGAACCGCATATATATCTCCCGAGAACTTGAAATTACTGAGATAATCCAGAAATCCTTCATCAAACATATTCTTGCTTCTGAGGTATTCAATATCTTCCTCATCGAACGAAAGATTCTGTATATAATTTACAAGCTGTTCCAGACCAGCAAAAATCACAAAGCCGCCTTCATCCGGATTTCTTCTATAGAACATATCAAATACAACACATTTATCTTTCAGTCCTTTGACAAAATATCCGTTGCTCATGGTCAATTCATAAAAATCCATCAGCATCGTAAGATTTCTCTTATCATTAACAAATCTGTTCATCATCTTACTTCCTTAAAAAAATATATTTTCTCTATATTAGACCTCTTTGGCACGCTTGTCAAGTTCTGTAAAGACAACTGTCAAGACAGTCGCTTTTTGAAACGCCAAATCATTCATATCTATCCTGATTTGACGTAAAATAAATACTATGTTAGTATCAAGTCACAAATAATTTCATACTGTAAACAAGGAGGTTTATATGTACACTGCAATCGGTCTTATTATACCTTTTGCCGGCACCTCACTTGGCGCCGCCATGGTTTTTCTTATGCGCAATAAAATGAACCCACATGTTGAAAAGCTGCTCCTGGGGTTCGCATCCGGTGTTATGGTTGCAGCTTCGGTATGGTCGCTTCTCATTCCATCAATTGAGATGTCCGGTGATAGTTCGCTTCCCGTATGGCTGCCACCTGCTATCGGATTTCTTCTGGGTATAGGTTTCCTGCTTTTACTGGACACGGTAACACCACATATACATCTTAACAGCGACAAGCCGGAAGGACCACGCACCCATCTAAAAAAAACGACAATGCTTGTCTTTGCCGTTACGCTCCATAACATTCCTGAAGGCATGGCTGTCGGTGTAACTTTTGCCGGAGCGATGACCGGCAATACAGGGATAACAATTGCCGGAGCCCTGGCTTTATCAATAGGAATTGCCATTCAGAATTTCCCTGAAGGCACGATTATTTCCATGCCTCTTAAATCAGAGGGTATGAGTAAGCCAAAAGCCTTTCTCATGGGAGTTCTTTCAGGAATCGTTGAACCCATAGCTGCTGTAATCACTATCCTGCTGATTAATATTATCGTACCTGCGCTTCCATATATTCTGGCATTTGCTGCCGGCGCAATGATATATGTAGTCGTGGAAGAGCTTATTCCGGAGTCCCAGTCCGGTGAACATTCCAATATCGGCACTATCGGTGTTGCATTAGGCTTCGTCATAATGATGATTCTTGATGTTGCATTGGGAATCGAGTAGGAGGGAAATTTAAATAAA
>FR889243.1:317-2248 GCA_000431815.1 Butyrivibrio sp. CAG:318 | reverse complement strand
GATATCCAAAAGCAATGTTATGTTATTGTCAAAATTATCGACTGGATTAAATCTAAAACTCAAGGTGTAGATTTAACGGATATACAAGGCAAAAAACAGTCAGGGACAATGAAGATTAATAAAAGAATATCAGAGTGCAGAGAATGCATCCTTATCCATCAGTCTGTAACAGGTATGTATGAGAGAAGAATAGACCTGTTAAGCATATGAGTTGGCGAGTGATAGTGGTTTCAAGAAGTGCCAAGCTGGATTATCAGATGGGATATATGGTAGTCCGGCAGGAAGAAACCACGAAGATATTTCTTAATGAAATAAGTACCGTTATTATAGAGACCACGGCGGTCTCTATAACGGGAACTTTAATGAGCGAATTGATGAAGAACAAAATAAAAGTAATATTTTGTGATGAAAAGAGAAATCCATCTTCAGAATTGATACCATATTATGGGGCTCATGACACAAGTGCCAAGGTCAGAAATCAAATTGCATGGACCGATGACATAAAGGCAACGGTGTGGACCGAAATTGTCACAGAGAAAATCCGGAAACAGAAAGAACTGCTGGAAGACATTGGTAAGATTGAAGAAGCAATTTTGCTGCAAAGTTATATAGATGATATGCAATATGGAGATTCAACCAATAGAGAAGGACATGCAGCGAAAGTGTATTTTAATGCGTTATTTGGAAAAGACTTTACAAGAACTGCTGATTGTAATATTAATGCTGCCTTGAATTATGGGTACAGTATAATACTGTCGTCATTTACCAGAGAGATTGTGGCGAACGGGTATATTACGCAGATTGGGCTATTTCATGACAATATGTTTAATCAGTTTAACCTGGCATCTGACTTGATGGAACCGTTCCGGCCTATAGTAGATGATGCAGTTTACAATATGAAAATTAGTGTTTTTGAAAAGAATGAAAAGATGCAGCTGGTAAACCTGCTAAATAAATCTGTTAACATAAATGACCGTACAGAATATGTAAATAATGCTATAAAAATATATTGTAGAAGTATCTTTGATGCACTTTGTGATAAGGATATAGCACTGATAAAATTTTATTCATTGTAAATTTCAGAGGGAAAGGATATGAGTTATAGATTTATGAGGATATTGGTAATGTTTGATTTACCAACAGTAACGTCGGCAGATAGACGCGAATATGCATTGTTTAGGAAATATCTGATAAAATCAGGTTTTATGATGATGCAGGAATCAATATATTGTAAACTATCACCGAATTCAACATTAGCAGATGCAGCAATAGAGAATGTTCGTAAGAATAAACCGTCTAAGGGACTGGTGCAGATATTAAGGGTAACAGAAAAACAATTTGCAAAAATGGATTATATAGTAGGAGAGGGTAATACGGAAGTGTTATCATCCGACGACAGATTGGTGATACTATGAAACTTGTAGAACGAGAGTATGGAATTGAAGTGGATATTAAAGAAAATATAGTTTCAATCATTGTCCTGGAAGATGTCAAATTAAGGCTTCCGTTGATTAATGAATTATTTTCACAGACATCCGGCAAGGAAGGCAATTGGCTGCTTTTTGAAAATGACAAGAGTTTTGATTTGGGAAAGAAAGTGGAATTAATTCTGGAACCGTTGACATTGACGCTGAATAATAAAAAAGTTAAGACTAAATTGTATCAGGACATAAAAACGATTGCACAAGATTACTGTTTCTCGCAAGGTTTAGAGGTTCATTCCCAAATCTGTAATTATTTGGAAAATATGTTGGATAAATTGCCATATCCCATAAAATATGATGAAGATTGGGATGTATCGGAAATTCTTAAAGCATATAATGTGGAACTCGTGGAGGAATATGACAATATATTTGAAAAATTATATAATTATATTAAATTAGTGAATACCGTGTGTGGAACTGACATATTTATCATGGTTAATATTAAGC
>FR889243.1:0-276 GCA_000431815.1 Butyrivibrio sp. CAG:318 | reverse complement strand
CAGATGAGCAGATAACTGAGTTGTACAAAATGGCCGCATATGGTAAAATACAATTGGTGTTGATAGAATTCAGTACAAATAACAAAAGAGATTGTGAAGAATTGTATATTCTTGACAATGACGATTGCGTTATTACATATTAGCATCACTAACTTAGAGAATGTTTTGCACTGATACTGATATAGAGAAAATGCTTGAACATATGCCAATATGTTATGGGTTCGGTGATGACCTTGAAAAAAGATTTGAGGTTTGAGAACCTTGTAAGTAAATAAA
>FR889242.1:89742-110656 GCA_000431815.1 Butyrivibrio sp. CAG:318 | reverse complement strand
TATTTTGAAGCATCCGATACGGATGAACTTAATAAGGTGTTTAAGGAATACTGCGAATAACTGACTATATACAGAGTGACAGGAACGTGGACATTATGAAAATAAAGAAAATAGCAGCATTGTTGCTGATATGTATTACTGTCACAGGCTGCGCGGGCAGGCATGAAAGCGTTACGATAAAAGAGTATCAGGATGTAACGGTTGTGCCACATTATACGGATAGGATAGAACTTGATTATGATAAGTCAAGTCCAAGAAAATACCTGACTTATTGTAAGGAATATCCGGATCTGGTATGCAGAAATCCGGGTGAATGGTATACGGATGACGGTAATCCGGAATATCCATATGTTATTAAAGGCCAAAATCTTGATGCAGCAGAGATTAAAGCGGCATCATTTATACCGCAGAGTGTGGCAGACAGAATCACGGGCAGAGAATTGCTGGATTTGTATGCCGGATATAAGTATCTGGCTTCTTTTCAGGCATATGATAACTGGCAGGATGGATTCAATATGCTCATTTCGGACAATAATGCAATAGATTTGCTTGTGTCACGCAAAGATTGTACAAGAACCTTGTATGATTATCTGATTGAACAGGCAGACCAAATATCCCAAACATCGTCACTTAATGAGCAGTCGATTATCTGCGTTGTGGAAATAATGCTGGCAAGAAATATCTGTTACAACGAATTATCTGAAACCGAACGGGAAGAGGTTGTAAAAGCTGCCCGGAAGATACATTCGTCCGTTAATTTATTTAACGGAAAGAATTTATTCGAGGCTGCTGTGAATAATGAACCATATTCAAAGTGGACCGCACTGATATAATAGAAATTATACACTTTCGACCGCAATATATCAAAATATTATTGATATATTGCGGTCAAAAGCGTATAATATGCGGTATAAAGTGGAAATGTATATAGTGACAGGAGTTGGTTCGGATGAAAGACTGTAAACAAATAGCGGCAGAGTGGGGATTATCAGAACGTACAGTTAGTGCATTGTGTAAATCAGGGAAAATTAACGGCGTCAGGAAAGCCGGCAGATTCTGGCAGATTCCTGATGATGCAAAGAAACCATCAGATGGAAGGATTTCTTCAGGAAAATATGTGAAAAAGTCCGAAGAAAAAGAGAAAAAACCATTACCAATCGGTATATCGGACTACATCAGAGCACAAGCCGATTATTATTATGTAGACAAGACAATGCTCATCAAGGAATTTTTTGATAAGAAGCCGCTAGTCTCTCTGTTTACAAGGCCAAGGCGTTTCGGAAAGACGCTTAATATGGATATGTTGAGAGTTTTCTTTGAAATTTCTGATGAAGATACAAGCAGATATTTCAAGGATAAAGCAATATGGAAATGCGGGCCCGAATATCGTGAACAGCAGGGCAGATATCCTGTGATTTTTCTCACATTCAAAGATGTAAAATTTGATTCATGGAAAGATACATTGGATAAAATAGGGGCACTTCTTCAGGCGGAGTTCGGAAGGCATCAGGAACTTGCGGACAGTGGCAGATTGGCAGAGTATGAAAAAACATATTTTGCCAAGATTATAAACGGTGTGGCATCGGAAGTGGAATTAACTTCTTCTTTGGAAAAATTGTCACAGATGCTTACAAAACATTATGGAAAAGCGCCGGTCATCATCATTGACGAATATGATACGCCGATTCAGGAGGGATATTCCAAAGATTTCTACGATGAAATCATAGGATTCATGAGGAATTTTTTTTCGGGGGCTTTTAAGGATAACAAGAACCTGACTTATGGATTTCTTACCGGTATTTTCAGAATTGCACAGGAGAGCATTTTCAGTGGTCTTAACAATCTGACGGTAAATTCCGTTATGGATGATGAATATGACCGGTTCTTTGGGTTTACTGGTGATGAGGTCAGGAGTATGCTTGAATACTATGACTGTATGGATAAACAGTCCGAAATGAAGAAATGGTATGACGGATATTTATTTGGCTCTACGGAAATATACAATCCATGGTCAGTGATTAATTATATTTCAAAAGGATGCGTTCCGCAGGCATATTGGGTGAACACAGGAAAGAACGAAATACTTGAGGACGTTTTACGGTCTGCCACGGATGATATCATGCAAAAGCTGCACTCGTTGATACAGGGAGAGAAAGTTGTTGCCAGAATAGATCAAAATGTAGTATATAGATCACTTTCAGAGGCTCCGGATAATATTTACAGTATGTTGTTGGTTGCGGGATATTTGAAGACACCAAAGAAGGAGTTGCAGGCAGACGGCACATATTTGTGTGAGGTGTCAATTCCCAACAGAGAGATAGCAGCAGTTTACAAGAGTGAAATTTTATCGCATTTATTGCAGATTGGAGCCGTTACAAGGACAACAGCCGACAGAATTGCCGAAAGCCTCTTTTCCAATGACTATAAGAAACTCCAAAAAGCCATCGCAGAGTATATGGATAAATCAATCAGTTTTTTTGACGCGGGAACGGAAGGCTTTTATCACGGGCTGGTATTGGGTCTGATTGCATTGATGGATAATCAATATGAGATTAAGTCCAACAGAGAATCGGGTGACGGAAGGTATGATATCAGCTTGCTACCAAGAGAAAACCAATATCCCGGAATTATCATGGAATTAAAATGGAAAAGTAATTTGAGCGAAGAAAAACTTGAGGGATTGGCAGATGAAGCGTTGGCGCAGATTAATAAGAAAAGGTATGATGCTGAACTGAAAGAAAGCGGAATACATGACATTATGAAGTTCGGAATTGCATTTTCCGGAAAGAGAGTATGCGTCAGGTATTCCAATTAAACCGCACTGGTGCGATAATGGCCTGATTACTCAGGCCTGTCATCTGAAGAGGTTTCGTCAGATTCGGTGGTATCGGCTGCGTCATCCTTGTGTCCGATGCGGTAGAACATAATTATAAAATGTATTACTATAGGAATTGCAATGGTTGATATCAGGGATATCATAAGAAGCCGGTTGGATAAGTCGCTTCCTATCAGTGCAAATACAAGTGTCGATATGTACATGCCGGCCAGAAGGACGATTCCTATGATGGCGGCAACGCGTTTAAAAGTCATTTTGTTTGTCATGGATTACACCTCGTCATGATTTTTCTTTAATTTTAACATAAAAGCCCGTAAGTGAACAGTTTTTTCTAAAATATCGTTCACGACGGGCAATAAGCCGGTTGACTACCCGGTTTAATTGTTATATACTTTTAAGGTCCGCAGTGGCGGAACATACTATTAATTGATATTTTTTAGGAGACCAGGTATGACTTTATTAGAGCAATGGAGAAACAGTGCCTACGAGCAGGAAAGAGATGCCAGATCCGAGCAGATGTTCTGGGCTAATTATTTTAACTATGAGAAGGGTATTTATGAGCAGATTTTAAAGACCCCTGATGAGCCTGTTAAGGGTACGGTTAAGGAACTCGCAGAGAAGTACAGCGTAGACCTTATGATTATGGTCGGCTTCCTTGACGGAATTAATGACAGCCTTAAGAATCCTAATCCGATTGAGACGATGGATGAGAATACGGAAGTTAATCTTGATTACGATATGGAACTTCTGTATAAGAATATGGTCGGCGCCAGAGCAGAGTGGCTTTATGAGCTTCCTGAGTGGGATGCACTTATCGATGCGGACAGAAGAAAGGAGCTTTATAAAGAGCAGAAGCTTTCCACAACAATTGTTAAGGGTAAGAAAATAGGCCGTAACGATCCATGTCCATGTGGCAGCGGCAAGAAATATAAGAAGTGCTGCGGCAAGAACGCATAATATAATGGGGCTGTTGCTTTAACGATCTGTAATCGTCGAGCCGCAGTCTCTTTTTTTCTATAGACAGTGAGGAATTATATGAATACGAATAATCTGACAGCTTCAATAAGAAAAAGTTATTTTCCGAGGGTGATACTCCCGGCTGTTCTTATTGTGGCATGCATTGTTTTTGCCATAATCAATCCGTTTGAGAGCAGATATAAATCAGCTGACCTTAAGAAATTGTCGGATACTGCGGATTTATATGAGAATCATTCCGGATATGTCAGATTCACAGCGGAAACATTATATTACGCCGGAATCGATTACCGGGCCAACGGACGCATCAGGGCAAGAGTGTATTATACGATTAATAATGATGTTTTTTATTTCTTTCTGATATCTACGGAGGAGCTTCCGGAGGATTACGGAACTCTTCATAATTATGAGATGAATGCCAGACTTGTTAAGAATGGCACACTGTTCAGGCGTCTTACAGTCGACATTTCAAAGGAACTTGGTTTTCCTGAGAGTGATTTTGAGGACTTGTGCTCGCATATTATCGTGAGCCAATATCATTATGTACACGGATTTACATCGTTCTATCTGATTGCGCTGCTGGTATTGTGCATATTGTCGGTAATACAGCTTTCGATAATCATCCTTATATTGGCGATGCCGCAGCTTTCACATGCTGCTTTTATGCTCAGGCATTACGGCAGCAGGCGTGGTCTGTACGGTCAGGCATGCGAAGAATTTGCGTCATCCGCGACACTCATGGAAGAAAATATATATATGACAGAGAATTTTCTTATATACACATCCGGATTTCATGTAGAAATTATTCCGCTTGAGAATATCGTATGGTTATATAATTATAATGTAATACATAAGACCAAGGGCCGCGCCAAGGCATATTTCCCTCTGTGCATAGTTACAGATTGTAAAAAAATATATAAGATACATCATATCAACCAACAGACTTCAGACAAAATAATCGATATTATACAGACCCGTTATCCTGAAGTTATGGTAGGATATGACAATTAAGAGGTTTATGATGAATACAGAAGCATATACTTTTTTTGCCGGAAAATACGATGGATTCATGAGAGACATTCCTTATGAGAAATGGGCAGGTAATATAGCCGCAGTTCTGACTTCATTCGGAGTCGGACCGGAGAGTGAAGTCCTTGAACTCGGATGCGGAACTGGCCGGTTTACGGCACAGTTATCGGAATACGATTTTAAGATGTGTGGGATAGATTTGTCTCCGTCAATGATTAAAATTGCAAAACACAAGCATCCGGGAATAGAGTTTAAGACTGCTGACATGACAGAATATCATGATGACGGCAGGTACAGTGCGATCGTAAGTGTATGTGATTCGATAAATTATCTTGCGGGGTCCGAGGCGCTTACAAGTATGTTTGCATGTGCTGCCAGAAACCTTAAGAAAGGCGGTATTTTCGTTTTTGATCTGAAGACACTGCATTTTTACAGGAAACTCAGCGATAATGTATATACAGATGAGATTCCGGGATGCCGTTATGTATGGGAAAATGAATACGATGAAAGTGAAAGAGTTAATTATTATTATCTGACTTTTTACAAGCATGTCATCGGCAGTCTCTGGAAGAGGCATGTTGAGGAACATTACCAATATGCGTTTACACACGATGAAGTCTGCAAGGCGGCAGTGGATGCCGGATTAGTGATTAAGGATTACCTCAACGAAAAAATGACAGCTGAGCCTGCAGAGAATGAAGACAGAGTTTATTATATTATGGAAAGGAATTAATGTATGGACGATTATATGGTAAGGGCAATAGCAGCAGACGGCACAATCAGAGCTTTTGCGGCATATACACGTAACACTGTGGAAAAAGCCCGTTCACTTCATAATACAAGCCCTGTGGTTACCGCCGCACTCGGCAGGCTTCTTACAGCCGGTGCGATGATGGGAAGCATGATGAAGGGCGACAAGGATGTAATCACACTTCGTATGGAGGGCAGCGGCCCCATGAAGTCGCTTCTCGTAACGGCTGATTCACACGGCAATGTTAAGGGTTATCCGGGCAACCCGGTTGTGCTGCTTCCGGCCAATTCCGCAGGCAAGCTTGATGTTGCAGGGGCAATCGGTGTTGGCGTATTAACTGTAATAAAAGATATCGGAATGAAGGAACCGTACAGCGGAACCTGCGAGCTGGTTTCCGGAGAAATAGCGGAAGATATCACTTATTATTACGCATCAAGTGAGCAGACCCCGTCAAGTGTGGGTCTTGGCGTTCTTATGACGCCGGACAATACAGTAAATGTCGCCGGCGGTTTCATAATTCAGGTAATGCCTGATGCCACAGAGGAGACCATTGACAAGATTGAGCACAATATGGCGCAGATAAGTTCCGTCACGACACTTCTGGAGAGTGGAAAGACGCCGGAGGATATTTTAAACACTATTCTTGACGGCCTTGCCCCGGAGATGCTTGGCACAATGCCTGTCGGTTTCAACTGCAACTGCTCGAGACAGAGGGTTGAAAGTGCACTAGCTCTTATCAACCGCCAGGAAATCGAGGATATGATAGCCGACAACGAGCCAATCGAAATAAAATGTCATTTCTGCAACACCTCATATAAGTTTGAGGTAGAGGATTTGAAAAAATTATGTAATTAATGTATATTTGTCAGAAATTTGTTTGACTTATGACAAACGATATGATAGATTAAAGGTATCGTTTGACACGATGTATTTTTTATTTTTTTGGAGGTAATACCATGACCGGTACAGTTAAGTGGTTCAATAATCAGAAGGGATACGGATTCATTTCTGATGAGAACGGCAATGACGTATTTGTTCACTACTCAGGTCTTGACATGGAGGGCTATAAGACTCTCGAAGAAGGTCAGGCTGTTGAATTCGATGTTGTTGACGGAAACAAGGGCTCTCAGGCAGTTCACGTTAAGAGAGTTTAATCTGTTGTAAATAAATTATCATTGAATACGACATGGGAGGGCTGTCAGATGTCTGATAGCCCTCTTGTAATATAATAAGAAAGGGTAAATATGAATATTTTAAGAGATCTTCAATATGAACTTCCGGCAGATTTCGATCTGTCCGCGCAGGTTCCTCGTAACACAATAATGGGTGCCATCATCGGAATCGTTGCGATTCTCGCCATGGCAATAATTCTCACGGTATACATCCGCAAGCGCCAGAAAGGCGGTATTTTTGACATAATCGTCGGTGTGGCCGTATATATGATTTTCTTTTATTTTGCATCCAACACCGTTGCTAACCTGCTTTTTGGTACAATCCTCAAGAGTTTCGTCGACGTCAAGCCGGTTCTTATAACCGTAATTGCGCTCACGACAACACTTGTTCCGATGTTCGGACGCCTTCTTTCCCTGAAGCTTATGGGCAAAAACATGAACACAGTCGCCGATGCGTATACCGTCGGCATGGGAATAATGCTTACCGAAGGCTTCCTTTATATGGTTGACCTCCTTATGGTAATAGTATCGTGTAATACAATCAACAAAATGGGCCTCGAGTCAATCCTTTCCAACGCGACATCACAGGATGAATTTACCAGCACCTTAACCAGTCTCACAGAGATGATCAATTACCGTGCTTCCGATTTCTTATATATGTCGGTGATTGCCATAGCCCTCATGGTATTCCATGTCGGTGTCACATCACTTATCTTTGCCGCATACCAGAAGAAAGAGGGCAAGCGCCTTTACATTTTCAGCTTTGTGACATACTTCATAATCCAGCTTATCGGAGCCATGGCTAACTATGATGTAATACCTGACGGCGCCAAGGCTCTTATCACAGCCCTTGTGGCGGCATTGGTAGCTTACATCGGCCTCAAGGTCTACAACATCCATTACAAGAATGAGGAGCCGAGAGAAAAAGCCCGAATCGAAAAAGAAAATACCAAAATGCCGAAATTCGATAATCTGAGTAAACTCTAAAAACAACTGCTTTAGCGTAGCATGAATATAAAGCAACCCGCGGATACAGCTTATGGCCGGTGAAACGGTAGCACCGCGTGAATTAAATTACACATACCGCGCACGAAAGTGTACCACCCGGGTCCGACCAATTAAACGCATGAAAGTGTACCACCCGGGTCCAATCCACTAAGCCCGCAGACATAAGCCATCCGCGGCTGTTTGCACACGCCGGTGCTTAATCCGTCGGAGACGGATTTTAGCATCCGTTGCGCGTGCAACCAAGCAAAAGCGTGCCGACGGGGGCATATGTCAAGGGCAAATGCGTGCAACCAAGCGAAAGCGTGCCGACGGGTGGCTTATGTCAAGGGCAAATGGGGCAAATGCTCTTATGTCAAGGGCTTCATTACCAGATCTTCATACGGTACATCCACATCAAGTTCGCCGGCTTCTTTGAGGATGTCTTTGAGGAGTTCAAAAGCCTCTTTCTCAAAAGTCGGGTCGGTTTTCCAGGTGTCCTGGGATTTGTAACGCTCGATGATGATGGCGATTTTGTCAACGTCGATGTCGGCAAACTGTGGCGCGATTATTTCTGCGATATCCTCACTTGAATGGGAAGCGACGTAAGCCATGCCTTTTTCAATTGCGCGGGTGAAACCGCTTATGATTTCCGGGTTGTCATCTATGAAACTCTGTTTTGCGCAGTAGGCAGTGTAAGGAACATAGCCGCTTTCAACACCGAGGGAAGCTACGACGTAGCCGTCGCCGGAAAGTTCAAGGGATGTGGCACCGGGTTCGAACTCAACGGTGTAATCACCCTGACCTCCGGAAAAAGCACCGGCAGTGAGACCGAAATCAATATTCTGGACAATGTCGATTTCGGAAAGGTCAATGCCCTTCTGTTTGAGAACATATTCAAGAACCATCTGAGGCATGCCGCCGGCGCGACCGCCGAGGACTGTTTTACCCTTGAGGCTGTTCCAGTCAAAATCAGGTTCTTCAGAGCGGGAGACAAGGAAATTTCCGGCGCGCTGGGTAAGCTGTGCAAAATTTACAGCGTAGTCTTTGGCACCCTGGGCATAAGCGTAAATGCTGGCTTCGGAACCCATGAAGCCGATATCGGCATTGCCGGAGAGAAGGGCGGTCATAGTTTTGTCGGCACCAAAACCGGTTTCTACGGTGAGGTCGATGCCCTCGTCCTTAAAATATCCCAGTTCTATTGCGACGTACTGAGGCGCATAGAAAATCGAGTGAGCCACCTCATTCAGCGTTATTTTGGTCAGCTCATCGGATTTGTCGTGTGAGCAGCCGGACAGAAGTCCGATTGTGGTAAGAGCGGCAAGAATCAATGCGAGAATTCTTCTTTTTTTCATTATAACCTCCAAAAATTACGATACTTTACTATATTCAGAGGCAGGGATAAAGGTCACTGATAATTTACACAATAAGTGTATGATTTTTGCCCGCAATGTTGAGAAAAAACAAGACCCAAATAGTCATTCAGTATTTTTCAGTAATTTAAAATAGCTGCGGTTGGTTTCTATGATTCCTGATTTCACGAGCCGGCCAATTTCAGCCGACATGGCACTCCGCTCTACGCCAAGGTAGTCCGCGAGTGCCTGCCTGTTAAAAGGAATAACAAATTCATTGCTTCCGGCGGCCATAGCGCAGTCATTCAGGTAAGCGAGCAGCTTCTGTGCGGTGGTTTTCCGGGCCGCATACTTAAGTTTTCTGTTAAGATACATATTTTTACGGGCGACAATCCCGAGAAGATTACGGATCAAAATGTCATGGAATGAGTTGCGGATATCGTGAGGATTCAGAATATTTTCACTGTTAAGAAACAATATCGAGCAGTCGCTGTTGGCGGCTATATCCACCATGAGCTGTGGCACTCCGGCGCATACAAACGCTTCGGCAAAAAGAGAACCGGCTCCCACCGATGCCGTTATGCTGCGGCATCCGTAGTAATCATCCTGCAGAATATGGAGTTCTCCTTCCAGCACGATTCCGATAAAATCGGCCGCTTCGCCTCGCATTCTTATATATTCTCCTTTGACGTATTGCTTTATTACCGCCTTAAGATTCTCAAGAACCGCAGGCAGATTTTTTTCATCAATACCCTCAAAAAGTTCATTTGATTGGATGATTTTGTAATATTTTTCAAAAATTTCCTGCATTTTTGCTCCTTGTTTGTTGGAAATCCAACATAATTAATAAGCAAAGTCTATTATAATGACGCCATAAAGTCAAGGAGGCATATTAAAATGATAAGAAAAATAATACACATTGATGAAGATAAATGTAACGGCTGCGGAATATGTGCGACAGCCTGCCATGAGGGCGCAATAGACATAATTGACGGCAAAGCGAAGCTGGTCAGGGAAAATTTCTGTGACGGTCTGGGTGACTGCCTTCCGGCCTGCCCGACCGGTGCGATAACTTTTGAGGAACGTGAGGCTCCGGCATATGACGAGGCAGCGGTAATGAAGGCGAAACAGTCTGACAGAACTCTTATGAACTGGCCGGTCCAGATCAAGCTTGTGCCTGTCTGTGCGCCGTATTTTGACGGGGCCGATCTGCTTATCGCCGCGGACTGCACGGCATATGCGTATGCAGGTTTTCACAGGGAGATTCTTAAAGACAGGGTCACGTTGATTGGCTGTCCGAAGCTTGATGCAATCGATTACAGCACCAAACTCACCGAGATTGTCAGGAACAATAATATCCGGTCGGTAACCATTGTCCGTATGGAGGTTCCGTGCTGCGGCGGTCTTGAGATGGCGGCGGCGAATGCCCTGAAAGCAAGCGGAAAGCTTATTCCATGGCAGGTTGTGACTATTACAGTTGAAGGAAAAATCAAGAATTAAGGAGTTCACAAAATCTTCACAAAAAAATTAGCACTCACCTCTTGACAATGCTAATAATTGGGTGTATAACATAGTCAAGAACAAAGGAAAGGAACCAAAAGAGGTAAGAAAGATTGAATAAGTACCTTGAGGTTGCTGAAACATCCCGGTTCCAAAGTAACAAGGTAACAAGGTAACAAGGTTTGATTTTATAAAAAGGAGAGATGACTTATGTTGATGCCTAGTATTTTTGGAGAGAATTTATTTAACGATGATTGGATGGACTTTGGATTCCCAGAAGTTGACAAAGCTTTGTATGGTAAACATGCAGGACATGTTATGAAGACCGATGTTAAGGAAACAGATGCCGGTTATGAAGTCGACATTGACCTTCCGGGCTTTAAGAAAGATGAGATAAGTGCTAAACTTGATGACGGTTACTTAACAATCAGTGCTTCTAAGGGTCTTGACAAAGACGAGAAGAACAAAGAAGGCAAGTACATCCGTAAGGAACGTTATGCCGGAGCTATGAGCCGTAGCTTCTATGTTGGCGGTGACGTCACAGAAGAAGATATCAAGGCTAAATACGAAGACGGTATCTTAAGACTCAGCATTCCTAAGAAGGAAGCTAAGGCAGTCGAGAACAAGAAATACATTGCAATCGAAGGATAACCTGCAGTATTGAATGAATAAGAAAGGAAGCGATTGTTATGGATAAGAATCCTAAACATCCGTTAAAGAAAAAGAAAGTTCACCAGAAGGTCAATGCCACAGCAGGCCTGAATATGGAAGAGCAGGAGACCTCAGGTAAGCATAAAAAACACGTTTACGAATAAATAAAATAAGTTCCGCAGTCTGTGAAAGCAGGCTGCGGAATTTTTTTTGACCAAAAGTTACATTTTCAGCTACCAAAAGTTACATTTGTAACATAAATGCATATAAATGTGCTAGATTAAATTTATTAATTGAGTATCTATATGAAAATATTTTTGTAAGGAGAATAAATTATGTTTGGTACAGAAAAACAAAAGACAGGTTATCCGTCTATAGATAAACCATGGCTTAAATTCTATGATAAAGCTCTTAATGAATCTGATATACCGGAATGTAGCGCATATCATCTGTTATATCAAAATAACAAGGATTATATGGATGATGTTGCACTCATCTACTTTAACAAAAAAATTAAATTCAAAGAATTGTTTGAGAATATCAGAAAAACGGCTATGTCTTTGACTGCATTGGGAATAGGCAAAGGAGATATCGTAACACTTCAGGTATTAAATATGCCTCAGACTGTGTATCTTTTTTATGCTTTAAGTTATATAGGCGCAGTAGCAAATATGATATACTTCTCCGCTTCAGTAAAAGAAACAAATGAAATACTGATTAATACAAAATCCAAAATGTATATTGCCATTGACTCCTTGTGGGAAACTCATAAGGAGTCAGTAAAAGGGACTGATGTACAGCATGTATTATTGCTTAAAATAGCAGAATCCGCGGATGTTGTTACCAGAACAATTGTTAATATTAAGTTGAAAGCAGTCAAAGCTGCTAATTGTATGAATTGGAAGCAGTTTCTTAAATATGGAAACTGTATTTCAGTAATTGATGAAGTCAATGAATCCCAGATTCCTGTTGTAATGGTATACACAGGTGGTACTACCGGAAAATCAAAAGCAGTTGTTCTTTCAAGTAAAAGTATGAATGGTCTTGTATATCAATATACTTACGCTTTACCTGAATTAAAACGTGGAGGAAAGCTTATGAATTCAATACCTCCATTTGTTGCATATGGAATTGTATGTGACCTACATATGCCTTTATGCCGTGGTATAAAAAATATATTAATTTTAGATCCTTCTCCTGAAAATGCAGCTTCTAATTTTTATAAATATTGCCCCGATTATTACATATGTGGGTGTCCACAGAATGAAAGTATTATGAATCACCCCGGAATCCAAAAGATGAATCTGGATTTTATTAAAGTTTTCGCTGTAGGCGGCGATACAGTTACTCCCGCATTTGAAGAGAGAGCAAATAAATTTTTAAAAAACCACAATGCCGATACGACCATATCGGTTGGATATGGAATGACCGAAGCAGCAGCTACAGTTGCTACCTCATTGCCTAAAGTAAGCAGGGTAGGAACAGTTGGTATTCCATTACCCGGAACAATAATTAAGGTTGTAGAACCTGATACTATAAATGAGTTGCCATACAACCATGATGGAGAGATATGTTTTAGTACACCGACAATGATGCTTGGGTATTACAAAAACGAAGAAGAAACAAACAATATTATCAAAGTGCATAATGACGGAAAAAAATATATCCACTCCGGAGATATCGGTCATATAGACGAGGATGGATTTGTCACAATATCAGGCAGAATTAAACGTATCATTGCAACATGGGAAAATAATGCGTATCACAAGGTATTTCCAAAATTAATAGAAGATATGTTTGTGGAAATTGAAGGGATTCATGAAGTTTCCATTGTCGGAAGGAAAATAACGAACGTCTTTTGTGAACTTATTGCTTTTGTCGTTTTAGATAAAGGTAATAACAAAGAAAATACCGAGCGGTTATTAAGAAATATATCTGATGAAAAACTTGATACTTGGGAACGTCCGGTTGAATATCGTTTTATTGATGCACTTCCAAGAACGACCATAGGTAAAGTAAATTACAGAGAACTTGAAAAAGAGATAAATGATTATGAGAGGTACGAGAAATAAAAATATTTTATGTATAAAAAATGAATCCATCTAATAACTTACCTGGATTATTTCATTACAAAGCAGCTACATATGGTGACGCAATAGGACTGACGATATTAATCGGTTCGTTGGTTGCTTTTGAAAAGAAAAAATTGTCTTGAGATGACAGTAGAATATACGTAAAGGAAGAAAAAAGTTGGCAGAAAATAACGAAGGACAGGTTGTAGTAAAAAATGAACGAAAATATTATCTGGATAATATCCGTGTATTAATAATATTAGGACTGTTTGTTGCGCATTCTTGTGAAATGTATCACCTGCAGGATGGATTCTATATTGAAGGTGCTAAATCTTTAATCCCTACAATAATATACAATTCACTAAGAAGCTGGTATATGGCGACTCTATTTTTAATAGCAGGATTAACCACTATGTATAGTCTAAAAAAAGAACTATCAAGGAATATTATACTGAAAGATGTAAAAGACTGCTTATTCCATTTTTAGCAGGAATACTTTTATTGGTATCGGTCAGAAATATATAAACTATACAAACAGGTTCTTTAAGAAAATATCGAACAGTTCATTTGCAATTTATTTCATTCATATGACTGTATTGCTCCCTGTTGGGTATTTTGTAATTAAATACCTTAGCTGTAACGTGTTTATTCAGATACTGATAACTATGAATATCTCCTTTATTGTTACGGTTTTACTGGTTGAAATATGTAAAAAAATACCCGGTGTCAGGTTTGTTCTGGGTTTGAAGTGATAAAGGAGCTTACATAAAAATTGAAAGAAATAGACATCAGACAAGAAAAAAGATTTACAGACTACCAGTCAAAAAAGGCTGATATGCTAAAAGCTGATATTCCCATAAAAAACAAGCTAATTATCAGAAAAATTTTAAGACCACTTTTAAGATGCATGCTGCGGATACAAAGAAAATTTAATCATTTTCATGTAGAATTGTTAAATGAAATAAAATATACCAACAAAGCTGTAATTTATGCAGTAACTCATATAGGAAAGTGGGATTTTGAAATTATTAATGAGCAGATAACAAAACCGTTTTACATTTTGGCGGCAGATTTTATAAACATAAATAAAGGTTTTAACGGCTTGTTTATGAAATTAAACGGTGTTGTTTACGTTAATGAAAAAAGTAATATAGACAGGCATAATACTAAAGAAATAATGATACGACTGCTAAAAGCCGGAAATTCTATGATGATTTTTCCGGAAGGGACATGGAACCTTTCAGAAAACGAACTCATATATGATATTCCTTATGGTACAGCTTCAATTTCGATTGAAACCAATACTCCGATTATCCCGATAGCTATTGAACAGTATGAAAACAGATTTGTAATCAATACCGGAGAAAAAATTATGCCTGATAATTCTATTCCTGATCTTACACAAAAGATACGGGATACTCTGGCAAGCCTTAAATGGGAAATCTGGTATAAACAAGGAATATGCAAACGTAATAAATTAGATGATGATTATTGGAATGGATTTGTTCAATAACGTGTTATGGAATGGGCAGGTTATTCAATGGATGAACAGATAATCAACACTTTTGTTCCAAAAGAAAAAAGAACACATTTAGAATTGTATGAAAAATTTGGGTTCGATAAAATACCACTAAGATACAGAAATATTCAATTCAATAAATTATTTAAGGAGAAATACAATGATGAACGCAGATGAAATGACCGGGTATCCATCAATAGATAAGCCTTGGTTAAAATATTACTCTAAAGAATTTATCAACAAACCGTTAAAAAAATGTACAGTATACCAAAATGTATATACTAGCAATTCTGAACATATGTCAGATATTGCTCTGATTTATTTTAATAACAAAATATCCTACAGAACTTTATTCAGAGAAGTGGACAGGTGTGCATACACATTAAAGTGTATGGGAATCCAAAGCGGAGATATTATTTCTCTTTGCACAGCAGGAACACCGGAATCCATATACCTTCTTTTAGCAGCTAATAAGTTAGGGGCTGTATGTAATTTTGTAAATCCATTTTTTACAGAAGAACAATTATTATCGAGAATTAACGAGACACATAGTAAAGCTCTGTTTGTATTGGACAGTTTTTATAAACAGATTCAACCTGTTATTAATAAGCTTAATATTGGAAAAATAATTATAATTCCCGCTCTTAATTCAGCTTCAATATTAATCAGAAGTCTTAATAAGCTAAAAAACAATACTCATATTAAGTATTCAGATAAGTTGGTAAGCTGGCAATCGTTTGTTGATAAAAAAGTAAAAGTTGAACCTACAACTGCAGCAGATTATGTCCCAAACCATGATGCAATTATGGTGTATTCATCCGGAAGCACCGGTGCATCTAAAGGTATTGTGCTTACAAACGATGGGATAAATGCAACAATTCAACATTATGACTATGGTTATGACTATTTAAGAGGTGACATATTCTTACAAATGGTTCCTGTATGGTTTTCTACAGGAATTGTGTTTAGTACAATTATGCCGTTACAAAAAGGAATGACTGTTATATTAGAACCAAGATATAATGTTGAAGCATTTATAAGTATTTTGAGAAAATATCATGTTGCATTAACATTAGTCCCGACAAGCATATGGGTTAGTTTTATAACTTATCATTTATCTCATAACTTAGATTTATCAGCTATGAAATATCCTATTACCGGAGGCGAACAGATTCTTTCAGATACAGAAGATGAAATCAACGCATTTCTAAAGGCTAGAGGATGTCAATACCCGTTATTAAAAGGATATGGCATGTGTGAGTTAGGTTCAACCCTTACGACGACTTCAAGATTACACTCAAAAAAGAATAGTGTCGGTTATCCTATGCTTGGAAAAGCAATAGTATCTGCTTTTGACATAGAAACCAATTCAGAATTGAAATATGGAGAGAGAGGAGAAATTCGTGCAATTACCCCTGCACATATGAAAGGTTATTTTAATAACGAGGAAGCAACATCCGAGTTTTTCAAGGAAGACTCCAAAGGTCAGATATGGGCATGCACAGGTGATATAGGATATGTTGATGAAGAAGGATATCTGTTTATTCTGGGTCGTTCCACAGATAGTTATAAATCGGATAACGGAAGAGTAATTTATCTGTTTGATGCCGAACAGGTAATTTTAAAGGATAAAAACATCAGCTTATGCAAAGTCATCGATACTACATATAAATCAAAAAAAGTATCTGCAGCACATATCATTCTGAAAAGTGACGAAAACGTTAATGAGGTTATTAAAAGACTATATTTAAACTGCACTGAATCATTGCCGGCAGATGAAGTCCCACAGTTGTGGAAAATCCGAAAAACTATGCCTGTACATAAAAGTGGAAAAAGAGATGTAGAGGCTTTGAAAAACGAATGTTCAGGGTATTATGATTCAGAAGGAAATATTATTGAAAACATCAGGTAAAAATTATGGATACAAAAGAACCCCATTTATTCGTTCCACTTAAGAAAGTGGAAACGTGGTCTCTGACAGCTAAAAAGGATTATTATGAGAATCTTAGAAATATATGTATAAAAAAGAAAAAACATTCTACCGGTTCAAGTAAGTTTGTTGCTTTTATAGCACCATTATTTCGTAATTTTCCAATAGAAATAAGAGGAGTCGAGAACCTGATAGATACAAATGTTTTGTTTTCAGGTAATCATTCAAATTCTCACGATGTTTTCATTATCAAAGAAGTTTTCGGAAATTAAAGAGAAATATTTCTCCTTTGGTAGCTTATGACGGATTAAATTCATTATCACGGACATTCTTTTTTATGAGTGACGGTACGTTTATCGACAGAGCGGACAAAAAGTCTATCGAAAACGGATTAATTGATTTTTGCAGCAAAATACTAAAAGGCAGCGATGGCTTCATGTTTGGAGAATCGACGTGGAACCTGCATCCTCTGTTGCCAATGCAAAAACTAAAAGCCGGCATTACTTTAGTCAGCTTAATTACAGAAAAACCAATTATCCCTGTAATATTTGAATATGTGGAGTCAGCACAAATTTGTAAAAAAGAAAGCAGTCTATATGATAAGTGTATTATACAATTCGGTACACCGTATTATGTGACTACTGATAAAAATATATTTGGGCAGACATATAAGCAGCAAATAATAATGGAAAATATGCGAAGAAAATTATGGGATGAACTGGGAATACGTAAAGATTCCTTTGAAAATATTAATAAAGAACTGTATTTGAATCATTTATATTTAAAAAAGTTCAAGGCAACAGGTTTTAAATATAACAGTGAACTTGAAACCCAATTTTTACTTAACAAGGAGAACGAATATGTCATTAATCAAAACGGGGAATTCGTTCCGGGAATTTTGCAAAGATGATTTTATTTGAAATAAAGGTAGCACATGTATGAAACATAATTTATTTATAAGCAAATTAAATGAAAAAGATGTAAATCATTTTACAACGGATGTTGGTCTGTTTTTGCGGAGAAAATCGCATAAACTCTTTAGAAAATTATGTAATTTCTTTACACATACTAAAGTGATTTATACCGAAAAATGTAACTATGACACGGATGAAGAATATTACGGAACTTTAAATGACGGCTATATTTCCGTTTCGGATTATCCCATATCACATAATAAAAATAATGTTATTGTAGAAAGATATCCACAACTAAAAAAGAATGAAAGTTATATTTTTGTCGGTAATCATACATGTCCTGAAGATATAGAAATAATGCTTAATGTAATTGACAGAAATTCCTATCTGATACTAGGGTCAGTTGAATCACTTAAATATAATCCAGAGGTATATCTGTCATGGCTAAACGGAATGATTGTATTTGATATTCTTGATAAAACAGAAAGAAGTGAACTGCTCCAAAAAATGAAAAGGGTATTAAAAACACAAAGTATTTTAATTTATCCTGAGGGTTCCCACAATTACAATCCTAATAAACTTATTAATAATTTGTATGACGGATCTGTTAATCTGGCATTAGAGACAGGAAAAGGTATCGTTCCAATAATACTGATAAAAGATGATACCGAAAATATAGCTTATGTTGATGTCGGCAACCCAATTTACATAACGAAACCACCTGCTATCAGCAAAAAATTCATTAAGGATATGAGCCTGTTTCTTAGAGATAAAATGGCAACATCCGTTTGGTATTTAATATCAAGACATATCAAAACAATTAACCGTAAAGAACATCTGGATATCGGTGCAATGTTTATAGAACGTTACCTTGCAGATACATTTAAAAAATTAGATTGGAAGCATGATGTTTTTGATGCGGAATATCTGACCAAAAAGACAAAAGAAGAAAGAGAATATGAGGATGTAAATAAAAGCCTCAGCAGATTAATACTAAATGAACATAACAACCAGATTTATCGTGAAAATATCCTTAAGAGTATGGACATTGGCAAATATGACGTTGTTTGGAATATGAGAAGAAGATTTGTAGAAAAAATAAAAGGCTTTGATTGGCAATGAAAAAAATAGAATATCAGTTGTTGAATACCTGCAAGTTGACCAAATATATATTGGATGTCAGCAACAGAAAACAATTGCAGAGAATAACGATAGTCGTATGTCAATACTTGCACTTGTATGGTTATGGAAAAGAAAGTATTTTGGAACATTGTTATGCGGCTTGGTTACTGTAATTGCAAACTTATATTGGACTATGTATATAGATATCGATACGAACGGTGATTTTACTACATATGCAGGATTTGGTATCACGGCATTATTGATAACAAGAATTGTTATTCCAGTTTTGCTTGCAGTATTGTTGATAGTATATATGAAAGTAAACAATTTGTCATTAAGGTATTATATTTATAAGATAAGATACAAAATCTAAAGTACAGGATTAATGATGCAAGTGTAATTCACATAAAGGAAAAGCAGGTTGAATATTTTAGTCATACTGTATATACAAAAGATAGAAGTAAATGTTTGCCGTTTGCTGATGGTGCGGGATAAAAAAGGGCACGGATTTGTTCCGCGCCCTTTACTTTTAGTTTTATTTTATAAATTCCATTCCCAGTTTCTTACAATTTCAAGGTCTTCTCCGTATTCAGAGATATGAGCCTTGTGCTCAACGAGGATGTCATTCATCTTCTGAGTGAGGAATGAACCTCTGTTGCCAAGCTGTGGAAGATATTTAAGTGCTGACTTAACAAGGTCGAAACGGTCAATCTTGTTCTGTACACGCATATCAAACGGAGTAGTAATAGTACCTTCTTCATGGTATCCGTATACATGGATGTTATGGTTAGCTCTTCCGTAAGTAAGCTCATGTACAAGTGTAGGATAACCATGGAATGCGAAGATAACCGGCTTATCCTTGGTAAACAGAGCGTTGAAATCAGCATCTGTAAGTCCGTGAGGATGTCTCTCATGTGACTCAAGTTTCATAAGGTCAACTACGTTGACAAATCTGATCTTAAGCTCCGGAATGTTCTCACGAAGGATTGTTGTAGCAGCAAGTGCCTCAAGTGTAGGAGTATCGCCGCAGCAAGCCATTACGATATCCGGCTCTTCGCCCTGGTCGTTGCTTGCCCATTCCCAGATACTTACACCCTGTGTACAATGCTTAACGGCCTGCTCCATTGTAAGCCACTGATGGCTAGGATGCTTTGATGCAACGATTACGTTGACATAGTTTTTGCTCTTGATGCAGTGGTCAAAGCATGAGAGGAGGCAGTTTGCATCAGGTGGGAGATACATACGTACAACATCTGCTTTTTTGTTAGCGATGTGGTCAAGGAATCCCGGATCCTGATGTGTAAATCCGTTGTGATCCTGCTGCCATACATTGGATGCAAGGATAAGGTTGAGGGATGCAATTTTCTGTCTCCAAGGAAGTGAATTACATACCTTAAGCCATTTAGCATGCTGTGCTGCCATTGAATCAACAACTCTGATGAATGCTTCGTAGCTTGCGAAGAAACCGTGACGTCCGGTAAGAAGGTAACCTTCAAGCCATCCCTCGCACATATGCTCGCTGAGGTATGAATCCATGATTCGTCCGTCTTTTGCAAGGCAGTCATCAGTAGGTATAATCTCTGCATTGAAGTCTCTGTTGGTAGCTTCAAATGCTTTGTAAAGTCTGTTTGACATAGACTCATCCGGTCCGAAGATACGGAAGTTCTTGGACTCTTCATTAAGTCTGAATACGTCTCTGACATATCCGCCGAGTTCAAGCATATCCTGCGCGATAGTCTCACCAGGTTTCTTAACTTCAACAGCGTACTTGGTGAAGTCAGGAAGTCTTAAGTCGCGTAAAAGCTTACCGCCGTTAGCATGCGGGTTGGAGCTGATACGTGCATCTCCTTCAGGGCAGAGTGCGCGCAGTTCAGGGATAAGTCTGTAATTTTCATCAAAAAGTTCTTCCGGTTTGTAGCTGAGTAACCAGTTCTTGAGAAGTTCAAGGTGCTCAGGCTTGTCCATCATGATAGGTACCTGATGTGCACGGAAGCTGCCTTCGATCTGGAGTCCGTCAACAACCTTAGGACCTGTCCATCCCTTAGGTGTACGAAGTACGATCATAGGCCAGAACGGACGCTCTTTACATCCTTCTTTTCTTGCCTTT
>FR889242.1:35305-89737 GCA_000431815.1 Butyrivibrio sp. CAG:318 | reverse complement strand
ACATCCTTCTTCTCTTGCCTTACGCTGAATTTCCTTAATCTCTTCGATAACGGTGTTAAGTGTCTCAGCCATAAGTCTGTGCATTGTCATAGGATCATCGCCCTCAACAAAATACGGCTTCCATCCGCATCCGTGGAAGAAACTCTCAACCTCGTCATGTGAGATACGTGCAAAAACAGTAGGGTTGTTAATCTTATATCCGTTAAGATGAAGGATTGGAAGTACCGCACCGTCAGTAACCGGATTAAGGAACTTATTTGAATGCCATGCTGTGGCGAGAGGACCTGTTTCAGCCTCGCCGTCTCCGACGATACATGCTGTGATAAGATCCGGATTATCGAAAACGGAACCAAAAGCATGTGCAATTGAATATCCAAGTTCACCACCCTCGTTAATTGAACCCGGTGTTTCCGGTGCAACGTGGCTTGAGATACCGCCAGGGAATGAGAACTGCTTGCAAAGTTTCTTCATTCCTTCATAATCCTGACTCACATTCGGATAAACTTCACTGTAGCTTCCCTCAAGATATGAGTTTGCCACGAAAAAGTTTCCGCCATGTCCCGGACCTGAGATAAGAATCATATCGAGGTCATATCTTTTAATAACACGGTTAAGGTGTGTATATACGAAGTTCTGACCCGGAACTGTTCCCCAGTGTCCTACGATTTTTTTCTTAACCTGCTCTCTTGTAAGAGGCTCTCTTAAAAGAGGATTGTCAAGCATGTAGAGCTGTGCTGCCGACAAATAGTTCGCTGCACGCCAGTATGCGTTCATTTTCTCAAGATATTCATCTGTGAGCTCATGTTTTTCAATGCAATCTTTTGATGCCATAAAAACTCCTTTCCTATATAACACTGCCCTTGTCAACGGGCAGTAAAAAATGTAAATTCAAGCATCCGGACAATTTGCCGGAAACTATACCGCCAAATATTATATCAAATCTGCCATGAATAGACAAACAACATGTTCCAAAAAAAATACACATCTTATACATATATTTTTAGAGGTACAGGAGAAAAATCCGCGCGTATATACCCGTGAAGATGAGAAAACTAGCGCCGCGTGAATTATATTAACCTCTCAAATCGCCCTTACAGCTCCATCCGGCCAACGAATACATAAACACCCCGACATAAGCCCACTGCGGCTGTCTGCACACGCCGGTGCTTAATCTGCCAAAGGCAGATTTTAGCATCCGTTGCGCGTGCAGCCAAGCAAGAGCGTGCCGCCAGAGGGCTTATGCCGGGGTGTAGGTGCATCCGTTGCGTGCAATGTCCAAAAAACAATATACTACATGTGCAATTATTACTATGTCTATAAATGCCATGCATGGAGTAAAATAAAATTATCTATATGTGACATAGGAGAAGGAGATTACGGGTATGGACGAGAATTTACAGGAAAATAAAGAACTAAATACAGAAAACATACCGGAGGATATAGTAATAGGAATTGCGGAGGAGACAAAAGAGACTGCCGGTAAGAAACCTAAAGTAAAAAGAGAGAAGAAAGCTAAGCCACCGAAGCCACCTAAGGCACCTAAAGAGCCGAAACTTAAGAAACATAAGAAGAAAGCGGAATCCCCGATGGAAGAAGTGCAACCGGAGACAGAACAGCCGGAAACTGAAGATGTGCAGGCAGAGGAAACCGCCGCAGAAGTGCCGGAACAGCCACAGGAAGCTGCAACAGAAGTGCCTGAACAGCCACAGGCAGCCGGACCTAAGAAACATGGATTTAAAGCACTGGTTAAGAAGTTTGCCAAAACCGCATTTACGGGTCAGGATAAGAGCAGACCATTTACCAAGCAGATTAAGTTCAGACTTGTTGTATCATTTATAATTCCGGTAATATTCCTTGTGCTTTTGGGAATCATATCATACAGCACAGCTAAGGCCACTATAGTCAAGAACTATGAGTCAACTGCAGAGAATACGATTGACAGCAGTGCAAGTTACATTAATCTCATAATGTCGGATACGGTAAGCCGTGCCAATCAGCTTGTAGTTGACAATAATGTTGCTTATTACTATATGAATTATAATGAGAAGGATGCAGCAAGTTTTGCTGATTACTTTAATAATATATCATCGGTTATGAATACACTCACCCAGAGCGCTGTAGGCGTTAAGGATGCGATGCTTATAGGAAAGCTTGGCAAGCCGATAATGACAATCCAGAATACGGGAGGCGGTTCGCTCTCATATGAAGATTTTCTTGCATCAGATGAAGGCAAATTCTGGAGTGAGAATGAGTATGCAACCAAAGGATGGTATGGTGAACATAAATATATTGATGGTGCGATGTCACTCAAGTCGGGAGATTATGCGGCTTATTTCATAAGAAGATTCTCGGACGGAGAAGGATTTGCTGTTTTTGACCTTAAAGCATCGGAAGTTAAGAATTCACTTGATGCAGCGGTTGTAAGCGATAATACATTTGCGGCATTTGTTACAGCGGACGGAAGAGAGACGATTGCTTCCAAGAAAGATAATGTTGACAGCGTTTTTGCGGGAGAAAAATTCTGGGAAAAAGCAGTTAACGGCGAAGATGAAAAGGGCAGCGAATACGTTAAGTTTGACGGAAAGAAGCAGCTCTTTGTATATTCCAAGGTGGGAGACACGGGCGCTATGGTATGCTGTGTAATACCTGAGTCCGATATACTTAAGTCGGTAACACTTATCAAGATACTTACATTTGCTTTTGTCATAATCGGAACTATAGCGGCAATGCTTATCGGATTATACACAGCAGGCGGAATTGTTAAAGCTACCAGGGAATTTTCCAAGTCATTCCGTAAAGTTGCAAGTGGTGACCTGACAGCCAAACTTAAATTAAAGCGTCAGGATGAATTTGGTGTTATGGCTGATGACACGAATGAAATGATCGGCAAGATACGCGGACTGGTTACCGATGTTGCGGGATTCGGACGTAATGTATCTGATGCGGCAGGAGAACTTTCTGATGCGGCAGCATATATCAATGATTCTATTAAGAATGTTTCGGTTGCAATGTCCGATATGGATGCCGGAATAGTGTCACAGGTAGAAGATACGGATAACGGATATCATCAGATGGAGGCATTTGCGGAAAGCATTAATGCCATAACCAATAAAGCAGAAGTTATCGGCAATGTTGCCAAATCAACGAAAACAATTGTTGAAGAAGGAACAACGGTTGTTGCTGATTTGAAAGTACAGTCACTTTCAACAGCTGAGCTTACAGGAACGATCATTACGGATATCCGTGAATTGCAAAGCAAGTCAGCTGATATCGGAAGTGTTATTGAGACAATTAACGGAATTGCAAAACAGACTAACATGCTTTCACTCAATGCTTCTATTGAAGCAGCAAGAGCAGGAGCAGCAGGAAGAGGATTTGCGGTTGTAGCCGATGAAATAAGAAAGCTTGCTGATCAGTCTGTTGCAGCAGTCAAAGATATAGAGAGTATCATTAAGAACATCCAGAACCAGACTATCAAGACAGCGGAATCTGCCGGTAACGCCGGGGAAATGCTTAAGAGCCAGTCTAAGGCACTTAACGGAACAGTTGATATGTTTGGCAGAATAGGTACACAGTTCGATGAACTTTTGGGTGAGATAACCGAAATTCTCACAGGCATGCGTTCAATTGCCGAAAGCAAGGATAATGTGCTTGATACCATTAAGAATATCGCTGCCGTTACCGAAGAGACGAGCGCATCCACGACTACGGTCAAGGATACGGTCCAGGCAGAAGTAAGTGCGGTTGAGGCGTTAAGTATCAGAGCGGAGGAACTTACAGAGAAAGCCAAAGAACTTGAAAATGCAATTCAGGCATTTACAACCTAGCAGAATATAGTTATACATAAGATATCGGGAATGCAGTCAGTTATATTTATGCATTCCCGATTTGTGTTTTATCTGTGTTTTCAATAGAAATATGTTGACAGCATATATCAGTGGTGGTATATTACACTTGTTAGGTGTACTAGTTGAAATAGTACAGTGATAAAAAGCGATAAATATGGGAGGAAAAGATGAATAATGTTTTAGAATATTTGGAACGCTCATATGAGAAGTTCCCTGATAAAACAGCGGCCATAGACGAGAAAACCAGATGTACATACAGCGAGCTTTACTTCAGGGCAAGACAGATTGGTACATATTTTGCGGGAGAGGTAGCACCGCGTAACCCGATCGTGGTATTTGCGGAAAAGAGTGTTGATGTGCTTCAGGTATTTATGGGAAGTGTGTATGCGGGATGTTTTTATGTGTTAATTGACCCGTCATTCCCAATACAGAGAATACAGCAGATACTTGGTGTATTGTCTCCGTCGATAGTTGTCACTACGCAGGAGCATAAGGACAAACTTGATGAGTCCGGATATGCAGGCAGGACAATTATGATGGCTGATATTCCGTCTGATTTGAATGAAGAGATACTTGAATCAATAAGAAAGCAGAGCATAGATACCGATCCGTTATACGGTATTTTTACATCGGGTTCGACAGGTGTGCCTAAGGGCGTTGTTATCTGCCACCGCTCTGTTATTGATTTTATAGATAATTTTACGGAAATATTCGGTATTACGGATAAGGATGTAATGGGTAACCAGGCACCGTTTGACTTTGATGTGTCGGTTAAGGATATCTATTCATGCCTTAAGACCGGAGCAACGCTTGTAATCATACCGAAAGCATATTTTATGTTCCCTAATAATGTTGTCGATATGCTTGACAATAACGGGGTAACGACACTTGTGTGGGCTGTATCGGCACTTTGCCTGCTTAACAGACTTCACGGACTTAAATATAAAGTTCCGTCGGCAATTAATAAAATTATGTTCAGCGGCGAGATGATGCCGATAAAACAGCTTAATGCATGGAGAAATTATTATCCTGATGCAATGTTTGTCAATCTTTACGGACCGACAGAAATTACATGTAACTGCACATATCACATCCTTGACAGAGAATATTCGGATGATGACAAGCTCCCGATGGGTAAGGCATTTCCTAATGAGAGAGTGTTCCTTCTTGATGAGGATGATAATCTTATAACACAGGCAGGAGTTTCCGGTGAAGTATGTGTTGCGGGAACGGCACTTGCGTTAGGTTACTATAACAATCCGGAGATGACGGATAAGGCATTCGTACAGAACCCGCTTAACAAATGTTATCCGGAGATAATATACAGAACCGGAGATCTGGCTTCATATGGTGAAGACGGGCTTATGTATTTTGCGGGACGTAAGGACTTCCAGATTAAGCATATGGGACACAGAATAGAACTTGAAGAGATAGATTCTGCGATCAACGCCGTATGCGGAGTGGAGAGAGCATGTACTTTCTTCGATGATGTCAAGAACAAAATAGTAACGTTCTATGTCGGAAATGTAGAGCGTAAGGATATAATTGACGAACTTAAGACCAAGGTACCGGAATTTATGGTGCCGAATGTATTTATGCAAGTCGAAGAGATGCCGCTTACCAAGAACGGTAAGCTTGACAGGGCATTCCTTAAGGAACAGTACAGAGCGGGAGGCAGACATGGAGCTTAATATTATTAAAGAAGCAAGAGACAAATTCGGTTCGCCGCTTTATATTTTTGACCTGGATAAGCTTAAAGAGCGTGTTATGATGATCAAGGAGCGCGTAAAGAGTGCGCAGTGCTGTTATGCAATGAAGGCAAACCCGTTTCTTATTAAGCCGATGAATGAATACGTCGACAAATATGAAGTGTGCTCTCCGGGAGAATATGAAATCTGCCACAGAATGGGAATAGATCCCAAGAAAATAGTGGTGTCGGGAGTCAATAAGACACATGAGTCCATGGACAGAATCATGAAGCTTTCCGGAGGAAAGGGTATTTTTACCATTGAATCTGAGGAACATTATGATATACTTTCAAAGGTATGTGCCGAACAGCAGACCGATATTAAAGTTATCATAAGGCTTTCAAGCGGCAACCAGTTCGGTGTTGACAAGGATATGTTTGAACATATCGCATCTGAGATTGCGGATGACAAACATCTTGAGTTATACGGACTTCATTATTATTCAGGTACGCAGAAGAAGCTCTCCAAAGTGGAAAAGGAACTTGCCATGCTTGATGAATATGCCGGAGAACTGAAGGACAAATACGGATTTGAACTTAAAGAACTCGAGTACGGACCGGGACTTCCGGTTACTTATTTCGAGAGCGATAAGCCTGTGGACGAGGCCGGTGAGCTTGATGAATTGGCGGATTTGCTTGACAAAATAGTGAACTTCCGTCATATTACTATAGAGATGGGCAGATACATTGCTACATGCTGCGGATACTATATTACATCTGTAATGGATGTTAAGCATACTGACGGAGTTAATTATGCAATAGTGGACGGAGGAATCCATCAGCTTAATTACTACGGACAGAGTATGGGAATGAAGAAACCGCATATGAAGCTTGTCTCAGAGAATAATTCAGAACCAAAGCCGTGGAACATATGTGGGTCACTGTGTACGGTTAATGATGTAATCTTAAGAGGCATCGAATTTACCGATATAAGCAAGGGAGATTTTTTCGTATTTGAAAGCTGCGGAGCTTATTCGGTTACCGAATGTATGGCACTATTCTTAAGCAGGGAACTGCCACAGATAGTATTTTATTCAGATAATAGCGGTTTTACCGTTGCGCGTAAGCCGATGGGAACCGATGTTATAAATTCACAGATGGAGGGATAAAGATGGAAGAGTTATTAGAGATTCTGGAGGATATTCAGCCGGGCGTTGATTATGCTAATTGTAAGACACTTATTGATGATCATATTCTTGATTCATTCGGAATATTATCACTTGTGTCTGAAATCGAGGATGCATTCGATATTGAAGTATCACCGGCAGAACTTGTAGCAGAGAATTTCAACTCAGCAGAAAGTCTTTGGAAGATGATTTGCAGACTTAAAGAAGAGGAGTAAGATAATGGCATACCATACGATAGCTTATTTTGCTGTCTTTTTGCCTATTGTCATTCTTCTTTACCAGGTATTTCCTAAGAAAATCAGATTTGCCGTGATATTGGCAGCGGATATTGTATTTTTCTGGCTGTTCAGCGGCAAACTGATTATATATCTGGTTTGTGCTTCACTTATTACCTATTTTATAGGATTGTGGCTTGAGAAGATTGCTCTTAATCCGGGCGGACTTAGCAATAAGCTTGTTACCAAGAAAAAAAGACGCGTGCTTGCATTGGGTATTTTATTAAACCTTGCGGTGCTCGTTGTACTTAAATATACTAATTTTTTCGGACAGACATTGTCCGATATACTTAATATTTTTAAAGTTGACTGGACATATAAACCGATCAGGTTTATGATTCCTATCGGTCTTTCGTTTTACACACTTGAGATTATATCATATCTTACAGATGTGTACAGGGGAACACAGAAAGCTGAACATAATTTTGCCAAAGTTGCACTTTATCTGAGCTTTTTCCCACAGACGATGGAAGGACCGATTGCGAGATTCCATGAGACAGCGGACGCACTTTATTCAGGCGAATCCATTAAGTTTGATAACCTTAAATTCGGTTACCAGAGAATACTCTGGGGATTGTTTAAGAAAATAGTAGTTGCGGACCGAATATATCCGACCATTAAATACATATTTGGCAATTATGCCAATCTTGACGGTTCGATTGCACTTTTTGGTGCAATTTGTTATGTGACCCAGTTGTATATGGAATTTTCGGGATGTATGGATATTGTAATCGGAAGCGGCCAGATTTTCGGAATTACACTGCCTGAGAATTTCAGACAGCCGTTCCTTGCCAAGAATGCCGGTGATTTCTGGCGCAGATGGCATATTACACTTGGTACGTTCTTTAAGGATTATATATTCTACCCGGTATCGCTTGCCAAACCGGTAAAGAATTTTGCCAAGAAGGTTAAGAAAAGATGCGGACGTAATGTCAGCAAGTTCGTGGCGCCTACGGCAGCATTGTTCTGTGTATGGCTGAGTAACGGATTGTGGCATGGAGCCAATTGGACATTTATTTTCTACGGAATGTACTATTTTGTACTTATTTTCATAGAAAATATACTTGAAGAACCGCTTAAGAAACTTACCGAGAAATTACACATAAATATGGAGAGCGTCGGATTCAGAATTTTCCGCGCAATCAAGCTTTTCATAATAGTTGTTACTGGAGAACTTTTCTTCAATGCGGCTTCGCTTAAGGATGGATTTAAGATGTTCGGAAGAATTTTTACAGACTTCCACATCAGCAAACTTACATCAAGCATATTTCAGCTTAAGATGGACAGATATGATATACCGGTTGTCGCTGTAGGTATTATTCTTGTGACGATTGTCGGTGCACTTAAAGAGAAAAACATAGAGATTAGACGTAAAGTATCGGGCTGGGTTATTCCGGCGAGATGGGTATTCTGGTATGCGGCGATTATGCTTGTGATTATTTTCGGCGCATATGGAAGCGGTTATACAGCGGTTGACCTTATTTATGCCGGATACTAACCTGTAGAAAGGGTTAAGATATGTTAAAGAAGATTCTGCGTGCGGTTGGGTTTATGACAGGACTTGCCATAATACTTGCCGTGACATCGATTGTATTGAAACCAAAAAGTGATGTATATAATGCGGTCGGAGTTGATAAAAAGACAAAAGATTTCAACAAAGAGGCAGAACAGTCACTGGATCTGGTGTTTTTAGGAGACAGTGAAAGTTATTCGGCATTCAATCCGTTGCAGATGTACTCGGAGCAGGGATATACTTCCTATGTCTGCGGAACATCGCTTCAGAGATTGTGCGATACATATGTGCTCCTGCAGGAGTCATTTAAGACGCAGTCGCCGAAGGTTGTTGTGTTGGAGACTAATTGTTTTTTCAGATTTTCAGGACTTGCTGAGGATGATTCGGATAAAGTTATGAATACTTTTTCAAGAGTCGTACCTGTCCTTAAGTACCATGACAGATGGAAAACCTTTGTACCACTCAAGATTTTTAGACATATTGATAAGAACGAAGGACTTCTTAAAGGATTCCGCTACAGAACGGGAACAGAACCGTACAACGGCGGCGAATGGATGAAGAAGACAGATGAAGTTGCAGGCACGGGAGCAAATGCGGAGCATTACCTTAAGAAAATCAAGGAACTCGTTGAGGCCAATGGTGGTACACTGCTTCTTGTCAGTGTTCCGTCACCGGATAACTGGACTTATGCAAAGCATAATGCTATTGAGAAAATTTCAGAAGAGTATGACCTTGAATTTCTCGATATGAATCTGATGCAGGATGAACTGAATATTGACTGGAAGACCGAGACAAAAGACGGCGGTAACCATCTTAATTTTCTCGGAGCCAAGAAAGTTTCATCATACCTTGCAAAGTATCTGTCGGAAAAATATAATCTTCCGGATCACAGGGAAGACCCTGCATATGATAACTGGGAAGAAGATATCAAAGAGTCCGGTATGGATATATGATAATAAAATAGTTTAAAGCTATCGTGAGCGTCCCTATTTTTGTATAATCTGATGATTGCAAAAGGGACGCTCTTAGTGTACAATCACAAAAGAGACAGAAAGGAAGTCAGTATAATGGAATATAAATGTGCCAAGAGGCTTGAACATTTTACAACGGGAATATTTGCCGCCCTCGATGAGAAAAAGGACAAGCTTGTCAAAGAAGGACGTACCATATACAATCTTTCAGTGGGAACACCTGATTTTAAACCGCCAAAGCATATAATGGATGCTGTGACGGAGGCTGTACAGGATACGGATAATTATAAATATTCATTGGTGGATATGCCGCAGATGCTTGATGCGGTTGTATCATATTATAAGGATAGATACGGTGTTACGATAAGTTCTGATGAGATAACCGGTGTGCACGGAACACAGGAAGGTATGGGACATCTCGGAATGGCAGTATGTAATCCGGGGGATGTAGTGCTTCTGCCGGATCCGGGATATCCGATATTTGAAGCCGGTTCATATCTTGGCGAAGCCGAGATCGTGTACTACCCGCTTGTCAAGGAAAATGATTTCCTTCCGGTAATAGAGGATATACCTGAGGACGTACTTAGGAGAACAAAATATATTGTTTTGTCATATCCGTCCAATCCGGTCGGTGCGGCAGCACCTAAATCAATGTATGTCAAGATGATTGAATATGCTAAGAAATATGGTTTTTTCATAATTAACGATAATGCGTATTCGGATATAATTTTTGACGGCAGGGAGGGCTTTTCGTTCCTGTCGATACCGGGAGCAAAAGAAGTCGGAGTTGAATTTTTCTCGCTTTCCAAGTCATTTAATGTAACCGGTTTCAGAATTTCATTCTGTATAGGTAACAAATCAATCATTGACAGCCTGAAGCTTCTCAGAAGCCAGTATGATTTCGGCATGTCATATCCGGTCCAGAAAGCAGCGATAGCAGCGCTTACCGGTCCGCGTGACGGTGTTAAGGCCCAGTGCATGGAATATCAGAAGCGCAGGGATTCTTTCCTTGGAGCTTTGCGTAAAATAGGATGGAATGTTCCCGATTCACACGGAACAATGTTTGTATGGCTTCCGGTTCCGGAAGGATATACATCCTGGTCATTCTGCGAAGCGCTGATGGACAAGGCCGGAGTTATCGGAACACCGGGTACGGCATTCGGACCTATGGGAGAAGGATACATACGTTTTGCACTCGTCAAACCATGCGAGGAACTTGTTCATATCGCAGAGGTAATTGGTGAGAGCGGATTGTTTGCATAGATAATATTTTACAATTTAAACATATACGAAGAAAATTCCACTTTATAAGGAATTCAGGAGAGAATCCGGTGTGAATCCGGAACTACAGCCATAACTGTAAGCATTAATTGCAAGTCAGATCGCTCGTCGTATATGTACGTGCGCCTGCGTATGCAGGTGCGTGTGGAATGACTTTTGGGCAGGGAAAAGTATACCGCATTAAACCGGACCGGCGTGGATTCATGCAGGTCTGTTTAGTGAGGCACCCTGAGGGTGCCTTTTATATTATTTTTTTTACAGGAGGACACAATGAAGAAAATAACAGCATTTATTGTGACATTGATGCTTACCGTATCAATGATGGCAGCATTTGTTTCGGCCGATGATGCCTCAATCAAGGTTAAGTTCAGAATCGAAGGCGTATCAGGCAATATCTATTATGATACATTTGAAACAACTTCAACCACACTTACAGATGTATTAAAGGAGCTTGATGCTGCATCCGATGATATTACAATGACTATCACGGAAAGTCAGTATGGAAATTATCTGTCATCACTCAACGGAATCGATGAGGGATCACATGGCGACATGTCAGGCTGGATGCTCATGGTTAACAAAGCTGAACCGAATGTTGGTATGGATGGCATAACACTTAAGGACGGAGACAGCGTTGTATTGTATTTCGCAGATCCTTACGGTGCAGGTTTCCAGAAACCTGAGGCAGATGTTTCAAAGATTGCGGACGGCATAATCAAATTTACAAGTGCTGATACCGTATATGATGCCGAATGGAATGCATCAGTTGTTACCAATCCGGTTGCAGGCATGACAGTCAGGTGGTATACGGACGATAAGAATTACACAGAGTATACTACGGGTGATGACGGAGTGATCACTATTGCCAGAAAAGAACTTACTGCAGGTAAACATAAGCTTGCGGTAGAGAAAACAGCAGAGAACGGAGCACCGCTTGTACTTGCACTTGAACCGGATTACACGGTAACTGTTGAAGCAGCAGATAACATTGACGATAAAGGAGATGTTGGA
Source organism: Butyrivibrio sp. CAG:318 (assembly GCA_000431815.1). Taxonomy (GTDB): domain Bacteria; phylum Bacillota; class Clostridia; order Lachnospirales; family Lachnospiraceae; genus Eshraghiella. Next base: position 77,964 of record FR889242.1, on the reverse strand, counting down.
GCAGCAGATTCATCCATGGTTATGATATATGCACTGTGTGCGGCATTTGCTGCATGCACCGTTGTAATTGCAGTCAAAGAGAAAAAAGTAAATGAAAATTAAGCACTTAATTGTAAGCGCAGTCACGGCCGTAACCCTTGTGGTTACGGCATTTGTGCTGAATGCTGCGGGTGCCTTTCGCAGTGTTACAGATGATATATGGAAATATGAGATTGAACAGGCCGGAGCTTCCGATTATGAATCGTATTACAACTCCGGTCTTATTCCTTATGCCGGAAACGGTGCGGACTGGTTTGTAATATACATGAAACAGTATGGAATTACTGTTGATTACGAAGCTTATAATACTGCACTGGACAAATATCTTGAATCGGCAGGAAAACTTAAAGCAACCGATTATGAGAGAATCGGACTTGTTAAAGCATGTCTTGGATATGACAGGAATTTTATTATAGATACCATTAACAACAAGACCGGAACGGGTGGCATAATGAGTACAATATACGGTCTTATGTTAGCAGCCAGCAATGATTATGTGTCACCCGACAGGATAACCGAGATAGCGGACAGCCTTGTAAGTCTGCAGATGGCTGACGGCGGCTGGAACTTAAGCGGAGCGTATTCCGATGCGGATGTGACGGCCATGGCTCTTCAGGCACTCTCGGCAGTGCGCTCATACGGATATGAAGATAATATACAAAAAGGTGTCGGGCGTCTTGCTTCTCTGCAGAAGGATGATGCGGGATATGCCAGTTACGGAGTAAATAACAGTGAAAGCACTGCGCAGGTGCTTATGGCATTGTGCGCTTTAAATATAGATTACAGAACAGATACAAGATTTATTAAGAACGGTCACACCGTACTTGATGCACTTATGGGATACCGGACATCCAAAGGAGCATTCTCGCACACAAAGGATGGTAAGCCCAATGCTCTTGCTACGACGCAGGCTCTCGGAGCACTAGTGTGTGCAGATAATTATGAGAAACACGGTACCTTTATATACAGGTACGGAAATATTCAATCAAGACCGGTACAGAAAGAAACACAGCCGGACGTGAAACCATCACCGGAACAGCCGGCAAAAACTGAGCCTCATCATTCCTGTGACGGCAGTATTGCTGCAACAGAGCACACGCAGGAGATTACCGGAGTTCATGAAGTTACGGAGAATGAGACAACTGATGAAAACATTACGGAACCGGCCCATGACGAGACAACATCAGGCGGAACACAGCCGGAAGGAAGCACAACGGATAACCGTAAGGAAACAGAAACCCCTGACGCAGAATATATACCGGATTCTGGTGAAAATGACGGAGAAATAAGCGGCAGGACAATCAAGACCATAATTATATCTGCAATTATAATAGTATTATTACTGATAATAATCATAATGGCGGCTTTTAAGAAAATAAATCTGAAACGTGCAGGGATAACAGGCATAATCTGTGCATTGCTTATACTGGCGGTATCTCTTTCCAAATTTGAGACTGTAAGCGAGCATTATAAAACAGGAAAGAATGGCGATTATGTATCACAGATAACAATAAAAGGTTATGATGAGGTTATACTTAGCACCACACAGGTATATATATCGGACGGAGATACGGTTTTTGACCAGCTGCTTAAGGCGGTATCGGAAGACAGAATAAATATAGATTACACAGGCAGCAGAACGGCCGGAACGATATATGTCCGGAGTATAGACGGTCTGGCTGAATTTGATCATGGAAGCATGTCCGGATGGACATATTATGTAAACGGCATAATGCCCGATGTGTCGTGCGCATCATATGAGATACATGAAGGAGATGTGGTTGAGTGGATATACACTGACGGAGGTGACTATGAGGCGGTTCGATGATTTTAATCCGGGATTGCTTTTTATATATTACATGGCAGCCATAGTGCCGTTTATGGTAATCATGGATCCGCTGTTATCAGCCGCAGCATTGCTCACAGGTCTGATAAGAGTGGGGATTTATGAACGGAAGTTCCCTGCCGGACGTGTTGGTTTTTCTGTAGTACTTATCTTAGTGATGACATTGATGAATGCACTCACATCACATCAGGGAAATACGGAACTGTTGTTTATCAATAACCGTGCAATAACACTTGAGGCTGTCAGGTACGGCGCTGTAACGGGACTCATGATGGCAGCTGCGGTTGTGTGGTTCGGTGCTTTTTCACGCTCGCTTACGGGTGAGAAAATAATGATAATGTTAAGAAAAATGCCAAAGACAGCGTTGCTTATGTCCATGGTGACCAGACTTATTCCGAGGTATATAAAGCGTTTCCGGAAGGTGGAAGAAGCCGTTAAAATCAACGGGAAGGCCGCGCAGACGCAGAATACCGCAGGAATGTTAAAAATATCATCGGCGGTTTTTACATGGGCATTGGAAAATTCGATGGACACTGCAGACGTTATGATCATGCGTGGATGTGACCGGCATATGTATACGCGCATGGGAACCGGATTTAAACAGCGTGATGTGATACTTATGGTGATTATCATTTTATCACAGATTATGTGGCTGCTGCCGCACGGATACAGAATCTGTGTACAGTTTATTTATCTTGGTATACCTGAAATATATATGATTAAGGAGAATGTTAAGTGGAAAATATATACATTGAGGACATCCGGTACAAAAAAATATTAAAAGGCGGAAGCATAGATATAGCACAGGGCGAATTTGTTCTCATATGCGGCAGGACCGGAAGCGGTAAGACCACGTTGTTAAAGCTGCTTAAGGAGAAAGCCGGAACGGATGCCGGGTATGTGATGCAGAATCCGGATAACCAGATAGTGTGTGATAAAGTATATACTGAACTTGAGTTCGCCGCTTCGGCCGGAAATGCATCAAGAGATTATGTCAGAACGCGCATAGCTGAGACGGCAGCGTATTTTGGAATCAGCGGCATGCTTGATAAAGAAGTCGATAAGCTTTCGGGCGGTGAAAAACAGATACTTAACATCGCATGTGCCATGGCTGCCAACCCGAAGATTCTTATACTTGATGAGGCGTGTTCCATGCTGGACCCGATTATGTCGGACCGTGTTGCGGATCTTCTTTGTAATATTAACCGTGAGTACGGAATTACGGTAATTATGGCAGAACACAGAACGGACAGGGTATTTGCAAATGCCGACAAAGTTGTATTCATTAATGATGGATTTGTGCAATCCGGCCCGATGAGGCAGATGGCACATGATATGTGCCGTAATCCGCAAATGGCTGGTTTTCTGCCATGCTGCGCTTCCGCAGTAAAATCGGATGAACCGGTACTCACGAAGGCGGAGGCGATAAGGCATCTGAACGGGAAAACCGCAGATATATGCATGCCGGAGATTCGTACTAAAGATTTGCCTTCGGAAGATGTGATTCTTAAAATGAAAAATGTATCATTTGGATACGACAGGAATAAAGGCCTGATTATAGATGATTTGAATCTTGAAATTACCGGCGGAAGCATTGTGTCTCTTCTAGGAGAGAACGGCTGCGGCAAATCCACGCTTGCGCTGATCGCATGCGGTTTACTGAAACCATATTCAGGCAAGGTGAAAGTATACGGGAAGAACAGGAACATAGGAATGCTTTTTCAGGATGTGACACTTCACTTTACGGAAGATGACTATAACGGCGTGCATCCATACGATTTAAGCGGTGGTGAGAAACAGCTTGCCGCACTTGATATGGTACTTAAGACCGATCCGGAGGCGGTGATACTTGATGAACCGACCAAGGGACTTGATTATTATGAGAAAGAGAAAATATCAGACCGCCTTGTTAAACTTAAAGAAAATGGGCATGCCATACTTATTATAACTCATGATATAGAATTTGCGGCCGGAATATCGGACAGGATGCTTCTGATGTCACATGGAAATATCGTGTGTGATAAAAAACCGCATGAATTCTGTGCGGATAATATATTCTATACTACAACGGAAATGATATTACTCAGGATGACAGGTAAAATATAGTATGAAAACAATGGCTTTGATTGTAGTATGCGTTGTGATCGCGGCGTGTGCTGCAGGTTTTGTAATAATGGAACATCGCAAGATGAATGTCAGAAAAATAGCGTTGATAGCAGTGATGACGGCAATGAGTGTCGCAGGACGATTTGTATTTGCAGCACTTCCGGGATTTAAACCCGTTACCGCGGTGGTCGTTCTTTGCGGAATGTATCTCGGTGCGGATGCCGGCTTTATCTGCGGCGCGCTTTCGGCACTTATATCGAACTGTTACTTTGGACAGGGACCGTGGACACCATTCCAGATGCTTGTATGGGGAATTATCGGCCTGGTGGCAGGCCTGTCTGGTAAACAACTTCAAAAAAGCAGGATTGCGCTTATGGTATATGCTGTTGCGGCCGGAATAGCTTTCTCATTTCTCATGGATATATATACCGTTATATGGGCTGTTGGCGGATGGTCATGGGCTTATTACGGTGCTGCAATCGTATCGGCAGTTCCGTATACGGTTATTTATGCAGTATCTAATGTTATATTTCTTGCCGTGCTTTCGCAGGCGGTCGGGAAGAAATTGGCAAGGGTTGTAAATAAGTATCATATAGTAGAAGATGAAGTCCAAAATACTTAAATTTAACTCTTGTTGCAGCCTTAACACTATGATACAATCAATAAGGAAAGTTACGTGGACGGGTTCCACTTTATAATAATTTTTACTACATTATGCGGGAGAACATACGATGAGAATGCGTTTTATTATAAATGCTGCGCTTATAGGTGCAGTTTCTGCGGTTGTGCTTACAGGATGCAACGCAGCGGCTAACAAGAATTATAAGAATGGAATGGAATGTTTTAATGAGGCTGATTATGATAAGGCAGCCGGATATTTTAAACAGGCGGTTGAGGCTGATTCGAATAATACGGCATATCTGGTAAGCCTTGGAATGACACAGCTTGAACTTCTGAAATATGATGATGCACAGGCTTCTTTTGACAGTGCGATAGAGCTGGATCAGGATTGCGCCGATGCATACAGGGGAAAGGGCGTGGTATACTACAGGAACGGTGAGTATACTGACGCAATGGAAGCTTTTGATAAAGCGGTGTCACTTTCGGATAAGTCCGGTCAGGTCAGGACGGATTCACTCAAATATTATGCCTCATGCCAGTATATACAGGGCGATTATCAGGGCGCGGTGGATACATATGATAAGCTTATAGAAAGTGCCTCCAAATCAGATAAAGCGGAATTGTATTTTTTAAGAGGATGTGCATATATCAAACTTCAGGATGAGAATGATGCAGTTCTTGATTATGAGAAATCCCTTGATTATGAAAGCGATAATTATGAAACATACTGTAATATGTATACGAACCTGAAGGATGGTGGTTATACGGAGAGGGCGGAATCGTATTTAAGACGTCTTCTTGACAAGGATAAGAAGGATAATCTTCTTTTTGGCAAGACTTATTATAACCTCGGTGACTATGATAAGGCAGTTGAATATCTTGAATCTGAGTATAAGGATGGCAATAACGAGGCGGCATATTATCTTGCCATGACATACGAGGCTATGGAGAATTATGCCGATGCCGATAAGCTTTATCAGGAATATCTCGGAAAGCATCCTAATGATGCATTCATATATAACCAGTATGGCGCATATCTGATCAACCGTGGCAAATACGCCAATGCACTTGTATATATTGAGACGGGAATAGAACTTGGCGACAGTGATGCGATGCAGGGTCTTATGTATAATCAGGCTGTATGTTATGAATATAAGCATGATTACGATAAGGCAAGAGATGCTTTTGAGGAATATCTTAAATCATATCCTAATGATAAAGCGGCACGTAAAGAATATGATTTTTTGATGACAAGGTAGTGATACCTTATTGAGGTGAATGATTTGGTAGAGACAAAGCAGACGGAAGAAAGAGTTATACTGGTGGCGGTCAGGCAGTCGGATGATGATAATACGGATCGTTCGCTTGATGAACTTGAAGAACTTGCATCGACAGCCGGAGCAGTCACTGTGACGCGGATAATACAGAACAGGGAAGCCATTCATCCGGGAACATATGTCGGTAAGGGCAAGATAGAAGAGATCCGTGATGCCATATATATGTATGATGCAACGGGTATTATATGTGATGATGAGCTGAGCCCGGCACAGATGACGAATCTGGAAGAGGCACTTGAAGTCAAGATTATGGACAGGACACTTGTAATACTTGATATTTTTGCGGCAAGAGCGAATACGGGTGAGGGTAAGATACAGGTTGAACTGGCGCAGCTTAAATATCGTGCGACGAGACTTGTAGGACTCAGAAGTTCGCTTTCAAGACTGGGAGGCGGAATAGGAACCAGGGGTCCCGGAGAGACGAAGCTTGAGATGGACAGACGTCTTATCCACCAGCGCATAGCCCAGTTAAAGAGAGAGCTTGCAGATGTGGTAACACACCGTGAACTTACCAGAAATCAGCGTAAGAGAGCCGGAGTTCCGGTAATCGCAATCGTAGGTTATACTAATGCAGGCAAGTCCACTTTACTTAATACACTTACGGGTGCGGATGTTCTGGAAGAGGATAAGCTTTTTGCCACACTTGACCCGACGACACGCAGTCTTACGCTTGAAAGCGGGCAGGAGGTTCTTCTTACGGATACGGTAGGATTTATCAGTAAGCTGCCGCATCAGCTTGTGGATGCATTTAAGAGTACACTTGAGGAAGCGGTATATGCGGATATGCTTATTCATGTGGTCGATGCTTCCAACCCTGATATGGATGCGCAGATGTATACAGTATATGATACGCTTGATAAACTCGGAGCATCCGATAAACCGGTAATTACGGCATTTAATAAGACTGACAGGATTATTGAAGGAATACACGCTAAGGATTTAAGAGCGGAACATACGGTCAGGATTTCCGCAAAGCACGGTGACGGGCTTGATAAGCTTAAAGCAGTCATTGAAGAAGTCCTGCGTGAGAATAAAGTATATATTGAAAGAGTTTTCGATTACAGTGAAGCCGGCAAGATATCGCTGATAAGAAAATACGGAGAACTCTTAAGTGAGGAATATACGGCGGAAGGCATTGCGGTTAAGGCATATGCTCCGGTAGAGATTGCAGATAAGATACGGTAGAAGGAGATAATGATGAGTTACGCAGATAAAGTTTTTATTGATATGTGCAAGGACATTCTTGAGAACGGTGTGAGCACGGAAGGCGAGAAAGTAAGACCACATTGGGAAGACGGAACTCCGGCTTATACGATCAAGAAATTCGGCGTAGTCAACAGATATGATTTAAGTAAGGAATTTCCTATAATCACTTTACGCAAGACAGCACTTAAGAGCGCGACGGACGAAATATTATGGATATGGCAGCAGAAGTCCAATAATATTCATGATCTTCACAGCCACATCTGGGATTCATGGGCTGATGAGGACGGTTCAATCGGTAAGGCGTACGGATACCAGCTTGGCGTTAAACATCAGTATAAGGAAGGCATGATGGATCAGGTTGACCGTGTATTATATGATTTAAAAAATAATCCGTTCAGCCGCAGGATCATGACGAATATCTATGTACATCAGGATCTGCATGAAATGAATCTTTACCCGTGTGCATACAGTATGACTTTTAATGTAACCCAGAAAAAAGGTGATGACAAGCTTACGCTTAATGCCATTCTCAACCAGCGTTCGCAGGACATTCTTGCGGCCGGTAACTGGAATGTGGTCCAATATGCTGTATTAGTGCATATGATAGCACAGGTGTGTGATATGCATGTCGGAGAACTGGTGCATGTAATTGCCGATGCACATATCTATGACAGGCATATACCTATAATAGAAGAACTTATAAAAAGAGAGACGTATGATGCTCCGACATTCCATCTGAATCCGGATGTACATGATTTTTATCAGTTTACGCGTAATGATGTCTCACTTGATAATTATATAACAGGCCCGCAGGTGCTTAACATTCCTGTGGCAATCTGATTTTGGGAAGGATATGTAATATGAATTTAATAGCAGCAGTAGACAGAAATTGGGCAATCGGATATAAGAATGAACTTCTCGTACGTATTCCGGAGGACCAGAAATGGTTCCGCGAGACGACAACTGGCAAGGCGGTTATCATGGGCAGAAAGACTCTTGAAAGTTTCCCTAATAAATCACCGCTTAAGAACAGATTGAATGTGGTTATCACATCTGATATGAATTACAGCGTCCCGGGAGCTGTTGTTGTACATAGTATTGATGAAGCAGTAGAAGCAGTCAGGGATTATGCGGATGATGATGTGTATGTTATAGGCGGCGAATCAATTTACAGACAGATGCTTCCTTTATGCAGCACAGCACATATAACGAAAGTAGATTATGCATATCAGGCAGATGCACATTTCCCGGATCTTGATAAGGAAGAGGGCTGGAAGATTACAGAGACCAGCGACGAGAGAACTTATTTTGATATCATCTATGAGTTTGTAAAATACGAAAGGGTGTAATCTATGAGTGATTTAAGACAGGATATCAGAACATCCGGACAGAAACGTAAAATAATAATCAACGCAGTCATCAAGGTGGTAATAAGCATCGCGGTAATTTTACTCGCTCTCTGGCTCTTAGGTGTATTTAAATAATCACGATTAATCATATTCAGCATACTTTATATCATAAATTTATGTGTTATCACATATAAAGGATGGTAGAAAGTATGCTGATTGCTTTAGATGCAGGACACGGCGGCAGTGATCCGGGTGCTGTATACAATGGCCGTAACGAAAAAGACGATAATTTAAGGCTTGCCCTCGCCGTTGGAGATATCCTTAAAAATAAGGGCGTCGATGTGGTATATACGAGAACAGATGATATATATGAGACTCCGTTCAAAAAAGCCACGGATGCCAATGATGCAGGAGCGGATTATTTTGTGTCATTTCACAGAAATTCCGGAGAGAATCCCAATACCGCTTCCGGCGCACAGACTTTAATATACAGTAATGGAGGAGAGAAAGAAAAATTAGCCCGCAACATTCAGGATAATCTTGTAGAACAGGGTTTTAAGGATCTCGGAATAGTTGAGCGCCCCAATCTCGTTGTGCTCAAACGAACCAGAATGCCGGCGGTCCTTATTGAGACAGGATTTATTAACAACGATAAAGATAATGCGAAGTTTGATGATGATTTTGATGCAATCGCCAATGCAATCGCGGCCGGAATATTAACAACTATAGATTATGATACAGTTTCTGCTGTCCCGGTCAGAACGACCGGCGATATGCCGGATGATCCGTATGCACAGTTTGAGGAGATTAAAGATGAGCCGGATGATGTATGCGACTGCAGTAAGCTTTACCGTGTCCAGATAGGAGCTTTCCGCAACAGGGAAAATGCCGAGCGTCTGCTTAATTCGGCTTTGGCGGACGGATTTCCTGCATTTATAATCTATTCTGACAATCTCTATAAAGTACAGGTTGGTGCATTCAGAAACCTTGACAATGCTGTCAGGATGGAACGCCGGCTGCGCAGATTCAGATACAACACATTCATAACAACCTGAATTGGATTTATGAGTGTCCGTCGAATGTGGTATAGCACTTCGACGGACATTTATTATTGACGAAATAACTCGAATGATGTAAGATGTTATCAGTTTATTTTGTTAAACTGGATATAAAAGGAGGATTCACATATGCCATTTTGCAAAAATTGTGGAGCAGAGAACAATGCAGGTTCTAAATTCTGCTTTAAATGCGGAAGCCCATTAGAAACACCGCAGGCAGCAGACATTAATAATGCACCGCAGGGAGACATTAACAACATACCTCAGGGAGAACCTCAGGCAGACTTTAACAACATACCGCAGGGACAGCCACAGCCGGATTTCAACGGAGTACCGCAGGGACAGCCGCAGCCGGATTTCAACGGAGTACCACAGGGACAGATGAATTACGGAGCACCTAACGGATATGCAATGCCGCAGGGAGCACCGGTGCCGCCTGTACAGCCGAAGGAAAAGAAACCGGTTAATAAGAAGCTTATAATAATCATTGCCGTAGCAGTTGCGGTTGCAATTATTGCAGCTGTGGCAGCCATTATTATTGTTAAGAATGTTAAACATAAAAAAGAAATCGAACGTAAGACAATAGATCTTAAAAGCTATATTGAAGTCGAATTCGACGGATATGATACTATGGGCACAGCCAAAGTTGAGCTTAATTATGATGATTTCTATGCAGCAACTCTTAAAGCAATGGGCAAGACTGAAAAGAGCGCAAGCGACAGAATCAAGAATAAGGCTTCGGCAGTGTATTACGCAATAAGCCTTACTGTTGACAAATCAAGCGAACTTTCCAATGGTGACACGATTACCATCGATGCGGATTATGATGAAGATAAAGTAGAAGCCGCAGACGTAATTATCAAATTTGATTCATATGAAGTAGAGGTAGAAGACCTTGATTCTGTTAAAGAAGTTGATATATTTGATTCGGTAGAACTTAAATTCAGCGGTCTTGACGGAAATGCGAGCGTTGATGTTGAAAATACATCCAAAGACAGCCATGTAAAGGATCTCTGGATCAGTGCTTCACCGTCATACAATCTTTCCGTAGGTGACGAAATTACATTATCAATTGATGAATATTATCAGACATTTTACCTTGAAAATTACGGTATCAAGATTAAAGAGACTACCAAGGAATATACCGTAACCAAGGATGATGTGGACACATATATAACCAAGATTGAGGATATCAATGATGATATGGTGGCCACAGTGAAGGATAACGCAGTCGAGGAAATCAAGAGCAGCTATTCATACAGCAGCAATAAGCTCTCTAATATTGAATATGCAGGCGCATATCTTGTATATACCAAGGAAGATTATAAAGCCAAGACATACAATGAGCTTTATGCAGTTTATACGGCAACCATCACATTCAATGACAAAGATCTTAAACCGGCAACCATCTATCTTCCGGTTAAGATGGGATCGGTAATCAACCGTTCCGACGGAAAACAGGAACTTGATACATCATGGTTCAGCCTCAAAGGATATTCAAATGTGGAAGACAGCTGGACGTCATTCTATGGATACGGCGACCAGAAGACTATGTTTGATGAACTTATATCAGAAGTTGTAGGTGAGTACGACGGTTACACATATGAAGTAAGCGGCAGCCTCGAAGACTATGGTTCATCAGATGCCAAGGATGATAAAAAGTCAGAAGAAGAGACAACAGCAGAAGCTGAAACAGAAGCAGAATCAGAGACAGAAGAAAAATAGAAAATTTTGAAATTATAATGACCCCGGACTGATGTCCGGGGTTTTTTGTTATGACGGCCTGGCATTATAAACCGCCGGAAGAGCAATACCATAATATACAATATGATATTTTCACCCTTTTTTATTCAAAGTCAGCAATTTGGTGTCAATTACTTGCTATATGTGATATCTTGATATGGTAATATATGAAAATAAGTATACTAAAGTACATGCCGGATTCAATATATTATAATGTAAAGCCTGCCAAATTGGCACCAAATGCCTTAAAAACCGCAAAAATGTGTGAATTGCCGAATTCCAAACTCGGAACAGTATCAATAAAGATATTGAAAAATCATAAAATGTATCACAGGAAGTCAGAAAATATCTAATATAATACATATGCCGATTATTTATATCTCGTGTACTTGGAGTTTGTGATAAAATTGGTGATTGTGTACAAAAATCGACAAAAAAATCGAATAATACTTGATGAAATGATAAAATCGGGATAAACTATATACAGATAATTTAATGAATGGGATAAGGGGTGGAAGAAAAAATGATGAGATGTATAACCCTTACCTCAATGGTAAGGGTTTTTTGTTAATTAAAAGGAAATGAGGCGATATAATGTTAAAACAGAAGAAAATTATAATAGCGGTAATATCTGTTTTTATAGTGGTCGTTGCCGGGATATCTGTATTTTTACTTGTGAAAAAGGATAAAAACAATAATCTTGATCCAGTGGAAAATAACAGCCGTGTTGTAAATATTGACGGAGAGTCCGAAGAGCCGGGAGTAGTTGCTGTTGGCGGAGATTTTCTTGGCAGACAGGGTGTGCTTTATTTTGATGAGGATAATATGCTCACATTTGTCGATGCTTCGTCGGGAAAAAAGGCATATGTATGTAGTGATATTAATTGTGAACATAAACCGAGAGCAAAAGGCAGTGATGAAGTTTACTGTCAGGCGGCAGCACTCACCAAGGGAACATGTCTCATGAATGATAAATATATATATGTACTTGGAGACTTTAAACAATGTGCAGATGTTAATTCTGTTGATATTTACAGAGAAAACATAGATGGAACAGATGAACGGATTATTAATTCCGTGGAGGGTGTACAGCTTGTAGTGGATGCGTATATATATGATGATATGATAGTGTTCACTTATCTTAATACTGTTGATTTGTCAGATATAAATAATCCGGTTGACCTCGATACACCGGTGGGCGGACTGGTGTGTTATGATATATCGACTGATAAATTTATCAAACATGAAGTACCTGTGTATGATGATAATGCATGTGAAGCAACAGCAGGGTATGTATCCAAAAATAATGATAATATTTTGTTCTTGGGATTATACAGTTATCAGGATGGTGATTCATACATGTCTAAAGCACGGATGTTTGAATGGAACACTACCGATGATACGCTGAAAGAGGTGTGCGAAACATCGGATATGGATGTATTATGCGTTTCCGGGCAGGGATGGGTATATTGCAATGATACGGAAATGTATCTGGAGTCGTTGGACGGAAAGAATAAAGTCAGCCTTGGAGGAAGTGGCAAACCCAGTGTGGCCTTCTGGATGGGAGATAAACTGTATTACGAAAGATTTGTCGGGGATAAGTCTTATAACTGCTATGTATACGATCCGGCAGCGGATAAGGCTGAACTTATAGGTTATCATGATGTTGATATGAGATATACTGCCTGTTCAAACGGATATGTATGGTTTGAAAAGCATCTGACTGATGATGACGGTACATTTATTTCAACAGAGTTTAAGAGAATGATGCCACAGGACTATGCCACGGGTAATTATGATAAGGCTGAAGCATTTGAAAGGTAAAAGGGTGATGATTGATGAAAAGGAGATTTGTGATTGCAATAACAGCGGTAATTGCATTGGTGGCGGTTCTTTTATCAGGATGTGAACAAAAAGATACCGTAATGGAGGATAATACGCTTAAGGAGGATAATACAATCAGGTGGGTAACTTCAAATCTGACTCAAATACCGCAATCCAATATAGATGAGGTTAACAGAATTCTTAAGAAAAAGGGTGTAGACTATGAAATTAAGATGGTATACCTTGCAGATGAGGATTATGTGAATAATGTCAAGACATATCTTGAGGATGATGATGCGGATATAGTATGGTGTGGTTTCCTTACAGACGGAATATGCGAGCCGGCCGAATTGGTCGATTCCGATTTGTTATATAAATTGGATGATATGCTTAAGACGGAGAGTGGTAAAGCGATAACCGACTATTATCCGGAGGAATCCTGGAAAGCGGTAAAGTATAATGACGGATATTACTACATACAGAATACCAGAGTCGGAAGTTCGGAGCAGTATTATGTTGAATTTAATCCCGATTATGTGTCAGAAGAAGTTTTTAAGAATTTTGACGGAACCATTCAGGGACTCAGTGACATACAGAAGAAGACCGGAAAGATGATTGCAATGGATAATATAAGGCTGGAGCAGGTGGATGCTTTTTCCGGATGTTCAAATTATTATGGCTGTCTGATATCAGATACCGATGGAAAGGCAGATATTAAGTACTATGATAAAGTGTATGAATATATGAAAATCATGAATGAAATGTACTATGACGGCGTATTGGCTTATAATGACCCGCAGGACGGACTGTCCGTTGATGTTAATGATTGTGCTGCATATTTGAGATTCGGGTATGTTGAGAAAAATAACTGGCCTTATGTATATCAGTATGGAGGAGACAGCGTTCTGAATTTATCATCTGCATCGATCGGTATATATAAGAACTCTTCCAAGAAAGAAGCAGCACTTAAAGTACTGGGAATGGTATTGACGGATAAGGAGACAGCGGATGCTTTTCTTTATGGTGTTAAAGATCTTGATTATAAGCTGGATAACGGAGTTATAAGTTTTCTGGACGAAGAAAGTCAGTCAACCTATGTAAGGGAGCTGACACATGCTGGATACGCAGCGGCCGATAAGACGGATTCGGATGGATTTGATGGCAGCAGGTATGAGGAACTTACAAAATTCTGGAAATCATTGGATGATAAACCATATATTGGTTTTTACTTTGACAGTTCGCAGTGCTCAGAGGAGTTTGCCAAAATTGTTGAGATATACAATTCCGGATTTCCTAATGTAAGGAATCCAGAGTTGAAGAAGAGTATAGATGCGTATGTTAAAAGGCTTGAAGATGCGGGTGTGGATACCGTATATGATCAGATGAATGCCCAACTTGCCGATTTTAAGGGATAATGCTTATGGTCAGAATGATATTTAATGAATTTACGAGAGTTTTGCGCGACAGAACAACATTGTGTATTATTATAGTTTTAATACTGGCAAATGCTTTTGTCGCTTATACAAACGAAATCAGGAAGGCGGACGCTGATATGTGTCCGCCTGAAGAGTATAGGCAGATATACGATGATATATCGCAGATGTCCGACGAAGAGTCATATGTGTATGTGAAGAACATATATGATGAAATGATGCAGGATGAAACAATGGCGCATTATACGGAATCGGTTCCGTACGGGGTTGTGCTGGATGAACTGGAACAGTGTGTAAGCTATGACACCTACTATAGCGGCATTATGGAAGCCGGTGACAGACGTGCGGGAATAGCTATTTTTGCCGGGAAAGATACATACAGTGATGAAAATATGAGTAAAACCGTTGAGGCTTTTAAGCCTTTGAAGGGACTTGAATTGCAGCACGGTCCGTCTGCAGGTATTAATATGGTAACCGGTAACATGGCAGTCAATATAATAGGTGTAATGATGCTTCTGGTAATTGCGACGGCACTTATTTCCAAAGATACAGAGACCGGTATGGGAAAGCTGATAAGAACATTAAAGTCAGGGCGTACGAAACTTACATGCGCAAGAATCTGCACGATGATTCTGTATAGCATAATATCGGCAATAGTTCTCTATCTGCCGTTAATCATTATTGCGGGGATAATGTATGGATACGGTAATCCGGCAAGAGCAGTGCAATCAGTCAGTGGATTTATGACAACGAATCTCCAAATCAGTGTTATAAAATTTGCAATACTGTTTATCATCACTAAAATGTGCGTTTTCTTATTATGCGGAATATTGTTTATGGCAGTTATGAGCATATTTAATTCCAATGTTCCGTCTTTTGCCGTGCTGGTGCTTCTTTTTGGCATTTCGGCACTGACCTATTATAAAATAAGAGATAACAGTACCATGGAACTTATTAAAAATGTAAATCTGTATGCTTATCTCGATACTGTGCGGTTATTTAACTCATACCGAAACCTTAAGGTTTTGGGCAGACCGGTTAATTATCTTAATATATTTAAGTTAATGATGACAGTTTTAACAACAGCATTGATTATAATCATGTGCATTATAGGGAGCAGAAAGCGGGAAATCTCGTCGGGAAGCTGTGCCGGTGCCATTAAATATGGGATGGTTAATTTATGGAACCGGACCGGTGTGAATGGCTTGTTTAGAAATGAACTATATAAAACGCTTATATACAGAAAAGGCGTTATCATTCTTGCTCTGTGCGGTCTTATTCTTGCTGCCACATATACTCCCATAAAGAGTATATACGGTTCAATTGAAGATGTATATTATAAGATGGCATTGCAAAAAGGAACGGAAGGTGCATACTCACCGGACAAAGAGCAGATAATGGAACAGGAACTGGACACAATATTGTCGGGAACCAATCCGAATATCGACGTTGAAAACTGGTCAAAAGCATATGAAAAAATGCGTGATAATGCCGAATATGCAAAAAAATTGCAAAAAGGCTATTTAATATATGACAGAGGTTACGGCCTCCTGACCGGACAGGATGTGCAGACGGAACTTTTGCTTGGTGCAGAGTGTATTATAATGACAATCCTGGCTGTGTTCTCTATATGGTCTATTGAATATACATGCCACATGGATGTTATAATAAATGCTTCATGCAAAGGGCAGCGTAAGGTGATGCTTACCAAAATGCTCATTGCGATGGTTATGGCACTTATAGTTTTTCTTGGTGTACACATACCGTGGATATGTAATGTTCTTAAAGCATACGGAACGGATTACATAAATATACCGGCAGCCAATCTGCACAATTTGAAATATGTTCCGGAGAATATAAGCATATTGCAATATATCATAATCAGGACGGCGGTAAAATATGCTGCTCTGGCAGGAATTGTAGTGCTTATACGTTTAATCGCAAAGAAAACGAGGAGCCATATGCAGACTATGGTTATATCGGCTGTATTGTTTGTGGCACCGATTTTGATCATGATAATATTGGAGGGTATACGGGCATGAGAATAGATATCAGAAATTTAGGTAAAACATATGGCAAGGTAACGGCACTCAAAGATATCAATATGGAACTGAAATCCGGTATATACGGACTATTGGGACCGAACGGAGCGGGCAAAAGCACTTTGATCAATCTTATAACGGACAATGTAAAAAGAGAGACCGGTGAGATTCTTTGTGATGGCGAAGATATATTAAAGCTTGGTGCAGCATATAGAAAAAGGATAGGGTACATGCCGCAGCAGCAGAATATGTATAACGGATATTCTGCAATCGCATTCCTTAAATATATAGCTGCCATAAAGGGAATACCTTCAAAAGAAGCGAGCATAGAAATAGAAAATCTTCTTAAAACCGTTAACCTCTGGGATGTAAGGCACAGAAGAATAGAAACTTATTCGGGCGGAATGAAACAGAGAGTATTGCTGGCACAGGCGCTTTTGGGGAACCCGGAGTTAATAATTCTGGATGAACCGACAGCGGGTCTTGACCCGAATGAGAGAATTAATATCAGAAATTACATATCTGCACTTTCAAACGATAAGATCATACTGTATGCAACACATGTTGTCAGTGATATAGAATGTATAGCAGATAGCATTATATTTTTGAAAAACGGAAATGTAATAAAAACGGGATGTACATCTGATATCATAAAGAGTGTTGAAGGGCATGTAGGCATAATAAAATGTGCCGGAGGCACCCTTGATGACCTTGGACAACAGTATAAAGTCAGTAACATAAAGCGGTGCACGGACGGATATATCGTGAGAATAGTTGCGGATGATATGCCGCAGGACTGTCAGGTGGCAGAAGACGCAGGATTGGAAGAGGCATATCTGTATTATTGTTGCTAAAATTCATGACACTTTCGCCAACCTTCCGGTCAAAAATCCGCCAACCTTCCGGTTGAAAAACCGCCAACCTTCCGAAAATGCTTGGAAAGATCATACAATACAACATTTGGACAGCAGCGCGGCATTATGCGGTGCTGGAAGAATAACACCAAGATGTACGATATGATATTTTCACCCTTTTTTATTCAAAGTCAGCTATTTGGTGTCAATTATTTGCTATATGTGATATCTTGACATGGCAATATATGAAAACAAGTATACTAAAGTACATGCCAGATTCAATATATTATAATGTAAAGCTCGCCAAATTGACACCAAATGCCTTAAAAACCGCAAAAAAGTGTGAATTCGTGAAATTCAAACCTGAAATAATATCAATTAAGATATCAAAAGCCTCGAATACATCACAAAAATCCTGAAACTGTTTAATACGGTATGCACACGCATATCATTTATTCATTCGCCACTTCCATCTATATTCTCAATTCTGCCAGTTTTTCAAGCGCCACATATAACTGCGAAATCTTGTACCATGTGCTATAGTCAACCTCACCTGTCACAGGGAGGTCGAAGATGGACTGGAATCTGCTTACGGCGGCAGCAGTGTCCTCGCCGTATATTCCGTCGATTGCAAGAGAGGGAATATTGCTGTAGGTACGGCGGATGGCACTTAACTGCTCTTGAATTGTACGGACCGGTGTGCCGGAATCGCCGATGTCCAGCGTATAACCGGGCCATGAAAGCGGGATGCCCGAAACTTCCTCGGCGGTATTGATATATATGTCGCTGCCGTAATAATTACGGAGAATCTGAAGTGCGGAATAATTCTGGTCGCCGAGATATTTGGAACCCCACTGGCTCATGCCGCTGCATGTAGTCCGCTTGCCGTCACAATACTGGGTAAGAATCGGCTGCTTGACATCCGGCTTGGAAACATAATCGGCAAATACTTCATCGACTATCAGTCCCACATTATCGAAAATATTGCGCTCGTTAATCCATTTATGGTCAAAAGCCGTGGAAGAGGTTATTGTAAAACTGTAGCCCTTGTTGCGGTACCACTCCGTGTATACACGGTTAAGTGTAAAAGAAACTATCGCAATAACATTGGCGGTAATTGTGGCCTCCGGCCATGTCGGATATATTTCACTGCATGCAACATTTTTAATATAGTCCGGAAAAGATACATAATAATTGGAAGCCGTTGTATCGGTCGGGACGCCGTCATGTACGACAACGGTTCCCGGCACGACAACGCGGTCAAGGACGATTTCACCGGTCGGTGTTATCGGTTTTATGGATGCTTCCGGAATCTTAGGAGGATAATTGCCGAAAAGCGTATTGGGGCCGATTGTTACGACCTGGGAGGCCTCGGTCAGGCGCACATCCTGTATTGACCGTCTTGATGAAAAAATATCGATTCCGTTTATGGACACGGGCGCAAAACCGGGCGCACGGACAATTATGCTGTATTCGGAATACGGCTGGGTAACGCCGGGATTTTCGGTGTATTCAAAAGGCGGAGCGGGAAGTTCAACTGATTCTGTCTGTCCGTTTGAATCCGTCTGTATGGATTCAAGCGTGGTTTCCGGTTCGCCGGTTATGGAAATCTCAGCGGTGGCACCATCGATGGGTCTTTCGTCCTGGTCGGTGACATCGACTCTTAAAGACCCGGTATCGGGCATGTTTTGAAGAATTTTATATAAAGACATGGAAAATACTCCGGATTAATCAATACTATTGTATGCACCGGGACGGATAAGGTGAATTGCTGCGTAATAATTTTTTTATAAGGGTTGAAATTGCAATAAATATATGTTAAAATTCATAAAAATAGATATTGAAGTCAGGGATTTATGCCCGGACGCACTTTGTAAAGAAAAAAGCGCTATCGATAAGCTTAGTTGTTTTTTTTTTGAAATTTTTTAGAAAAAAAGAAGGAATAGGTGAAGCCATGAAAGCATTTTTGATTCTGGAAGACGGCAACGTATTTCAGGGAACAAGCATTGGAGCCGATAAGGAAGTTATCAGCGAAATAGTATTTAATACCTCTATGACAGGGTATCTGGAGGTGTTGACTGATCCTTCTTATGCAGGACAGGCGGTAGTTATGACCTACCCGTTAATTGGTAACTATGGTATTTGTTATGCTGACGAGGAGTCGGCAAGGCCTTGGCCGGACGGATTCATTGTCCGTGAACTTTCACCTATGCCGAGTAACTTCAGAAGTGAAGATACTATTCAGCATTTTCTTAAATCTAACGGAATTCCGGGAATCGAAGGAATCGATACCAGAGCCCTCACGAAAATTCTTCGTGAGAAAGGTACGATGAACGGAATGATTACAACCAATGAGAATTATAATCTCGATGAAATAATCCCACGTCTCAAAGAATACAATACCGGTAAGGTAGTTGAGAAAGTTACCTGCGATGAGAAGTATACACTTGAAGGTGACGGACTTAACGTTGCGCTTATGGATTTCGGTGCCAAGAGAAACATAGCGCGTTCGCTTAATAAGCGCGGCTGCAATGTTACGGTTTATCCGGCACTCACGACAGCTGAGGAGATTCTTAAGAGCAATCCGGATGGAATTATGCTTTCAAACGGACCGGGAGATCCGAAGGAATGTACATCAATCATCGCGGAAATTAAGAAATTATATGATTCGGACGTCCCTATTTTTGCAATCTGCCTCGGACATCAGCTCATGGCACTTGCCACAGGTGCTGATACACATAAGATGAAATACGGACACAGAGGTGCGAACCATCCGGTCAAGGATTTGTCCACCGGCAAGGTATACATATCTTCACAGAACCATGGATATGTGGTTGATATGGATACGATAGATCCTAAGGTTGCCAGACCAGCGTTTATCAATGTAAACGACAAGACGAATGAAGGTCTTGAATATATCGGCAAGAATATATTTACGGTTCAGTTCCATCCGGAAGCGTGTGCGGGACCTAAGGATTCAGAATTCCTTTTTGACAGATTTATAGATATGATGAAGAAAGGCAGGGACTAAGATGCCAAAGAATAATGATATTAAAAAAGTACTCGTTATAGGTTCAGGACCTATTGTTATCGGACAGGCTGCTGAATTTGATTACGCCGGAACACAGGCTTGCCGTTCACTCAAAGAAGAAGGCATAGAGGTTGTTCTCGTCAATTCCAATCCTGCCACAATCATGACGGATAAAGATATCGCGGATGAGGTTTATATCGAACCGCTTACAGTTAAATCACTTGAGAAGATAATCCTTAAAGAGAAACCGGACAGTATTCTTCCGACACTCGGAGGACAGGCTGGACTCAACCTTGCAATGGAGATTGCAGAGACAAGTTTCCTTGAGGAACACAATGTCAAGCTCATAGGTACCACGGCACAGACCATCAAGAAAGCCGAGGACAGACTTGAATTCAAGACCACAATGGAGAAAATCGGTGAGCCTTGCGCTCCGTCACTTGTAGTTGAGAACGTCGAGGACGGTATCGCATTTACCAATACGATCGGATACCCGGTAGTATTAAGACCTGCTTATACACTCGGAGGAAGCGGCGGCGGAATTGCACATAACGAAGAGGAACTTGTTGATATACTTTCCAACGGTCTCCGTCTCAGCCGTGTTGGACAGGTACTTGTTGAGAGATGTATCGCAGGATGGAAAGAAATCGAATACGAGGTTATGCGTGATGCCAACGGCACATGTATTACCGTATGTAATATGGAGAACATCGACCCTGTAGGTGTACATACCGGAGACAGTATAGTAGTTGCACCTTCACAGACACTTTCCGATAAGGAATATCAGATGCTTCGTTCATCAGCACTTAATATTATCGATGAACTTAAGATAACCGGCGGATGTAATGTACAGTTTGCACTTCATCCGACAAGCTTTGAATATTGTGTAATCGAGGTAAATCCTCGTGTAAGCCGTTCATCGGCACTCGCATCCAAGGCAACAGGTTACCCTATCGCCAAGGTTGCTGCCAAGATTGCACTCGGATATAATCTTGACGAGATTCCTAATGCGATAACACATAAGACATTTGCAAGCTTTGAGCCGGCACTTGATTACTGCGTAGTCAAGATTCCGAGACTCCCGTTTGATAAATTCATCACAGCTTCAAGAAAGCTTACAACACAGATGAAAGCTACCGGTGAGGTAATGAGTATCTGCACTAATTTTGAGGGTGCACTTATGAAAGCAATCCGTTCACTGGAGCAGCATGTGGATTCCCTTATTAACGATGATTATTCGTCATGTTCGGATGATGACATTCTTGAACTCCTTAAGAACGTGGATGACAAGAGAATGTATGTTATCGCGGAAGCACTCAGAAGAGGAATCGATTATGATACCATCCATTCAATCACAATGATTGATGAATGGTTCATAGATAAATTCAACAACATCGTCAAGATGGAAAAAAGACTTGCAACAGAGCCGCTTACCAAAGAACTTCTTCTTGAAGCCAAGAGAATCGAATTCCCTGATGTTGTAATCGGCAGACTGGCAGGAAAGAAAGAACGTGAAATTAAAGAACTCCGCGATGAATATAATATTCATGCAGCATTTAAGATGGTAGATACTTGTGCGGCTGAGTTTGAGGCTTCCACACCGTATTACTATTCATGTTATAAATCAGAGAATGAAGTTATTGAGACCAGACCGGAGAAAAAAGTACTTGTACTCGGTTCCGGCCCTATAAGAATCGGACAGGGTATCGAATTTGATTATTGCTCGGTTCACAGCACATGGGCATTCAAGGCTGAGGGTTATGAGACAATTATCATTAATAACAACCCTGAGACAGTAAGTACGGACTTTGATATTGCGGATAAACTTTATTTTGAACCGCTCACACCGGAGGATGTTGAAAGCATTGTTGAACTTGAGCATCCGGATGGAGCTGTTGTACAGTTCGGCGGACAGACAGCTATCAAGCTTACCAAAAGCCTCATGGAAATGGGAGTGCCTATTCTCGGAACAAGCGCAGAAGATGTTGATGCGGCAGAGGACAGGGAACTCTTTGATGAGATTCTTCAGGAATGTGAGATACCGAGAGCTGCAGGTAAGACGGTATTTACTGCACAAGAAGCCATTGCGGCAGCCAACGAACTTGGTTATCCGGTACTTGTAAGACCTTCATATGTGCTTGGCGGACAGGGAATGCAGATTGCGATTTCAGATGAAGATATCCGTGAGTTTATGGAGATAATCAACAGACAGGTTCAGGAACATCCTATTCTTGTAGATAAATACCTTATGGGTAAGGAAATAGAAGTCGATGCAGTATGCGACGGCGAGGACATCCTCATTCCGGGTATCATGGAACATATCGAGCGTGCGGGTATCCATTCCGGCGACAGTATATCTGTATATCCGGCACAGAGCCTTACACAGAGAATAATCGATATGCTTGAAGAGTACACAAGAAGACTTGCAAGATCTCTTCACGTAAAAGGACTTATCAATATCCAGTTTATCGTATACAACGATCAGGTATATGTAATTGAGGTTAACCCGCGTTCATCGAGAACGGTGCCTTATATAAGCAAGGTTACAGGTATTCCTATCGTTAAACTTGCGACACAGGTTATCATCGGCAATACGATAAAGGGACTCGGATACACACCGGGATTACAGAAAAAAGCAGATTATATCGCTATCAAGATGCCGGTATTCTCATTTGAGAAAATCAGGGGTGCGGATATAAGCCTTGGACCTGAGATGAAATCAACTGGTGAGTGCTTAGGTATCGCCAAAGAATTTAATGAAGCACTTTATAAGGCATTTATCGGTGCCGGAATCAATCTTCCTAAGCATAAACAGATGATCATGACTATCTGCGACAGTGAGAAAGATGAAGCCCTTCCTGTTGCAAAGCGTTTTGCGGCACTCGGTTATACCATATATGCTACATGGGGAACAGCTAAATTCCTTAACGATAACGGTGTTGAAGCTATAAGGGTCAATAAAGTGGAGCAGGAGTCGCCTACATTGCTTGACCTCATTCTCGGACACAAGATTGACCTTGTAATAGATATTCCGGCTAACGGAATCGAGAGAAGCCATGACGGTTTCATAATCAGAAGACATGCGATTGAGACGGGTGTCAATGTTCTCACATCAATCGATACGGCCAATGCACTTTTGACAAGCCTTGAGAGCGCCGGAGAACAGCACACCACACCTATTGATATTGCGACAATTTAGTAATGGTGATTGTATGACTAAGATTTTAGAACAAATATCAAATATAATAAGCGATGCGTTTGTATCGTGCGGATATGATGCCAAATACGGTAAAACCAATATCTCAAACCGTCCTGATCTGTGCCAGTATCAGTGCAACGGCGCGATGGCAGCAGCCAAGGCTTATTCCAAGGCACCTTTTATGATAGGTGACGAGGTTGTAGCCAGACTTGCGGGAAACAGCACATTCAAAAGCATTGAATGTGTTAAACCGGGATTTATCAATATCGTATTAAGCGATGATTTTATCGGTAATTATGTTAAGCAGATGGCATCCGAAGAGAAATTCGGATGTGACTGTGCACCGAAGAACGAGACGATTTTTCTCGATTACGGCGGGGCCAATGTTGCCAAACCGCTCCATATCGGACATCTCCGCTCGGCTATAATCGGAGAAAGCCTTAAGAGGATATCGGCTTTTAACGGATACCGGACTGTAAGTGATGTTCATCTCGGAGACTGGGGTCTCCAGATGGGACTTATAATTGTGGAACTTAAGAGCCGGAAGCCGGAACTGCCTTATTTTGATAAGAATTATACGGGTGAATATCCGGCTGAAGCACCGTTTACAATATCGGAGCTTGAAGAGATATATCCTTGCGCGAGCGGCAAGTCCAAAGAGGACGAGGAGTTTAAGAAAGCTGCGCAGCAGGCAACTTTTGAATTGCAGAACGGTGACAGAGGATACACGGCATTATGGCATCATATTATCAATGTATCGGTTACTGACCTTAAGAAAAATTATGGCAACCTCAATGTAAGTTTTGATTTGTGGAAGGGTGAAAGTGACGCACAGCCGTATATCCCGGATATGGTGGACGACCTTATCAGACGCGGTATTGCACATGAAAGCCAGGGCGCGATCGTTGTAGACATAGCCAAAGAAGGCGATACGAAGGAACTTCCTCCGTGCATAGTCCGTAAATCCGATGGTGCTGCCAACTACGAGACATCGGATCTTGCCACACTTATTGAACGTGAAAAATTATATGCTCCTAAGGCATATATTTATCTTGCCGACAAGAGACAGGATTTACATTATACACAATTTTTCCGCGTAGCGCGTAAAGCCGGAATCGTAAGAGAGGACACAGTCCTTGACTTCATCGGTTTCGGAACCATGAACGGAAGCGACGGAAAGCCTTTTAAGACAAGACAGGGCGGCGTGCTTCGTCTTGAATATCTTATCAAGGAAATCAATGATGCGGTATATGCGAAGATAATGGAGAACAGGTCAACATCCGAAGAGGAAGCCCGCGAGACAGCAAGGATTGTAGGACTTGCAGCGCTTAAATACGGCGACTTGTCCAACCAGGCATCCAAGGATTATGTTTTTGACATAGACAGGTTTACGTCATTTGAAGGTGACACAGGTCCGTATATACTTTACACAATCGTAAGAATCAAATCGATTCTTAAGAAATATGAGGCAGAGGGCGGCAATGCCGCAGACTGCGTAATCGGCAACCCGGATGGAGAGAGCGAGAGAGAACTTATGCTTGAACTTACCGGATTGAGCGAGGTTATCGAAAATGCGTATGTTGACAGGGCTCCGCACAAAATATGCAAATTTGTGTATGATCTGTCCAATGCGTTTAATCATTTTTATCATGAAACCAAAATTCTTGCAGAGCCGGATGAGAATAGAAAGAAGAGCTATATAGCGCTTATTGATCTCACCAAGGATGTGCTTGTCACATGTATCGACCTGCTTGGAATTGAAGCACCGGAGAGAATGTAGAAATGGCCAAAGTTAAAGATTTAACGACCGGAAGCCCGATAAAGCTTATGCTTTTGTATGCGCTTCCGGTGCTGGCCGGTAATATCTGCCAGCAGATTTATAATTTTGCCGACACTATAATAGTCGGACAGAAACTCGGTGAGAATGCCCTTGCGGCGGTAGGAACCACCGGATCAATGTTTTTTCTTGTAAACGGTTTCGTTATAGGAATAACGAGCGGTTTTGCAGTTCACATATCACAGCGTTTTGGAGCAAAGGATTATGACGGTATGCGTAATTCAGTTTTCAATGCTGTTTTTTTGTGGGGATTAATAACGGTTATCATAACGGCACTTGCAATGATTTTTTCAAAGCCGATGTTGAGACTGATCAATACACCTGATGATATCATAGATGATGCACAAAGATACATACTTACCATTTATGCAGGAATCCTTGCGCCGATGCTGTATAACGCAGCGTCGTGCATATTAAGGGCAGTGGGAGACAGTAAGACGCCGTTGTATTTTCTTATGGTGTCGGCTGTGCTTAATATAGGAATGGATTTATTTTTCATTGTTGTGCTTAAGATGGGTGTGTTCGGAGCGGCACTGGCGACAGTGATTGCGCAGTTTATATCGGGTGTGGCTTGCATTGTATATATGATAATCAAATTTCCGATTTTAAGAATAACCAAGGCCGATATGCATATAAACGGTTCAATCATAAAAACTCATCTGACAATAGGCCTTCCGATGGCATTCCAGTTTTCAATAACGGCTATCGGTACAATTGTACTTCAGGGTGCAATCAATAAATTCGGTGCGACACGAATTGCGGCATATACCGCAGCAAGTAAGACGGAGCAGCTCGTAACCCAGATTGCGGGAGCAAGTGGCGTGACTACGGCGAATTTCGTTGGACAGAATATTGGAGCCGGAAGATATGACAGGATTAAAAAAGGTGTGCGGGCATGGAGTTTTGTGACAATCGGTGCTGCAGTTTTTGCAATGGTTGTTATATTTTTCTTCGGAAGGGATATCTGCGGACTGTTTATCAAGAACCGTAATCCGGTAACACTTGATTCTTCAATGGTATATCTGAATACGGTAATTACATTTTTCATACCGTTATTCCTGATATTCGTGTTCAGAAACGCCCTTCAGGCTATGGGTAAGACTTTAATGCCGCTAATGGCCGGAGTTTTTGAACTTGTGGCAAGAACCATAGCTTCGTTCACACTTCCGGATGTAATAGGTTTTAAGGGCGTATGCCTGGCAGGGCCTATAGCCTGGGTAAGTGCCATGGTGCCATTGCTTGTGACATATATTATATATATGGTTAAGTTTAAGAAAAAAGGATATTTTAAAGCTCGAGAAGATTAGACAAAGTAAGTCTGTGAATCGAGAAATCAGCGTGAGCATCGTATGAAGCGCTTGTCATGTATTTGTCAGGCTCTATGAATACGGTGCTTATGTTTTCACCGTGTGGAGAAAGATTTCTTATATCACGGAAAATACCCTTGCCACTTAATTTTGAAAGACTTTCCTTGACTGACCAGATACGGCAGAATTCAAGGTCCGGTTCTGCGGAATCTTCGATATGACGTATCTCTTCGGATGAACATACGCGGGTAACGGAACGGGAATTGCGTTCACGTATATCCTGTATGTCGATACCGACAGGAGTATTGCCGAATATACATACTGCGGCTCCGGCACAGTGACTTATATTAAAATATATTTCAGGGTATTCATTAAGATACGGTTTTCCGTTTTTCTCTGTAGAGAAATCCGGGAGACCGTTTTGTTTATATATATTTCTGAAACCATAAAGAAACAGAAGATAACCGATTACGCAGGATGTACGTCCGTCCATACGGCGCATCCTGAGAGCTTTCTTGTGGCGTTTTTCCGGGAGTTTCTCTAGAAGAACGTTTAGATCCTCATCTGTAATTCGGTTATATTCTGTAAAAAGGTAAATCATTAACAGGTATCTCCAATGGCTTTGATAATTCGCTTCTTATATTCGAGAAAATGTTCTGACAGAAGTAAATCGGTGTGCCTTACATCATCCGGTGCAATCCTTATCTCGTCGGTTATATGACCGGGTCTGCCGCCCAGAATATAAATTCTGTCGGAGAGAAGAATTGCCTCGTCGATATCATGTGTGATAAAAAGCGTCGAGAGCCTGATCTGTTTCATGATATTGATATACCATGTATGCATATTGCCCTTGGTAATCGTATCGAGAGCGGAAAAGGGTTCATCAAGCAATGCAACCTCGTCAGAGAACATATAAGTCCTCAGAAGTGCTGCGCGTTGCCGCATACCGCCCGACAGCTGGTTGGGATATTTGCGCTCACATCCTGATATGCCGAATTCCTCAAAATACGGAAGAACACGTTTCCTGGCGTCTTTCTTACTGATTCCTTTAAGAGTGAGAGGAAGAATAACATTATCAATTATTGTCTTGTATGGAAGAAGTAAATCTTTCTGCAGCATATAGCTGAACATACCGGATCTGCCGGTAATATCCTCACCCTTAAAAAGAACATGTCCGCTATCGGGAGTAAGAAGCCCTGATATAACATTAAAAAGTGTGGATTTGCCGCTTCCGCTGACACCGAGCAGGCACACAAGCTCGCCGTCATTAAGTTCAATATTGATATCTTCGATTATTTTCGTACCGTCATAACTGACAGAAATATTCTCTGTTTTTAATAATGCCATTTTTAACTCCTGACGTCAATAGCCATGGTGGCTGTTGACAGAATTTATTCCGGGAGGTAATCGTTTGAGAAACCGAAACCGTCCGGAATGTCAATTTCGCAAAGACCGTTGTCATATACCCAGCCATAGAAAGCATCCCATCTTTTCTGGTCGATGACGCCCCATTTGTCAGCATCTGCCTTATACTGTGAAGCAAGCCAGTTCTGACTCTTTTTGCAAAGTTCGATGTCAAGACCTTCATTGGCATCAACAAGAATCTGTGCAGCATCATCAGGGTTCTCTATTGCATAATCATATCCTTTTGATAATGCGGCCATGAATTTCTTCGCAACTTCAGAATTGTTCTTAAGGAAATTATTGTTGGCAATGATTACAGGACTGTAATCATCGAGTTCAGGTGAATAATCCTTGAAATAGAAGAAATTGGTGTCAAGGCCCTGAAGCTCACATGCAATTCCGTCCCATGCATAGTAAATCCATACGGAATCAATGTTACTGCTTAATGCAGCTTTGATGTCTTCAACCGATGTTGAAATGAGGTTGATTTTGCTGTAATCACCGCCATCATCAGTTACGACTTTCTTGATGATAGCCTGTTCAATAGGCATATCCCATGTCGCATAGGAATGTCCTTCCATTCCCTTTGGAGAAGTGATGCCGCTGTCTTTAAGGGAGATGATTCCGGATGTGTTATGCTGGATAATTGCAGCTACGGCAGTGACAGGAAGTCTTGAACTTTCGTCAGCTGAGAAAGCCGGAACGAGATAATCCTGGAAGCTTACACCGAAATCAGCTTTACCGTCCGCAACGGAAGCTTCAGCTCCGGCTTCGGCACATTCCACTATTTCCACGTCAATTCCGGCATCCTTAAAATAGCCTTTTTCCCTGGCTACATAAAGACCTGTGTGGTTGGTATTAGGTGACCAGTCAAGCATAAAAGTTACTTTGGTAAGTTCTTTATTGTCATCACCGGATGTTTTGTCCGAAGATGCTTTGGAACAGCCGGTTACGGCCATAAGACCGAGCGTGGCGGCCATCACAAGTGCAAGTGTTCTTGTTTTTTTCATAATATCATATAGTAAAT
This sequence comes from Butyrivibrio sp. CAG:318, assembly GCA_000431815.1. Lineage (GTDB taxonomy): Bacteria > Bacillota > Clostridia > Lachnospirales > Lachnospiraceae > Eshraghiella. The sequence continues at coordinate 48,701 of FR889242.1, read as the reverse complement.
AGTCACTTATTCCCGGTGACTGATTTACTTCTCCTTTCCCATGGCATTACAAGCCATTTAATAATAATAACCGCAAGCATAAGCAGAAGGCTTATGCCCGATATGAAAATAATAACCGAAAACATTCTGTCATAAGCGAATGATTTGCGCACTCTGGTCATGAAAACACCAAGTCCCGAGGAGCCTCCGAGCCATTCCGAAATAACGGCGCCTACGATTGAATATGCAACCGATATCTTAAGTCCGGAGAAAAAATATCCCAGTGAGTAAGGCAGTTTAATGTGAATAAAACGCTTTACGGGACCGGCGCCCATCGATTTGAGAAGCTTAAGCGCATCAGGGTCAGCAGCTTTGAAACCATCCAGAAGTCCCACCGCGATAGGAAAAAAAGTTGTGATGACAACCAGCACTATCTTGGGTGTGATGCCATATCCGAGCCAAAGCGTTAAAAGCGGTGCAATGGCAATGGAAGGAATTGTCTGTGTGACCACTATTACCGGGTACAGTGCGTTGTAAAGCGGCCTGCACGCATCCATTAATATCGAAACAATAAAGCTTAATACAATTCCGATGCTAAGACCTATGAAAGCTTCGCGGAGTGTTGTCGCGGCATGCTCTAAAAGGACCGGCCAGTCATTAATAAATGCCTTTATGACCTTGGCGGGTGACGGCATCATGAAAGACGGCATAAGCTCAGAACCGGACAGATACTGCCAGAATGTGATAAATACGGCTATTGCGATAACCGGCGGGATAATTTTGCCGGTTATGAAATGCAGTGTTTTATATGCAGTTGTATTAGTTCTGATGGTGTTTTGTGACTTTTTCATCGATTGTCAAAATCTTCTCCTCAGGTGCATATGTAATCTTAACATAGGTGTAAACCTTATCACATCCTGCCTTAACGGCAATGTACTGACACTGCTTGACGATTTCCATAAGGCCTTCGTAATCGCCTTCAATGGATGTCTCTGACGGTCCTACATAATATTTGTAACCCGAAGCTTTGATGTAATCAAGAACTTCGTCTACGATTCTTACTACCTCGGCGTCGTCCGTAACGTTAGGCAGAACCTGGATTGCTACATTTGCGTTCATGATATCTTCCTCCTGTATATAATAAAAATACCTCGGAAATCCGAGGTGGTAAGGTTGTATAACTGTAAGCCATGCGGTATAAAACACATAGTCTGTATTATATGATATACATCCCTACGCCGGCATTACCCGGATCAGGTATGGGACAGTTGTCCCAAGGGTCGAAACATTAGAGTGGTTTCCTCTCAGCCGGACTCATCCAGCGCCCCTAGCAAACTGTATTGTATACTTGCATAAGAAAAAAGTCAATGCTGACTTTTTACCATATATATGGTATACTTTTTACACAAATAACATATCATTGGGAGGTACATACTATGGATAATATGGTTATTGCTATTACAAGAACATGCGGAAGCGGTGCGACCAGCATAAGCAGGCTTCTCGGAAAGAGACTGGGTATAGATGTTATCGACAGGAATCTTTTAAGACTTGCATCAGATGAAAGCGGAATTAACGAGGAACTTTTTGCAAGAGCCGATGAGCATATGAAGCAGAGTCTTCTTTATAAAGTATCTAAGAAAGTATATAACGGTGAGCTGATAGGACCTGACAGTGATGATTTCACGTCCAATGAGAATCTCTTTAATTATCAGGCGAAGGTACTTAAGGAACTGGCCCTGAATGAGTCATACATCTGCGTGGGACGCGCGGCGGATTTTGTACTTAAGGATAATCCGAATCTTGTGTCTGTTTTTATATATGCACCGATGGATGTATGCATTGACAGGGAAGCAGCGCGTAACGGAATAGATAAGGCTAAGGCTAAGCAGAATATCATTAAGACGGATAAATACCGCCGCGGCTTTTACAAATACCACACCGGCAGGGAATGGGAAAGTCCGTATAATTATGATTTGTGCCTGAATACGGGACTTTTTACCTATGAGCAGTGCGTGGACATAATAATGGGTTATATCAATACAAGATTTAAGACAGAACAGACGGGAAAATAACATGAAAAAGTTACTCAGATATCTTAAGAATTACCTAAAAGAAACAATAATAGGGCCGTTTTTCAAATTGCTTGAAGCATCTTTTGAACTTATAATTCCGCTTGTCGTTGCCCAGATCATCGACATCGGAATCAAGGATGGCGATATAGGATATATTGCGACAAGGGCCCTTATTATGATCGGACTGGGACTTGTGGGACTGGCAAGTTCATTGACGGCGCAGTATTTTGCGGCGAAAGCGGCAACAGGTTTCGCAACGGAACTGAGACATTCCCTTTTTGAACATATCCAGACATTATCGTTTTCGGAGATTGATGAAATAGGTACGGCCAGACTTATAAACCGTATGACAAGTGATGTCAATGCAGTGCAGTCATGTGTTAATATGGTAATAAGACTTTTCCTGCGTTCGCCGTTTATCGTGTTCGGCGCAATGATAATGGCATTTACGATTGATGTGAAATGCGCATTGATATTCTGTGTGGCGATTCCGGTGCTGGCGGTAATTGTATTCGGAATCATGCTTGCATCAATACCACTTTATAGGAAAGTCCAGTCCGGTCTTGACAATATTCTTAAGATAACAAGGGAGAACCTGACAGGAACCAGAGTAATACGTGCATTTAACCGTGAAGATGATGAGATAGAAAGTTTCAACCGGGGCAATACATCTTTAAGAGGTGTGCAGCTTTTTGCCGGCAAAATCTCAGCACTTATGAATCCCGTTACATTTGTCGTGATAAATGTAGCAACAGTTATACTTCTTTACACAGGTGCGGTTAAGGTAGATACCGGAATACTTACACAGGGACAGGTTGTGGCACTTGTTAATTATATGTCACAGATACTTGTGGAGCTGATTAAGCTCGCCAATCTTATCATCCAGGTTACCAAGGCAGTTGCATGTGCCAACCGTATTCAGGAGGTATTTGAGATTAAAGCGGGCATGGAATTCCCGGAGGTATCTGCTGGATCAAGGGATGACGGATATGCTGTTGAATTTAACAATGTTTCTATCGCATACAGAAATGCCGGTGCCGAATCACTCAGTAACGTTGATATTAAAGTCAAACATGGTGAAACAATCGGCATAATCGGAGGTACCGGTTCAGGAAAGTCTACATTGGTTAATATGATACCTAGATTTTATGATGCCACGAAAGGCGAGGTACTTGTGGATGGTGTTAACGTTAAGGATTATACCAAGGAAGACCTCCGTAACAAAGTTGGCATAGTTATGCAGAAAGCCGTTCTTTTTAACGGAACGATAAGAGATAACATGAAATGGGGCAAACAGAATGCATCCGATGATGAGATTAATGAAGCCATTAAGAATGCGCAGGCTGAAGAATTTGTAAGCAGTAAGGATGGCAGACTGGATTATATGATAGCACAGGGAGGACGTAACCTGTCAGGAGGTCAGAAACAGCGTCTTACCATAGCAAGAGCCCTTGTCAGAAAGCCGTCAATTCTCATTCTTGATGACAGTGCTTCTGCTCTTGATTATGCTACCGATGCTGCGCTCAGGGCCTCTATCAGGAAAATAGGTGAGGAAGGCGGCGGAAAGCTTACGACATTTATTGTGTCGCAGAGAACGGCATCTCTTCGCAGTGCAGACAGGATAATAGTTCTTGAAGACGGTGCTGTGGCTGGAATCGGAACGCATGACGAATTGTTAGAAAACTGCGCGGTATACAGGGAAATATATAATACGGACAGTAATAAGGCGGCAGGAGGTGCGAGATAATGAAGAAGAAATCAACGATCAAAAGAGTTCTCAGATACCTCGGCAAATACAGAATTTTTCTTATATTATCATTGGGAATGGCATTGGTAACAGTGGCGGGTCAGTTGTATATTCCGATTCTACAGGGTAATGCGATTGATAATATAATAGGTGAAGGCAATGTCGATTTCGCGGCGGTTATGAAGATAATCATCACGATTCTTATAACAATGGGCGTTGTAGCTTTATTCCAATGGATAATGAATATATGCAATAATAAAATAACATATTCAATAGTGCATGACATAAGAAAGGACGCGTTCAATAAATTACAGAGGCTTCCGGTCAGATATGCCGATTCCCATCCTACCGGAGAAATTGTCAGCAAAGTCATAGCGGATGTTGACCAGTTTGCAGACGGACTGCTTATGGGATTTACACAGTTTTTTACCGGTGTAATGACAATACTCGGAACATTGGTATTCATGATAATGATTAACTGGAAAATAACACTTGTTGTTGTCCTTGTTACTCCTTTATCATTTTTCGTGGCTTCTTTTGTTGCAAAGAAAACTTACAGAATGTTCAGCCTGCAGTCGGAGACAAGGGGCGAGCAGACCGGATTTATCGATGAGATGATAGGCAATGAGAAGGTCGTACAGGCATACGGCCATGAAGACGAGGCACTTGAGAAATTTGATGATATTAATTTAAGGTTACAGAAATGGTCACTTAAGGCGACGTTTTTCTCGTCAATTACCAATCCTGCCACAAGATTTGTCAATAATGTCGTATATGCGCTTGTTGCATTGAGCGGTGCGGTATCGGTTGTTAAGAATCCGCTTGCATTTACGGTAGGACGCCTGTCAATGTTCTTAAGTTATGCGAACCAGTACACCAAGCCGTTTAACGAGATTTCCGGCGTTGTGACGGAACTTCAGAATGCACTTGCATGTGCAGACAGAGTGCTTGATCTTATTGAGGAAGAACCATTAAGTCCTGATGCAGACGACGTGCTTGTTGTCAATGAAGGAGAAGGCCATATCCGGCTCGAGCATGTAGCTTTTTCTTATGATAAAGAGAAAGAACTTATCAAGGATTTTAATCTTGATGTTAAGCCGGGTGAACGCGTGGCAATCGTAGGCCCTACGGGATGCGGTAAGACAACAATGATCAACCTTTTAATGCGCTTTTATGATGTTGACAGTGGATCAATTAAGGTTGAAGGTAAGGATATCCGGGACGTCACCAGAAAGAGTCTCAGGAGTAATTACGGCATGGTTCTTCAGGAAACCTGGCTTAAATCAGGCACCATCAAAGAGAACATAGTAACGGGCAGACCTGATGCCACGGATGAAGAAATCATAGCGGCGGCTAAGGCTGCACATGCCCACAGTTTCATAAAGAGACTGCCGGATGGTTACGATACAGTTATAGGCGAGGACGGCGGAAATCTTTCACAAGGACAGAAACAGCTCCTCTGTATTGCCAGAGTAATGTTATGTCTGCCTCCGATGCTCATACTTGACGAAGCAACATCATCAATAGATACCAGAACCGAAATGAAGATTCAGGAAGCATTTGCGAAGATGATGAAAGGACGTACAAGTTTTATAGTTGCGCACAGGCTTTCCACAATCCAGTCGGCCGATATTATACTCGTTATGAAAGACGGTAATGTGATAGAGCAGGGCAACCATGAGGAACTGCTTGCCAAAGGTGGTTTCTACAGCAGATTATATAACAGTCAGTTTTCATAGAAGGAAGGTAGATTATGAGCGTATTTAATGTTGAACTGGTTAAGAAAGTTGATGATTCATATGATATTGAAATAGGATTCGGGCTTATGGACAAGCTGGTGGCAGATTTGTCGGCAGGACTTGCCGGATCTGTCAACAAATTTGTGGTGGTTACGGATTCAAATGTTGAACAGCTTTATGCAAAACATATATATAATAAGATACTGGATGCAGGATATAAGGCGGATATCATTGTTTTTCCGGCAGGAGAAAAAAGCAAGACCAGGGCTACCAAAGAATTTATAGAGGATACCATGTTGTCCAAAGGATATAGGCGCGATTGCTGCATAATCGCCGTAGGCGGCGGAGTTGTAACTGACGTGGCAGGATTTACGGCAGGAACGTATGGCAGAGGCATTCCGTTTATTAATTATGCTACCACACTTCTTGCAGCCGCAGATGCATCAATAGGCGGTAAGACAGCGGTCGATACACCGCTTGCAACGAATCTTATAGGCATCTTTAACCAGCCTCGTAAAGTATACATAGATATTGCTGCATGGAGTACTTTGCCGGAACGTGAAATATACAGCGGAATGGCAGAGACAATCAAACATGCCTGCCTTGCAGACAGAGATTTCTTTGAATATCTTGAACATAATATGGACAGAGTTCTTGCATGTGATTCCGATGTGTGTGTGCATATTGCGGAATGCAATTGTAATATCAAATATCATGTTGTCATGAAAGACGAACGTGAGAGCGGACTCAGGGAGGTTCTTAATCTCGGCCATACCGTAGGGCGTGCAATAGAAACTGTAAGTGATTACAGACTTCTGCATGGCGAAGCTGTCGCGATAGGGCTGGTGGCACAGGCAAGACTGTCGGAAAACCTCGGATACATGACAGAGGCAGAAGTTGACAGACTTGTAAAACTTCTTACAAAAGCACATCTGCCGGTGGCAATTCCTGAGTATATTGACAGGGACGAACTTGTAAAGAAGCTTTATACCGATAAGAAAGTACGAGACGGCCACCTGAGATTTGTATTACAGAAAGGGATAGGAGCGGTTGTACAATTCGGAGAAAACGTATATGCCACACCTATAAGCGAAGAAAAAGCGCGTGAAATAATCATGCAGATGTAGAGCTATTGTATTGTAGCATTACATCGCTGTAAAAAACTTTGTCTTTATAATAGAAACGGGAGCTGCCGTTATGGTTTGAGGCTGATTTTTCTATGGATTTAAGACCTATGCCGGATGGAGAAGAATTCTGTCCGGCTTTTTTGCTGGAAATAAAATCCGACCCCATTTTATGCACAATTCCATTAAAACTGTTGGACATGGTTATGTAGAGACAGCCTTCGGTCCGGGTATCGGCGTTTAATATTATATAACGTTCCGATTCCGGAATTTTGCAGCAGGCTTCTATTACATTTTCTATAAGATTTCCGAATACTATGCTGAGAACTGTATCGTCTATAGCAATATTGGCGAGAATATCTGTTTTCCAGTCCGTACGGATATTGTACTTGTCTGCTATCAATGCGTAATAACTTAATACAGCATTGGTACTGCTGTGTTCACAGAAAAAATAACGCCTGCTGTCAGCCTGTATCTCATTGTTGTACTGGGTTATGTAACTGCAAAGGGCATCATAGTCCTTCTGAGCCGCATAAGCAGAAAGTGTCCTTATGGTATGTTTGAAATCATGTCTTATACGCCCGGTATATTCTATGTAATCGCGTAAAGCTTCATACTGGCTTGCCTGTATGTTAAGAAGCTGGATGGCATTCAGATCCTCATAATGCTCGACTGTGGAACGCGCTATGGTGAAGAACATAAACTGTGATATGATAAATACGAGAAAATTTACGGCGATTATCAATATCATTACGCTATAGACCCTTCCGACGTGGATATTTGCGTAGTTTTTGGGAACCATCATAACATTGACTAATGAGATGATGGCAGGGGTAAGCCATGCCAGGCGCCATATGCGTTTGAGGTGGAGATTATCAAAAATCCAGAGGATTTTTCCGGAAAATACTGTGATCACGAGAACCATCATAATAATACTGAATATCCACTGAACTGCAATGCCGAGGTTACCGTTGAGCGGACTTGTACCGGGATAAAAGTATCCGTCAACAATATATGAGATAATGCCGCCAAATGACATAACAGTCAAAGACAGTGATATAATGTACAATGTCTTGAGCGGAGGAAGATTAAGTGCGGCAAACGAAGAACCGCACAACAATGCCAGCAAGATAAAAAAAGCAAGGCTGTTTCCGAAAACACCGGTGCGGCATTCGATGTAAGCCGAGAATATGCATAACACTGATACTAATGGGATATACCATGGAAGAAATTGCGATGGCGCTATTCGTAATTTACTGCGGAGCGGAATGATACACATAAGGATTCCCGGTATAACAATTGCAGTGGCTAAAATGTCGGAGAAAAAAACAGATGTGTTCATGCCAGACCTCCTTTGTCATTACGTTCATGACGTAACATAAAATTATAATCTATGAAAGCCTGCTTGAGCCCGCGTGCCTTCCTTGAGTTGAGAGGAAAAATACAACCGTTTTTAAAGGTGCATATGCCGTCATCCATGTTGCGGACATAATCCATATTAATGATAAGTCCGCGGTTTATTGTGAGAAAACGCTTGTCTGCCATAAGTTCCTTCTCTATCTGACCAAAGGAAACTCTTGTACGGTATTGGATATCTGCTGTTATGATGCAGTAATTTGAATCGGCTTCAACCGAGATCACATCACCAAATGCTATATGGTAATCATGTTTGTCCGCATATATGTCAAGATAATTGCAAAAATCGTTATGCGATTTATATAAATCGGTGAGAACCCTTGAAACATCCGGGTACCGGGCAGGCTTAATTATATAGTCGTAGGCATGCACCGAGAAGGCCTCATGCATATGTTCGGTACTTGAAGTCAGAAAAACGATATGGCAGTTGTTATTGCTGTTACGTATAACGCGCGCGGTTTCAATACCGTTAAGAATTGTCATATATATATCCAGAAAAATCAAATCATATTCCCCGTTCAGGCTGTTGTTAATAAATATACTTCCATCCGGATATGTATCACATTCATATGCGACTGAACTGTCATTACACCATTTGTCAATAAATCCGGCAAGCTGTGCAGCCTCATCGGGCATATCATCTACTATAGCTATTTTCAAATATTTAATCTCCTAATTCACATATATCTGTAAAATTATAACATTTATCCCGAAAAAATGCAATTCATCCCAGATGTATTGCAAAAGATTATTACAGATAGTATTATAAACTACGTTGGTAATAAGTACATTATGAAAGGAGTGCTACATATGAGTAAAGGAGCAGCTATAGTTCTTACATTTTTTCTTGGAGGACTTGGAATTCATAGATTTCTTACGGGAAAAATAGGAACCGGAATCTTATGGTTACTTACAGGCGGCGTATTCGGAATCGGCTGGCTTGTAGATTTCATCAAGGTATGTATGGGTAAATTCACTGATAAGAACGGTAACCCTTGGGGAACCAATTAGTACGGTGAGAATTGGGACTGCGTTAAATGCAGTCCCTTATATTTATGTGATACAGCCGTAAACAGGAGGTTGGTAATATGGCATTGGGAATAAAAATCAAAAACGTAAAATTTAAAAACAAATACACGATTCAGGAACTTTACGAGGCTATCAAGGATAAGGAATTTACAGCCGGAGTACCGGAACTTACCAAGCATGGCTTTGCATACATAATAACATTTCCGGCACTGGACGATCAGAATCAGGTGTGGGTTATGGCTGCCGGTTTCGGAAAGAGCACGAATAAGTATTCAATTCAGAAACAGGACAGGGCAGGTGTCGGTAATCTGGCCAAAAATATGGCACTCAACAGTGTTACAAACGGGTTCTACGGAATTGGAGGAATGGCCGGTGACAATGTTAAGAAATGTGAGCAGCTTGTAGTTGATACAGCGAAAGAACTTGAAGCAATGGACTTATAGGAGGACAGAATGAGCGAGACAAAGACTAAGAAATCCAAGGAACAGATAATTGAGATACTTACAGCAGTATTTCTCGGCATAACAGCGCTTGCGACAGCGTGGGCATCATGGATAGGATCACTTCACGGAGGTAATCAGTCTACGAATTACACGACAAGTAATAATTTATCTGCAGAGGGCAATTCCATGTATAATGAGGCTTCTCAGAGTCTTATGCAGGATATGATACTTTGGAATGATATTACAAGCGTACGTATTGATTACACATTTGCACAGGAAAAGGGCGATACTGATGAGACAGACCGCCTTCAATGGAAGCTTGACAAGCTTTTGAATGACAATTGTTCAGATGCGCTTTATGATGCAATTAAATGGGCTGATGAGCAGAAAGAGGATGTTTCGCCTTTTGATAAAGAAGGATTTATTGACAGCTATTTTGCTGAGGCGCAGAATAAGATATCTGAGGCTGATGAGCTTCTGGAACAGGGTAAGAAAGATAACGCCAACGGAGATGCATTCGGACTTGTAACGGTTATATATTCGGTTGTACTGTTTATGTTAGGTATAGTAGGAATGTTCAAGAATATTCCAAACCGTATGTTTATATTGATAGTTGCGATAGCTGCATTTGTATTTGCGACAATTTATATGTTTACAATACCGATGCCGACAGGCTTTTCAATGGGAAGTTTCTTCAAACACTAATATACTTTTATTAAAAGAGCCGTGGCTTAATAATGTCACGGCTCTTTTTGGATTATATATGTTATCCGAGTATCATTTTCTTGAAGTTTTTCTTGCCTCTCTTAAGAACGATTCCATCACCGAAATCATCCCTGGAGTAAGTCTTTCTAAAGTCGGTTTCTTTCTCGCCGTTGACGGTAACGCCGCCCTGTTCAATGTTGCGCCTTGCATCGGAACGTGTAGGACAGAGGCCGCCGCTCACCAGCAGGGTTATAAGGTCAACCGCACCATCACGGAAATCATCCTCGCTGACTGTTGCTGTAGGAAGATTGCTCATATCTCCGGAACCGAAAGCCATACGTGCGCTTTCACGTGCTTTTTCGGCTTCTTCGCGGCCATGAACAAGAGCAGTAAGCTCATATGCAAGAATCTCCTTGGCTTCATTAAGCTGTGCGCCTTCCCATGTTTCCATTTTGGCAATCTCATCAAGCGGAAGGAATGTGAGCATCTTGATGCACTTAAGAACATCGGCATCATCCACATTTCTCCAGTACTGGAAGAATTCATAAGGTGAAGTCTTCTCAGGGTCAAGCCATACGGCACCCTTCTGTGTCTTACCCATTTTCTTGCCCTCTGAATTGAGAAGAAGAGTAATTGTCATTGCGGAAGCATCTTTGCCGAGTTTACGACGGATGAGTTCTGTACCGCCGAGCATATTGCTCCACTGATCATCGCCGCCGAACTGAAGGTTGCAGCCGTATTTCTGGAACAATGTATAGAAATCAAAACTCTGCATGATCATATAGTTAAATTCGAGGAAACTTAAGCCTTTTTCCATACGCTGCTTGTAACATTCGGCCGTAAGCATCCTGTTGACCGAAAAATGAGGTCCGATTTCACGGAGAACATCGATATAATTAAGGTCCATGAGCCAGTCGGCATTGTTTACAAGAAGAGCCTTTCCGTCTGAAAAATCAATAAAACGGCTCATCTGTTTCTTGAAACATTCAACATTGTGGTCAATAGTTTCCTTAGTCATCATTGAACGCATATCGTTACGTCCGGATGGGTCACCTATCATGGCTGTTCCGCCACCGATGAGAGCGATTGGCTTATTGCCGGCTTCCTGCAGTCTCTTCATAAGACAGAGTGCCATGAAATGTCCTACATGAAGGCTGTCAGCGGTAGGATCGAATCCGATGTAGAAAACAGCCTTTCCGTTATTGATGAGGTCGCGGATCAACGGCTCATCCGTTACCTGTGCGATCAGGCCTCTTGCCTGAAGTTCTTCATAAATTCCCATTGTCAAATCTCCTTTGGATATAATAAAAAATCCTCTCAATCCCACTTATCGTGAAATCAAAAGGACGACCATGCCGTGTTACCACCTTTATTTACAACGGATTCACATCCGCTGTCTCATCGGGTACGGTTAATCAACGATACCCCGGCACTGTAACGTGTGCATACGCCGCAGCCTACCGGATAACTTTCGGTGCGGAGCTCGGGGAGGTATTCATATTATATATTCCCTGCGCCTCTCATCAACCGGCTGCTTTCTGTAGGTTCAGATACAATATTACTTATTCCCGTCACGGCTTTTATCTTTGTATAGTTGCATTATAAGTAAATGAATCTGTGATGTCAATACCTTTTTAAATTAATGTAATTGTGTAGATTTTGTTAAAAATATTTACTTTTTTGCAAAGAGGTATTATAGTGTCATAGCGCTGTGCTGAAAATATTAAAAGCGGGATTGTAAATTTTATGTAGTTCTGTTATTATTATGATAAGTATAACTAGAACTTCATGGAGGAAGAAAAATGGATAACGAAGCAGTAATATCCAAGAATTTTATTGAACAGATTATAGATAAGGACCTGGCTGAGGGTCATTGTAAGACCGTCAAGACCAGATTTCCACCGGAGCCTAACGGCTATCTTCACATAGGACATGCCAAGTCAATCCTTTTGAATTACGGTCTTGCCAAGGAATATGGCGGACAGTTTAATTTAAGATTTGATGATACGAACCCGACCAAAGAGAAGGACGAGTTTGTCGAATCCATCAAGGCAGACGTTAACTGGCTCGGAGCGGATTTTGAAGACAGACTTTTCTTCGCATCAGATTATTTTCAGATCATGTATGATGCAGCCGTTAAGCTTATCAGGAAGGGTAAGGCATATGTGTGTGACCTCAGTGCAGAAGAGATAAGAGAATACAGAGGAACACTTACAAAACCGGGTAAGAACAGTCCTTATCGTGACAGAAGCATAGAGGAGAATCTTGAACTTTTCGAGAACATGAAGAACGGACTTTATGCGGACGGTGAGAAAGTTCTCCGTGCCAAGATTGACATGGCTTCACCTAATATTAACATGAGAGATCCTGTAATATATCGTGTGGCTCATCAGACACATCACAGACAGGGTGATGCGTGGTGCATATATCCTATGTATGATTTTGCACACCCGATAGAAGATGCTACGGAAGGAATTACACATTCGATCTGTACACTGGAATTTGAAGACCACAGACCGCTTTACGACTGGGTTGTGCGTGAACTTGAATACGAGAATCCGCCTAAGCAGATTGAATTTGCCAAGCTTTATCTCACTAACGTTGTTACAGGTAAGAGATATATCAAGAAACTTGTCGAAGAAGGAATTGTAGATGGATGGGATGATCCAAGACTCGTATCACTTGCGGCATTAAGACGCCGCGGTTTTACACCGGAGTCCATAAGAATGTTTGTAGATCTTGTCGGCGTTGCCAAGGCCAACAGTTCAGTTGACTATGCAATGCTTGAATATTGCATAAGAGAAGATCTTAAGCTTAAGAAATCCCGTGTAATGGCAGTACTTGATCCGGTAAAGCTCATTATTGACAACTATCCGGAAGGACAGACGGAGATGCTTGACGTCGACAATAATCTTGAGAATCCGGAACTCGGAACCAGAAAAGTACCTTTCTCAAGGGAACTGTATATTGAGAGAGAGGACTTCATGGAAGAGCCTCCGAAGAAATATTACAGACTTTTCCCTGGCAATGAAGTACGTCTTATGAATGCATATTTTGTTACATGTACAGGATGCGTTAAGGATGCTGACGGTAATGTTACGGAAGTGCATTGCACATATGATCCTGAGACCAAGAGCGG
>FR889242.1:30827-35269 GCA_000431815.1 Butyrivibrio sp. CAG:318 | reverse complement strand
CCGGACGTAAAGTAAAGGGAACGATCCATTGGGTAAGCGCGGCTGATGCAATAACAGCACAGGTAAGGCTTTATGAGAATATAGTTGATGAGGAGAAGGGCGTTTACAATGAAGACGGAAGCCTTAATCTTAATCCGGATTCACTTAAGGTAATTGATAAGTGTTATCTTGAGCCTTCACTTAAGAGTGCCAGGGCTTATGACAGTTTCCAGTTCGTAAGAAACGGATATTTTTGTGTTGACTGCAAGGATTCCACAGAGGATAACCCTGTATTTAACAGAATAGTATCACTTAAGAGTTCATTCAAATTAAAATAACCGGAGGTATTTTGGAATGGGTGATTTGTTTTCGGGCCTTGAGTCAATGGGACTTGGCGGCCTCTCAAATGTCAAGATATATGATGAAGAGAAACAGGACAGCCAGAAAGGCGGCACAGAGGCTGCCAAACATGTTGTGACTGAGGAAGATTTCCTTTTCGATAAGAAAATGCAATGTCCGGTATGCGATAAAGAATTTAAGTCCAAGACCGTAAAGACAGGCAAGCCGAGACTTCTTGGTTCGGATTCCGATTTGCGTCCGAAGTATTCCGGCATAGACTCCATCAAATATGATGCGATAGTTTGTCCGAATTGCGGATATGCAGCGCTCAGCCGTTTTTTTGGATATATGACGAGTGCTCAGGCGAAACTTATCAAAGATAATATTTCTGCAAAATTTCATCCGACACCGGAAACAGGTGCTGTATATTCTTATGATGAGGCAATTAAGAGACATAAGCTTGCGCTTCTTAATGCAATAGTTAAGAGAGCACATGCAAGCGAGAAAGCATATACATGCCTTAAGATAGCATGGCTGTACAGGGGCAAGAAAGAGAATCTTGATATGAATACCCCGAATGCGGCTGCGATTAAGAAAGACTGTGAGAAAAACGAGCAGGAGATGATTGCCAGTGCATATGAAGGGTTCGTGACAAGCCGTGCCAAGGAAGATTTCCCGATATGTGGAATGGATGAGGCTACGTTTGACTACCTTTTGGCAGACCTTGCGGCCAAGCTCGGCAAGTTTGACATTGCCGGCAAGATGGCAACCAATGTTATTGTATCACGTACGGCTAATGCCAAGCTTAAAGAGAGAGCGCGTAATCTCCGTGATGTAATAAAGAATAGTAAAGCAAATTAACAGTATATGAAATAGAAGAGGAAGATATGAGTAAAATAAAAGATTGTAAAGTTCTTAAAGCATTATCCAATGCAAAGGACAAGTTTATTTCCTGCAAATTCTGCAGGGCGGTTGATAAGGTATGGCATAACCGCTTTTTCAGAATTGTATGGGTAAGGCTTGCGTTTCTGGCAATTTTGGTAAACCTTGTAATCGAGTGCCTTAACAGATTGTCGGTTGTGTCAGGATTAAGGCATATGGTAACTAATCCGTTAGTGTTTCTTTTTAACACTTTAATGATTTATTTCACGCTTACGTTTGTTGCTTTTTTCAAGAAACGTATATTCGTAGGAACATTAATAAGTGCCGTATGGATAGCACTTGGAATTATTAACTATGCAGTCAGTGATAACCGTGTAACGCCGTTTAATGCTCCGGATGTCAAGAATCTGGAGGACCTGGCTGACATAATTGGCAGGTATTTTTCTGTCGGCATGTTTATCTGGATTGCGATAGCGATAGCAGGTGTTATTGCGCTTATAGTTGTCATATGTGTACATTCAACCAAGACTAAAGAGAAAATCAATTACTTTAAATGTGGTATGATTTCCGCTATTTCATTCGGTGCATTGATGCTTTTCCTTAATATAGGCAATGCAACGGGTGTTCTGGCACTTAACTTTGGTAACTTAAGACAGGCTTACAGAGATTATGGATTTAATTATTGCTTTATGAGCTCCCTTTTGAGCAACGGTGTTAAGAAACCGAGAGGATATTCCGAGTCAAAGGTTAACGAAGTAGTTCATCCGACAGAAAGTGAGAGTCAGACAGGTGAAGAGCCGACGACTCAGGCACCGGAAGATGATAAGAATAGGAAGAATGAACCAATCGATACACCGAACATTATTTATGTACAGCTGGAGTCACTTTTTGACCCGACATGGCTTAAAGGACTTGATTTTTCGGAAGATCCAATGCCTAACCTTCGTAAGTTAAGAGAAGAATATTCAAGCGGATATTATTCGGTACCTTCTTTCGGAGCAGGAACAGCCAATACGGAATTTGAAACAATGACAGGAATGAACCTTGATGACTTCGGTCCGGGTGAATATCCTTATAAGACTATATTGCAGAAGACGGCATGTGAGTCCGTTGGATATGATCTTAAGAAATACGGATATAAGATTAATGCACTCCATGATAACAAAGGTAATTTTTATCAGAGAAATACGGTATTCAGCAGACTTGGATACGACCAGTTTACATCACTTGAATACATCTATGATTATGAGGAAAATCCGACAGACTGGGCTAAGGATGACTGCCTGGTGGATGAAATAACAGGAATGCTTAAGTATTCGCCGGAGAAGGATTTTATATATTGTATTTCCGTGCAGGGACATGGTAAATATCCGGAAGACACGTCTGATATGAACCTTAAAATCAAGGTTACCGGTAATGATGTGACAGGCAATCCTAACGGATTTGAATATTATGTTAATCAGGTATATGAGATGGATAAGTTCGTTGCCAGACTTGTGGAAGAAGTAAGTAAAATAGACGAACATACAATCATTGTATTTTACGGTGACCATCTTCCTACGTTCGATATCAATGACAGCGATCTGGTCAATGGTGATATTATGCAGACTCCGTATGTAATATGGAATAATTTCGGCATGAAGAAGATTGATGAAGATATCCAGGCATACCAGCTTTCATCGGTTATATTTGAAAGGCTCGGAATGGAAGGCGGAGTTATTTCACAGTATCACATGAGTAAACGCAGACAGGAAGACCAGTCAGAATATCTTTCAGACCTCAAATTACTTGAATATGATATTTTATATGGAGATCGTGTTGCATATAACGGAACACTTCCATATACCATTACCAATATGAAAATGGGATATAAGTATATCAAGATTAATGATGTTAAGAATGTAGGCGAGAATGTTGTCGTAACAGGCCAGAATTTCACATGGGCGAGTCACATTGTGATCAATGGAGACCGTGTATCGACTACAGTTAACAGCGAAGGCGAACTGGTTGCTGAAGGATGTCAGGTAAAAGACGGAGACGAAATCGCAGTAATCCAGGCGACTAGCGGCGGAACGCAGCTGAGCAGTACGAGTATTTATGTATACGGAGATCCTGACAGCCTGAAAGAGTATTATGATGATGCAACATCTGCGGATCAGGCAGAATAAAAGATAAGAATATATAATAAAGGCGCTGCCCCGGTATACGGGATGGCGCCTTTGTTTTATTCATCAAGTATTACACCGCTTGCTTTGACCATTGAACGGATTACCGAATCCTTGGCATTATACCATGGTTCATCCTGATATTTGTAATCAAATTTATTAATAAACCATGCTACATCATCGCGTACACGCTCAAGGTTGGTAATATATAATTCGTTGATGAGTGATACAAATTCTTCAAGAGCTTCGCCTTTAAGATAATCCGCCGATTTCTTAAGCAGGAGAACATAATGTTCATTGCAGAAACCTTTGCACTTTTTAAAACGTTCTTTAAATTCGTCGTCCGATTTCCAAAGAAAAAATACAGTGTCAACATAACGGTCAAAAAAATTATTGATTCTGCTGCATACGAAGCAGGAATTGTTAAGTTTGTCAAGATATTTGATGACCGATGAATTCTCAATGCCTTTTTTAAGCATTTTGGCGGGGCCGGAAGGCATATTCTTCCGGACATCATTTATGGTTTTATCGAAATGTGTTTTCATAACCCAGGCCATTCCAAGTCTGTTATCTTTATGATATACCATACGGATGTGCTTGTCACAGAAACCGAGCTCGTCAGTCATCGCTCTGGTGTCGTCTTCCATATAACTTGGCCCCATAGTATAATCAACGGCATCGTCTTCAAGTGTCTTATACATAGCACATATAGGACATTCGCATTCGCTGTTGAATGCATCGTTGACCGGGATAGAGTATAATTTCTCTTTCATAGATATCTCCGTTTCCGCAGAAATACGTCCTGCATCTGATATGGCAATTATAACAAAAAAAGTTTACTTGTACAATAATATTAACAATGGTATGATTAAAACAGTAAAATAGTCAATAACAGATGATACCAGAGGAATGAACAATGAAAGAACTGGCAGTATTTATAGACAATAATTCAACTGTTCCGGCATATGAACAGATATATATGTATATCCGTGAGGAAATTAAGAACGGCAGACTTAAATGCGGGGACAGTCTTCCGTCTTCCAGGGCGCTTGCGGAATATCTGCAATTCAGCAGGAG
>FR889242.1:24794-30807 GCA_000431815.1 Butyrivibrio sp. CAG:318 | reverse complement strand
CAGGAGTACTATATTGATGGCGTATGACCAGCTTGTTGCCGAGGGATATATAGAATCGGTTCCACAGAAAGGGTATTATGTGATGCAGATGGATGGGGACTTTAATGATGAGGCCGTATCCGGTACAGAACATGATAGTCATTGTGACAAAGACCGTTCGTATGATATTGTTTTTTCTCCGGACGGAATTGAGACTGCCAAATTCCCATATGCGGAATGGAGACGAATAAGCAGGCAGCTTTTTGAACCTGAGAATGGGGAACTTTTTAACAGCGGGGATGCACAGGGGGATGAGGGACTCAGGGAAGTGGTTGCGGATTATCTTATGAAATCCCGGGGAGTGAGAGCGGATGCGACACATATCATACTGGGTTCAGGTAATGAGAATCTTCTTATGATAATAAATATGATACTTGACAGGGATGCTGTTTTTGCCATGGAGAATCCTGCGTATATGAAATCGTACAGATTGGTTAACGGTATGGGGCGTGAAATTATCCCGGTAAGTATGGATGAAGACGGAATGAAAATAGACGAGCTTGACAAGAGCGGAGCGACAATAGCCTATGTAACTCCATCACACCAATATCCCATGGGAACCATTATGGGAATAAGAAGAAGACTTGAGTTAATAGCATGGGCTAAGAAATCAGAAAACTGTTATATAATAGAAGACGATTATGACAGTGAATTCAGGTATAAGGGGAAGCCGATTCCGGCACTCCAGGGCAATGATGATTCGGGAAAGGTTATATATATAGGTACTTTCTCCAAATCTATATCACCTGCAATCAGGATAAGTTACATGGTGCTGCCGGAGAATTTATATGTCCGTTATCTGCAAATAAAACAATTCTGCAGTAATACCGTATCGAGAATAGATCAGAAAGTGGTAGAGATATTTATAAAGAATGGGGGATATGAAAGACATCTGAACAGGATGCGTAAAATATATAAGCTTAAACATGATTTTATGCTCGGAGAACTGAGGGAATGGAAGAATACTGCTGTTTCCGGCGAAAATTCCGGTGCGCATATGATATTAAAAATTGATAACGGGATGAGCGGGCGTGAACTTGTGTCGACGGCAGCTGATAACGGAATTAAGATATACCCGCTTGCAGACTATTATATAGATGGCCGGGATTATGACATACCGTCCGTGCTGTTAGGGTATGCCAGACTTGATGAATCAGATATTAAGAAGGGGCTTGGCATACTCAAAAAAATATGGAAATTATAGATAGAAAACGGCAAAAGCCGGGGAATTAATCCTCGGCTTTCTCCTTCTTATCCGCTGCATCATCTGCAGCAGGAGTATCAATATTTACATATGAACGCTCCTCTGCATCTTCATCATCGGAAAAATCATCATCATAATCATCATCAAAATCATCGTCGAAAGAATCCTGACGTTCCTTATACTTATTGTAAAGGAAAAGTCCGCCTGCAACGCCTGCGCAAATAGCGGTCACAGCTCCAAGAAATTTAAAAAACTTCTTCATAAGATATTACTCCTTTCAAATTTTACCTATTTCCTATTTTAATACTAAATGGTAAAATTGAAAAGTACTAATTACAACTTTATAAAAATTTAACTTTTATAGGAATTGGGTAATTCCAGGAGGAAAATATGAATATATATACCGAAGACAACAATGTGATAATTACCGGAGTGAAAGATTTCAAACTCAGCCAGACGCTTGAGTGCGGACAGTGCTTTCATTTTGCAAAGCTGCAGGATGAAGAATATCTTATATCAGCCAGACAGAGGCTGCTGCATATAAGCCAGAAAGAAGACACACTGACATTTTATAATACAGGCTTTGAGGATTATGATAATATATGGCGGAAATATTTTGATCTGGACAGGGACTACGCTGAAATTAAAGAAAAACTGCTTGCAAAGGATGATGCACTGAAACCGGCGATTGATGCTATGTGGGGCGTGCGCATACTCAATCAGGAGTTTTTTGAAACACTAATATCGTTTATTATATCACAAAACCAACAAATTGTCAGAATAAAACAGATAGTTGCTGCCATATCATATAATTGCGGGCACAGACTTGGTGAAAATGCAGATACAAAGGACGGCGTACTTCCCGGAACATATTATGCTTTTCCGGATGCAAAGGATATACTTGATGCAGGTGTTGAAAGAATATATGAATGCAAGGCGGGATTTAGAAGTCCCTATATAATAGATGCCTGTACCAGATATTCGGACGGAACGATTAACGAGGCAGAACTGCTCGGTGCGGATTATGAAGCGTGCATTGATAAACTGAAACAGATAAAAGGGGTTGGCGATAAAGTTGCCAACTGCGTTGCTCTTTTTTCGCTTGGAAAGCGTAATGCTTTTCCTGTGGACGTATGGATAAAGAGAATAATGGAGAGCCTGTATTTTGACAAAGATACACCGGTTACCGTAATCCGGCAGTTTGCTTCGGACAGGTACGGGGAATATGGAGGATACGCGCAACAGTATCTTTTCTATTTCGGTAAGATTAACGAAATAGGTAAAAAATCGAGAAAATAATAGAAAAATTGAGAAAAACAGAGAAAATACCAGAAAAACACCATATAATAAACTACCAGAAAATTTGCATACTTGCGATAAAATGACTAATATATAGTCAATGGTTAGCACTCGAACCTAATGAGTGCTAATAAAATATGGAATCAATCGATTAAGGAGGATATAGTATTATGAAGTTAACACCTTTAGGAGACAGAGTAGTATTAAAGCAGCTTGTGGCTGAGGAGACGACTAAGTCAGGTATCGTTATCCCAGGTCAGGCTAAAGAGAAACCGCAGCAGGCAGAAGTTATCGCAGTAGGTCCCGGCGGAGTTATAGATGGTAAAGAAGTTACAATGCAGGTTAAAGTCGGACAGAAAGTTATTTTCTCCAAATATTCAGGAACTGAAGTTAAACTTGATGAAGAGGAATACATTATTGTCAGACAGAATGAGATTCTTGCAGTTATCGAATAATAAATTTTATCCGGAGGTAAATTAATCATGGCAAAAGAAATTAAATACGGAGCCGAGGCAAGAGAAGCACTTGGCGCAGGCGTTAATAAATTAGCGGATACAGTCAGAGTAACACTCGGACCGAAAGGAAGAAACGTAGTTCTTGACAAATCATACGGAGCACCGCTTATCACTAATGATGGTGTTACAATTGCCAAGGAAATTGAACTTGAAGACCCATTCGAGAACATGGGTGCACAGCTTGTTAAAGAAGTAGCAACCAAGACTAATGATGTAGCCGGTGACGGTACTACAACAGCAACAGTTCTTGCACAGGCAATGATTGATGAAGGAATCAAGAATCTTGCAGCAGGTGCTAATCCTATTATCTTAAGACGTGGTATGAAGAAGGCAACAGATTGTGCTGTAGAAGCAATTGCCAATATGAGTTCCAAGGTTACAGGTAAAGATCAGATTGCAAAGGTTGCATCTATCTCAGCCGGTGATGAAGAAGTAGGTCAGCTCGTTGCAGATGCTATGGAAAAAGTATCAAACGACGGTGTTATCACAATCGAAGAATCCAAGACTATGAAGACAGAGCTTGACGTAGTTGAAGGTATGCAGTTTGACAGAGGATATATTTCAGCTTATATGGCTACGGATATGGATAAGATGGAAGCAGTTCTTGATAATCCTTATATCCTTATTACTGATAAGAAGATTTCCAACATTCAGGAAATCCTTCCATTACTTGAACAGATTGTACAGAACGGTGCCAAACTCCTCATCATCGCAGAAGATGTTGAAGGTGAAGCCCTTACAACTCTTATTGTCAACAAGCTCCGTGGTACATTCAATGTAGTAGCTGTCAAGGCTCCGGGATATGGTGACAGACGTAAGGAAATGCTTAAAGATATCGCTATCCTTACAGGCGGTCAGGTTATTTCAGAGGAACTCGGTCTTGAACTTAAGGATGCTACATTTGAGCAGCTCGGCCGTGCTAAATCTGTTAAAGTACAGAAAGAGAATACAGTTATCGTTGACGGCGAAGGTTCAAAAGACGAAATTGAAGCAAGGATTGCCCAGATTAAGGCTCAGATTGCAGAGACAACATCTGAATTCGATAAAGAGAAATTACAGGAAAGACTTGCCAAACTTTCAGGCGGTGTTGCAGTTATCCGCGTAGGTGCTGCTACCGAAACAGAAATGAAAGAGAATAAGCTTCGTCTTGAAGATGCCCTTGCAGCAACTAAGGCTGCCGTTGAGGAAGGCATTATCGCAGGCGGTGGATCAGCTTACATTCATGCTTCCAAAGAAGTTGCCAAACTTGCCGATACACTTTCGGGAGATGAGAAGACAGGTGCCAACCTTATTCTTAAAGCTCTTGAGGCTCCGCTTTATCATATCGCACACAATGCAGGACTTGAAGGCGCTGTAATCATCAATAAGGTAAAGGAATCCAATGTCGGAACAGGTTTCGATGCTCTTCATGAAGAGTATGTTGATATGGTTCAGGCCGGAATTCTTGATCCTGCCAAGGTTACAAGAAGTGCTCTTCAGAATGCAACAAGTGT
Organism: Butyrivibrio sp. CAG:318; assembly: GCA_000431815.1. GTDB lineage: Bacteria > Bacillota > Clostridia > Lachnospirales > Lachnospiraceae > Eshraghiella. Next base: position 26,257 of record FR889242.1, on the reverse strand, counting down.
TGCATCGACACTTCTTACAACAGAGTCTGTTGTAGCCAATATTAAAGAAGACGCACCTGCAATGCCGGCCGGCGGAATGGGCGGAATGATGTAAATCTGACCGATAGTCTTATATAATAATTATCATTGCGGACGGTCTGCGGACCGCCCGCATATTTTTGTTTATAAAGGGAAAAAAGGATTTACATAATAGATTCTTTAGTGTATACTAATTGAGTGTGTCCGGGGGATATATCCGGTACATAATATCAACATTAAGCAACAATCAGGAGGAAAAAGCATGGTTAGAGCAATAGTTGGAGCCAACTGGGGCGATGAAGGCAAGGGTAAGATAACAGATATGCTTGCTGAGAAATCAGACATTATCGTAAGATTCCAGGGAGGAAGTAACGCAGGTCATACGATCATTAATGATTATGGTAAGTTTGCATTACATTTACTTCCGTCAGGTGTATTTTATAATCACACAACCAGTATTATTGGCAATGGTGTGGCACTTAACATTCCTTATCTTGTTAACGAAATTAAATCAATTGTGGACAGAGGAGTACCGGCACCTAAGATTCTCGTATCCGACAGGGCGCAGATTCTTATGCCATACCATGCGGATTTTGATGCATATGAAGAAGAGAGACTTGGCGGTAAGGCGTTTGGCTCAACTAAGTCGGGAATAGCACCTTTTTACTCAGACAAATATGCCAAGATCGGTTTCCAGGTAAGTGAACTTTATGATGAGACGTCACTCAGGGAGAAAGTAGAGAGAGTAGTAGCATATAAGAACATTCTTCTCGAGCATCTCTATCATAAGCCGACAATGAATCCTGATGATATATATAACACATTGATTGAATACAGAGAAATGATCACACCTTATGTAGCTGACGTTTCGCTTTTCCTTCATGATGCACTTAAGGAAGGAAAGACAGTTCTTCTCGAAGGACAGCTTGGAACACTTAAGGATCCGGATCATGGAATTTATCCGATGGTAACGTCTTCTTCTACACTTGCTGCTTACGGCGCGATAGGAGCAGGATTACCACCTTATGAGATTAAAGATATCGTTACGGTTGTTAAGGCATATTCATCGGCAGTAGGTGCCGGAGCATTCGTAAGTGAGATTTTCGGAGAAGAAGCCGATGAGCTCAGAAAGCGCGGCGGTGATGGCGGAGAATTCGGTGCAACAACAGGACGCCCGAGAAGAATGGGATGGTTCGATGCAGTAGCAACACGTTACGGATGCCGTCTTCAGGGTGCAACAGAAGCAGCACTCACAGTTGTGGATGCACTTGGATATCTTGATGAAATTCCTATGTGTGTCGGATATGAGATAGACGGAGAAGTTACAAAGGACTTCCCTGTGACATATAAGCTTGAGAAAGCTAAACCGGTTTTTAAGAAATTCAAGGGCTGGAAATGTGACATCAGAGGAATCAGAAATTACGATGAACTTCCTAAGGAATGCC
>FR889242.1:0-24788 GCA_000431815.1 Butyrivibrio sp. CAG:318 | reverse complement strand
CCTAAGGAATGCCGTGATTACATTGAAGCGATTGAAGCAGAAATCGGTGTTCCGATTACTATGGTTTCCAACGGACCGAAGAGACATGATATCATCTTGAGAGAAAGCAAACTGAATAAATAATTTGATTGACTTTAAAGCCACCGCCGTGTTGTGATTTAACATAACAGAAGGGCGGTGGCTTTTTTGACCAATGCGGACGATTTGCAGTTTGAATTTAAAATGGGATATCCCGACAGCAATGTGCGCTGAGATAGCTGTTGCAGAATTCGGCACGTTCACTGACATCCTCACCGAACCATTCCGGCGGAGTGTATGAGACGGCATCTTCTTCGGTGGCAAATTCCACCTCGGCAAGCACCAGGCCTTTATATTCACCTTCAAAAATATCAAGCTCTATTATAAGATTATTGCCGTCCGGAATCTCATATCTGGTTTTGGTAATTATAATACCGTCAGCTTTGGAGAGAAGATGTTCATATGACTCTTTGGTAAGAGGAAGATTATATTCTTCACGCACAATGAAACCTTTGCCTTTATAAGTAAGATAATAATCATCATTGTCGCGGCGCACGCGGACGGTCGGCGAAGTACACAGATAAGCCTGTTCAATATATCTTTTATTACAATTATCAAGAACGGACGGGATGTTTTTGACGAGAAATTTTCTTTCGATTTCCATTGAATAATACCTCCTATAAGGATAAAATAACACATAAGAAGTAAAATAACCACTGAAAGGATGAAAAATATGAAATTATATGCTTTTTTAGCAGACGGATTTGAGACGGTTGAGGCACTCGGCGTGATTGATATTTTAAGAAGAGGAAAGGTTGATGTATGTACGGTTTCAATAAGCGGTGACCGTATGGTGACGTCATCACACAGAATACCTGTCGAGGCGGACGAACTTTTTGAAAATCTTGATTTTAACGATGGAGATGCACTGTTCCTTCCGGGAGGAGTTCCGGGAACACCTAATCTTGAGGCTCATGAAGGACTCTCGAAACTGATTGACAGATATTATGCCGAGGGTAAGATACTTGCTGCAATATGCGCGGCACCAAGTATTCTCGGACATCACAATATACTTAAAGGCCGTAAGGCAACATGTTTTCCGGGATACGAGAACGAACTTTACGGGGCGGAAAGTACCGGAGCCGGTGTTGTAAGAGACGGTAATGTTATCACTGGCAAGGGAATGGGCAAGACAGTCGATATGGGACTTGAACTTCTTGAAATGATGAGCGATAAGGCGAATGCGGAACTTATCAAAGGCAAAATTCAATACTAAAAATTGCCATTATATTTAAAAAATCCATGCACATAATAATATCACAACAGCAAAGGCTGTTGAGAAAATATAGGGTTTTCGTCAGGAAAATCCAATTGAAACATTCAATCACGCATGGAGGTGAACAATCATGGCAAGTTATTCAAATTCAAGTAACAAAATGAGCGTTCCAGAGGCAAAGGGAGCAATGGACAAGTTTAAGATGGAAGTTGCTTCTGAACTCGGAGTACCTTTAAAAGAGGGTTACAACGGAGATTTGACTTCACGTCAGGCAGGCTCAATCGGTGGCGAGATGGTCAGAAAGATGATCAAGCAGCAGGAAGAACAGATGTCATCTAAATAACGGATAATGATATCCTGTTGTTAATCTGACAAAGAAAATCCGATATAGACCGGGATTTACCGGCTTGTATCGGATTTTCACTTTGATTACATGAATAATTCAAGATAATAATAAGGCACAAATAATTTCTCTGCGAATCGGGCTGCAGGAATGTAGCTGCCGGCGTTGATAAATACCGGGCAGAATATAAGCGAACCGAGTAACAGCATGGGTATACATACGGTAAATATACGGCTGTGGCGCACGATTAATGAAAATACGGCAGCAAATATACTGCTCAGTGCAATCAGCATAAGCATTGCCGGGAGTTCAATCCATATGCCGGATGAATTTCCGGAAATTACAAGTGAAATTAAAGTCATAACCCCGAAAAGTATCGAAGAAATAAGCGGGTAAATGAACCGGCACAGGATTTTTCTTGAACCGGTAACAGCTGCAAAACTTCCGTATTCAACATCTTTCATATATGTAACGGCTCCGTATAGTGCCGACAGATATACAAGTATTGCAAGTATTCCGCGGACAGGAAAAGTGATTTTACCTATGGAATCGTTACTTTCCTGTATTCCGTTGATGCCATATGTCTTATAAAGCAGATGAAATGTGACATCGCTGTCAAGGTACCGGCTGTAATAATCCATAAGCCTGTCGGTATACTCTGTATCGGCCATGTTGAAGAGCCCGAGTGATTCGATATGTTTTGTGATTATCGTGCGGCCCTCTATTGCAATCAGTTCGGAATAGACAATTTCATTAATCGAACCCTGGATGGAATTGGATGGCTGCTGGATTACAAGGATTGCATCCTCGCAGTTTACATCTGCGGCTTTGATACTCAGGTTATCCGGAAAAATAAAACCGCTTATCAGATATGAATTCTTAACATCTTTATATAAATCATCTGCATCATTGTATTCAATGAATTCATATGAACCGTCATATTTAAGCAGGGCATCAGCTAACTCCCTTGATACATGATCATTGCCATCGATATATATACCGGCGCGGTAGGCACTTTGAACGTCATTTTTATGGTAAATCGTGCTCACGGCACAAATTATCGGAATAAGAACCACAAATACGGGTATCAGCGGATTCTTCAGAAGATGTTTGCCAATGATACTGAACCAGATTATAAAATTCCGCATTATCGATCCCTCCCTTTAACCGCGGTTGCAACAAGCGAACCGCTCACAAAAATAATAGTATAAATAACACATGTAAAAATACTGCGTCCGGTTCCGGTGCCATAGAAAACCGATTCCATAAGTGCACACATACTTTTTACCGGAAGATAATTTCCAATGCTGTTTACCGCGTCCGGGAGATAGGGTTCCGGAAGTATACGGCCGCATGCATACATCATAAAAATCCCGGTGCCGAAAATACATAACATACTTATTAATCCGCCATCACCGACACAGCACAGGAACATTATATAGCTTATCGTACATGCAATGATCAGGGCAAGAGCTGCAATGACATGTGCATTAAGAGATATGTACCCGGATGCCGGTGTCATACTAACGATAAAAAGTGCTGCAAACATAATGATGAAGAAAGTGATGACAACACCTGCGTACTCACATATGCGTACATAGATATTGCTGATTCCTCCCGTGCGCAGTGATTCCATGACAGCACGCGGTCTGTTGGAAAAACGGTCGATTGCAATGGCACCGCACATTATTAATATAAGTACGATTCCGGAACATATGTAGTAACCGGCGGTAGATGTCTGACCTGTTGCAGACACTTTGTCAGCTTTAAAAAAATACATCCGGTTAAAAGCATATTTCATATAGAAATCATACAATTCATCCTGCGATGGTGTTATATATTCGTCATATCCGTAGTATTCAAGGAAATCACTTACCGCATATACGCCTGCTTCGGATGTGGCGAGAGATTTGGCACCCGCGCTCATCATGGAGCGGAAAATAAGGGTTTCCATTCCTGCGCTTTCCGGTATTATAATTGTGGCAGGAGTGTTAACGCCATACATCAGATCATCTACGAAACCCTCAGGAATTTCAATGATGGCAGATATCTCACCTCTTGCCAGAGCATCCAGTGCAGCGTCTTTGTCCATTGCGATAAAACGGCATATGGATTTAATGCTGTCCATGTTTTTGATGACCTGGAAGCCTACGGATACTGCAGAATCGTCAGCCGGCATAACGGCAGCTATATTTACATCCATCTGACGGCCGGAATCATCTGAGAGCATAGTATTTCCGCATATTCCGATTACAGATACTACAGCCAGGAAAATAATTCCGCATAATAAAAGCCTCGGAATTATACGCAATGTGGATTTTACCTGGAATATGGCAAAAAGAAAGTGTTTTCTGATCATTTAAGCCTCCCTATTAGAGATGAAAGCGATGTTCCCGGCGCTATATCCGAAAGTACGCCGTCATTCATAAGAAACATCCGGCTGCACACGGAAAGCTCTCCCTCCTCATGGCTTGCGATTATTATTATTCCGCCGTCCGATATATATTTTAACATATAATTTTTGATATCTTCCTTGCAGACGATGTCAAGAGAAGCACCGGGTTCGTCAAGAATAAGTATGGAAGGATCCCCGGCAATTGAACATGCAATGCTTAACCGTTTCTTCATGCCCCCGGAAAGTGTACGTACGGTGGAATGAAGATATTTATCTATTCCAAAGTCGGCAATGATACCGCTTTTGATGTCGTTTTTGAGATTATGTGTACTGTCGCAGTACCAGAGTTTAAGATTGTCAAGTACAGTAAGATTGTCAAAAAGCGGATTTTCCTGCGGAACATATCCTACAAGCTTTCTGAAAATGGATTTACGCGAAAGAGGGCTTGAACCGTCGTAAAGTATATCCCCGGAGTCCGGCCTGTGCGCTCCGCACAGAACCTTAAGCAGCGTTGATTTGCCGCAGCCGTTGGCGCCTACGATTCCGATGCATTCGCCCTTGTCGGCGGTGAATGTGATATCGTTAAGAATTTTCTTTCTGCCGTAACTTTTGCTAATATGTGATACTTCTATGTATGACATGATACAATCTCCTTAAAATAATAACAGACTTATTCTACTATAAGAAACATCAATCCGCAAGTTTTTTGACACAGTCTGAAAAAGGTCTGAAAAAGCCCGACAAACCCCTATAATTTGTTGACATTCCGCCGGTATTTGTGCTATAATACCCGCTGTATGACCGTTAATGTGGTGTCTGCCGGATCTGCGCTGCACATCTATGGCGGATACATATATATAAATTATCACGGTTTTTCATCGCAAGGAGGAAATTTTTAAAATGAGTTTTACAGTAGAAAATTTAGAGAAAAACATGGCAAAACTTACTATCGAGGTATCTGCGGAGGATTTTGAGAAAGCTCTTCAGAAAGCTTACGAGAAAAATAAAAACAAAATCGCGGTTAACGGTTTCAGAAAAGGTAAAGTACCTCGCGCTGTAATAGAGAAAGTATACGGAGCAGGAGTTTTCTATGAAGATGCAGCTAATATCCTTATACCTGAGGAGTATTCAAAGGCAGCCGAAGAAAGCAAACTTGATATAGTATCACAGCCGGAAATCGATGTTACACAGATTGAGAAGGGCAAGAGCTTCATTTTTACAGCAGAAGTAGCTCTTAAGCCTGAGGTAACACTTGGCGAATATCTCGGAGTTGAGATTGAGAAAACAGATGCCAAGGTAACAGCAGATGATGTTAAGGCAGAACTTGAGAAAGTAAGAGAACAGAATGCAAGACTTGTAGATGTTACAAGCAGAGGCGTAAAAGATAAAGACCAGGCAGTTATTGACTTTGAGGGATTTGTGGACGGAGTTCCATTTGAAGGCGGTAAGGGAACAGATTATCCTCTTACAATCGGTTCACACTCATTTATCGATAACTTCGAGGAGCAGCTTATCGGAGCCAAGATCGGTAAAGAGGTTGAGGTTAACGTAACATTCCCTGAGAATTATCAGGCAGCAGAGCTTGCAGGCAAGCCGGCTACATTCAAGGTAACGGTTAAGGCTATCAAAGTTAAGGAACTTCCTAAGCTTGATGATGATTTTGCAAAGGACGTTTCCGAATTCGATACACTTGCAGATTACAAGGCTGACATTAAGAAGAACCTTACAGAGAAGAAGAAAGAAGAAGCTAAGAGAGAGAAAGAAGCAAAAGCAGTTGCCAAGGCAGTTGAGAATGCGTCAATGGATATTCCGGAAGGCATGATCAAGCTTCAGGTTAACAATATGGTTAACGAATTTGCCCAGAGACTCCAGATGCAGGGACTTTCAATTGATCAGTATATCCAGTATATGGGTTCCAACCATCAGCAGTTTATGGAGAGCCTTAAGCCGGAAGCAGTTACAAGAATTAAGAACAGCCTTGTTCTTGAGGCAGTTGTTAAGGCTGAGAATATCACAGCTACAGAAGATGACTTCGAAGAAGAAGTAAAGAGAATGGCTGATATGTATAAGATGGAAGTTGACAAGGTTAAAGAAATTCTCGGAGATAACGAGAAAGAGCAGATCATGTCAGACCTTGCCATCCAGAAAGCAGCAGAGCTTATTGCATCTAAGGCAGTTGAGAAGGCAGCTCCTAAGGCAGCAGCAGAATAATCAATCTACTGCACGATAGTGTAATTTATAATGCAGGAGGCAGATAATATGAGTTTAGTACCTTATGTCATTGAGCAGACCAGCAGAGGAGAACGCTCCTACGATATCTACTCAAGATTACTTAAAGAAAGAATTATTTTCCTTGGAGAGGAAGTTACGGATGCTTCGGCAAGCGTAATAGTTGCACAGTTGCTTTTCCTTGAGTCGGAAGACCCGAATAAAGACATTAGTTTATATATTAACAGTCCGGGCGGATCGGTAACGGCAGGCATGGCAATATACGATACTATGAAATACATCAAATGTGATGTGTCAACAATCTGTATCGGAATGGCAGCAAGTATGGGAGCATTCCTTCTTGCAGGCGGTACCAAGGGCAAGAGATTTGCACTTCCTAATGCGGAGATAATGATTCACCAGCCAAGCGGCGGTTCTAAGGGACAGGCATCAGATATGAAAATTGTGGCTGACCACATTTTGAAGACCAAGGATAAGCTCAACAGAATTCTTGCTGAGAATACAGGTAAATCACTTGATGTAATTGAACGTGATACAGACAGAGATAATTATATGTCAGCAGCTGAGGCGGTTGAATACGGACTTATCGACAGTGTTGTATCCAACAGAGAATAAGATAAATAATCCGGCCCCCGGAAGAGATTATGCTTTCGGGGGCTGTAAGTTTTAAAAAATAATTTTAACTGGGCACAGGAGGTATTATTGTGGCAGGAAAGAAAGACGGAGATTTGTGTGTATGTTCTTTTTGCGGAAAGAACCAGAAGCAGGTCAGAAAATTAATCGCAGGTCCGGGCGGGGTCTACATCTGCGATGAGTGTATAGACATTTGTAATGAAATTATGTCAGAAGAGTTCGATGATGAACAATCTGCACAGACAGAATATTCAGAAGAAGATAATTTCGGCATTAATCTTTTGAAACCTATCCAGATTAAGGAACACCTTGATGAGTATGTTGTCGGACAGGATGAGGCTAAGAAGGTACTTGCCGTTTCAGTATATAATCACTATAAGAGAATTTTGTGTAATGACGAAGTGGATGAAGATGGAGTTGAGCTTCAGAAGAGCAATATACTTATGCTTGGACCTACGGGTTCCGGTAAGACATATCTTGCACAGACACTTGCGAAGATTCTTAATGTTCCTTTTGCAATAGCCGATGCTACCACGCTTACAGAAGCGGGATATGTAGGAGAGGATGTTGAAAATATTCTTCTCAAACTTATCCAGGCAGCGGATTATGATGTCCCGAAAGCAGAAAAAGGTATCATATATATAGATGAAATAGACAAGATAACGCGTAAATCAGAGAATGTGTCAATCACAAGAGATGTATCCGGAGAAGGCGTGCAGCAGGCACTTCTTAAGATACTTGAAGGAACGATGGCATCAGTACCTCCGCAGGGCGGCAGGAAACATCCTCAGCAGGAACTTATATCAATTGATACGACCAACATTCTTTTTATCTGCGGCGGAGCATTTGACGGCCTTGATAAGATAATTGAGTCCAGAATGGACCAGAAGTCAATCGGTTTCAATGCGGACATCAAAGAACGCAATGAGCAGAATATAGGAGAACTTTTTGCCAAAGCACTTCCGCAGGATTTTGTTAAATTCGGCCTTATTCCTGAATTTGTGGGCCGTATTCCTGTTACGGTTGCGCTTGATATGCTTGATGAGAATGCTCTGGTTGATATTCTTACCAAACCGAAGAATGCACTGGTTAAGCAGTACAGAAAACTCTTTGAATATGATGAAGTTGCGCTCAAAGTTACGGATGAGGCTGTAAGGGCGATTGCTAAGAAGAGTCTTGAGCGTAAGACGGGTGCAAGAGGACTTCGTTCCATAATGGAGAAGGCAATGATGGATGTTATGTACCGTATTCCGTCAGATGATAATATCTCCGAATGTATCATAACAGAGAAGACGATTACAGAGGGTGCAGCACCTGAACTGAAATACAGAACCGATGAAGTGGGAACTAAAGAGAGTGTAACCCATACACTCGATAAGAATAACGGAGAAAGCGCATGAAAAAAGAAATCGAAACTTTGCCGATTATTGCACTTAGAGGAATGACCATACTACCATATATGGTCATTCATTTTGATGTCAGCAGAAAAAAATCAATAAAAAGCGTAGAATATGCGATGAAGAACGGACAGAGGATATTTCTTGTGTCACAGAAATCACCGGATATCATAAAACCTGATAGGGATGATGTAGTTGACTATGGTACCGTCTGCGAAATACAGCAGATAGTAAAACTTCCCGGAGGACTTGTAAGAGTACTTGTAAAAGGATTAATGCGCGCAAGGTGTATTGATTTTACGGGAACAGATGATTATCTTAAAGGAACGGTGGAATTATGCGGCACGGACGAGGAAGAACTCGATGCCAATGAACGTGAAGCATGTACGGAACTCCTTAAAGAGATGATGAATCATTATTACATAGCTTCCGGACGCAGTCAGGGTGATAATATATCACGCAACAGTGCCATACGCGGCCTTGATGAGATTATATATGAAATTGCCTCGGAATGTACAACGGATCAGTTCAAAAGACAGGCATTCTTAGATGAGGATGATATATGGTTACGATACGAAATGGCATGCACAATGGTTTCCAATGAGCTTAATGTCATGGAAATCAAAAAGAAAATGTCAGAAGACATAAGACGTAAAATCGATAAGAACCAGAAAGATTTTATTCTCAGAGAGGAAATCCAGGCAATCAGGGAGGAACTCGGCGAGGATAATTATGAAGAGGATGTTGACCGCTTAAGAAGCATGACGGAGAAACTTAATGCACCTGATGAGATCAAAGACAGGATTTTCCGCGAAATCAGCAGATATAATACACTTTCCGGAAGTTCGGCGGAAGCATCAGTGAGCAGAGGTTACATAGAAACCATGCTTGAACTTCCGTGGAATAAGCGTTCCAAGGATAATAACGATATAGTGCGTGCGGAAAAAATCCTGAATCGCAATCATTACGGACTTGATAAAGTCAAGAAGCGTATACTTGAGGTGCTTGCCGTAAGAGCTCTCAAAGGAGGAAACCACAGTCCGATAATATGCCTTGCAGGCCCTCCGGGAACCGGTAAAACATCAATTGCATCGTCCATAGCCAAGGCTCTTAACCGCAAATATGTGAGAATATGCCTTGGAGGAGTGCGTGATGAAGCTGAGATAAGAGGTCATCGTAAGACATATATCGGAGCAATGCCGGGACGCATAATAGAGGCCCTTAAGAGTGCCAAGGTAGGTAATCCGTTAATGCTGTTGGATGAGATAGACAAAGTCGGAACGGATTCAAGAGGAGACACGGCATCTGCACTGTTGGAGGTGCTTGACGGAGAGCAGAATTCCGCATTCAAGGATCATTATATAGAGGAGCCGGTCGATTTATCGGATGTGCTTTTTATAGCAACAGCCAATGACACACAGGCGATACCGCGTCCGCTTCTTGACAGAATGGAAGTGATAGAACTTAACAGTTATACGGAGGTTGAAAAATTCCATATTGTCAAAGAGCACCTTGTCGGAAAGCAGCTTAAGGAAAACGGGCTGACAAAGAGGCAGGTATCCTTTAATGATGATGTTTTGCATAAAATTATCAGTAATTATACCAGAGAAGCCGGCGTAAGAGAACTTGAACGTCAGATTGGTGCATGCTGCCGTAAGGCCGCAATGTACATAGTCGGAGGAGAAAAGATAACCAACAGGATAACTGCGAAGAATCTTGAAGAGTATCTCGGACCGGAGAAATATGACGATGAAGAGATGCAGGCAGAGGATATGGTTGGTGTTGTAAAAGGTCTTGCGTGGACAAGCGTGGGCGGAACGACGCTTGATGTGGAAGCTGTCCTCATGGCAGGAAAGGGTGGACTCACACTTACGGGTAAGCTTGGTGATGTCATGAAAGAATCCGCACAGGTTGCACTTGGATACATCCGCTCTATTGCGGATAAATACAATATTGACCCTGAAGTTTTTGCTAAGAATGATATTCATATTCATGTTCCGGAAGGAGCAGTGCCTAAGGATGGACCGTCAGCCGGAATAACCATGACTCTTGCGATGATATCTGCGCTTACAGGACGTAAAGTGCGCCATAATATAGCTATGACAGGAGAAGTAACGCTTCACGGTCAGGTTCTTCCTATCGGCGGACTTAAAGAAAAACTTCTGGCCGCATCCATAATCGGAATCAAGGAGGTCCTTATTCCGGACAAGAACGGGAAAGATTTGTATGAAGTGGATAAGGAAGTATTGGATAAACTGAAGATTCATACTGTTAAAAATATGGATGAAGTTGTGGAACATGCACTGAGAGGAGAAGAATGATGGTAATAAAAAAGGTTAATCTCGAAACTGTATGTGGTATAACAAGCAAACTTCCGGAAAATACACTTCCGGAGGTAGCTTTTGCCGGTAAGTCAAATGTCGGTAAATCTTCCATGATTAATGCATTGATGAACCGCAAGTCATATGCCAAGACATCATCGCAGCCGGGTAAGACACAGACAATTAATTTCTATAATATAAATGAAGTATTTTATTGTGTTGACCTTCCGGGATACGGATATGCCAAGACATCTGTTGAAACCAGGCAGAAATGGGGTAAGATGATCGAAAAATATCTTAAGACATCCAAACAGCTGCGTCAGGTGTTCTTATTGATAGATATAAGGCATAAACCGTCCGAAAACGACAGGATAATGTATGAATGGATTGAATATCAGGGATATTCACCTATTATCATAGCTACGAAACTTGATAAAATAAACCGCAGCCAGATTCAGAAACAGATAAAAATAGTCCGCGAAGGACTTGGAATGCCTTCTGACGGACTGATAATTCCTTTTTCGGCTGAGACCAAACAGGGTCTTGATAAGCTGTGGGAAGTTATTGATGACATTGTTATGTAATCATATGCTTCATTACGAATTCATAGATTTCCTGACTTTTGTCTTTCCAGTTTGTACACATAATATCGGCAACATCCTCGTCCGGAACGGACAGGGTGAGGTCGATTATGCTGGAGCTGTTTTCTTTAATACAGCAGTGAACTGCATAATCACCTGTGGTGGTTCTGTAATATTCTGAAATCACATTGGCAGCCTGCTTTAATTCATATTTATTTCTTTTGAGGTAATCATTTACCTCTTTTTTGATTTCGTCAGATACTTTATTGCCGAAATATTCAAGCATTTCACGGCCACTGTCGGAGAGCGTATAACTCGTATTGCTCCGGCTGCTTTCAACATTGATGAGACCATCATCCTGAATGATTCCGAGAACCTGCTGGATTGTTGCAAAATCAGTATATCCGGTTTCTAATATGAATCCTGTTATGGCATTATTGGAGAGTGGAAAACTGACTCTGTCAAGCATATAGAGTATTATTAATTTATATAGTGTGATCGATTCAACCGCCATCACGGTACCTCTTTCCCTGATAAGTATTTCTGATCCTGAATTCTTTATTGATTGAATTCAGAACTCTTTTTTTGTCAGTGCTCCACATCGGAGCAATGAGAAGGTTCTTCGGGCCGTCACCCGTAATTCTGTGTATTACGATATCATCCGGAAGGACTTCTATCATATCTACTACAGTTTGCACATATTCATCCTGATCCATAACATTGAATCTGCCGGATTCGTAATCTGTGGCCAGATCGGTTCCCTTAAGAACATGAAGCAGCTGGAGCTTAATTCCCTGGTTGTGAAAACGTCCAAGATAACGGGCGCATTCAATATGTCCGTCATGGCTTATGCCTGGAAGACCTATTATCACATGAGTGATGAAGTTTATACCCGCTGCACATAGTCTTGAAACAGCTGATTCATATACAGTTAAAGGGTAGCCGCGTCTTATGTAATCCGCAACATTATCATCAATCGTCTGGAGCCCCAGTTCAACCCACACAGGCTTGATACGGTTGATATCCGCCAACAGTGCAATGACATCATCATTAAGACAGTCCGGCCTCGTGGCAATTGATATTCCGACAATGGCAGGGTTACTAACGGCAGGCTCATACAAATGTTTAAGAACCGGGACGGGAGCATAAGTATTGGTATATGCCTGATAGTATGCGATAAAACTATTTCCGGTATATTTGGAAGCTACCTGCGACACAGCGGAATTAAGCTGTGAACTTATATCAAGCATTGGATCGGCTGCAAAATCACCGGAACCACCGGCACTGCAGAAAATACATCCGCGCGTATCAATAAGCCCATCGCGGTTGGGACACGACAGGCCCGCATTCAATGATATTTTGTATATTTTCTCGTGAAACAATTCCCTGTAATACATATTGGCAGAGTAATAAGGAAGATGTTCCATATTATCTGATATGATCCATAACGGCGTGGCTTACAACATCGGCAACTCTCGGGTCAAAAGCTTCAGGAAGAATGTTGTTCTCGTTAAGTTCCTCATCGGCAACAAGGCCTGCAATTGCATTAGCAGCGGCAAGCTTCATTTCCTCTGTAATCTGTGTGGCACGTCCCTCTAATGCACCCTTGAAGATGCCCGGGAAAGCTACGACATTATTGACCTGATTAGGGAAATCACTGCGTCCTGTTCCGACAACCTTCGCACCGGCTGCCTTGGCAAGATCAGGCATAATTTCAGGAACAGGATTTGCCATTGCAAAAAGAATGGCGTCTTTGTTCATTGATGCAACCATTTCTTCAGATACGATTCCGGGAGCGGACACTCCGACGAAGATATCGGCACCTTTAAGAGCATCTGCGAGAGTTCCGGACTCACCACCAAGGTTGGTAACTTCTACCATCTGTTTCTGCATCCAGTTAAGGTCAGGCGAGTTCTTGGAAAGTATGCCTGACTTATCACACATAATAATATTGCTAAAACCATATGTCAGAAGAAGCTTGGTAATTGCAACGCCGGCTGAACCTGCACCGTTAACAACAACGCGGCATTCTTCTTTACGCTTTCCGGTTACTTTAAGTGCATTGATGATACCTGCCAGAACAACGATAGCGGTTCCGTGCTGGTCATCATGGAATACAGGGATGTTAAGGGCCTCTTTGAGACGTTCTTCTATTTCAAAACATCTTGGGGCTGAGATGTCCTCAAGATTGATTCCGCCGAAAGCAGGGGCGATGTTGATAACCGTTTTAATGATTTCTTCGGTATCCTGTGTGTCAAGGCAGATAGGAACAGCATTGACATTACCGAATTCCTTGAAAAGAACAGCTTTGCCCTCCATTACAGGCATGGCTGCATATGGTCCGATATTGCCAAGTCCCAGAACGGCACTTCCGTCCGATACTACGGCAACGGTGTTGGCTTTAATGGTGTATTTGTATGCAAGTTCCTTATCCTCGGCAATAAGTTTACAAGGTTCGGCAACGCCCGGTGTATATGCAAGTGCAAGATCCTCTCTTGTTCTGATGTTACATTTGGGAGCTGTTTCAAGTTTTCCGTTCCATTCTTCGTGAAGCATCAATGCTTTTTCGTTGGTCGTCATTGTTATTGTCCTCTTCTTTCAATATGATCATGTTCTCAGAGTACGGTTTATCCTGAAAAACCGCGATTATTTCTATTGTATCACGACTGTATTTTTTAGTAAACGGCAAATTTGAAAATAGTGTGAAAATAGTGTGAAAACAGGAAAGTTATGATTGACATGCAATCTAAAAAAGAGTAACATTTACGCATGAAGTTGAGAAACTTATACAGCTGACCAATCTGGTTGTCTTAGATTCCTATTTTAACCCCAATACGAAACGAAGTCCGAATATAACCCAGGAGTTGAAATTCGGACATTTAAGAAGGAGATATGTATGAGAGAAAAATTAGAAACACTTTCACTTGCTGCCCTTAGGGACATTGCGAAAAACAAACAGATAAAGAATATATCGGCAATGCGTAAGAAAGAACTTATCGATGCCATTCTTGAGACTGTTTCGGACGAAGAAAATAATAAAACGGCAGAGCAGACTCCGGCTTTGCAGGAGAATACCAAAGAGACCCCCCCGGCGCAGGCTCAGGGTCAGACGAAGCAGACATCCGGCGGAACCAATATGGCAAGCATCGGTGAAGAACCTTACAGACAGGATTATGACCCGGCAATGGTTGACCGTACGTCAAAGGCGGACGGAATACTTGAGGTAATGCCTGACGGATACGGATTTATAAGATGCGCCAATTATCTCCCGGGAGATAATGATATTTATGTTTCACCGGTCCAGATTAGAAAGTTCGGACTTAAGACCGGAGATATTATTGTAGGCGCCAAGAGAATTAAGAATCAGGGCGAGAAGTTCAGCGCACTCCTTTATATGGAGTCGGTCAACGGATATAAACCGTCGGATATACCAAAGAGAACTCCGTTTGAGAAACTTACACCTATTTTTCCTAATGAGAGAATACACCTTGAACAGCCATCAAGCAGTACCGCAATGAGAATAATGGATTTGATATCCCCTATTGGCAAGGGACAGAGAGGTATGATAGTATCACCGCCTAAGGCCGGTAAGACAACGCTCCTTAAGCAGGTTGCCAAATCAATAACCACAAGCAATAAATCAATGCATCTTATAATATTGCTTATTGATGAGCGCCCGGAGGAAGTTACGGATATCAGGGAATCGATACAGGGCGATAATGTCGAAGTGATCTATTCTACGTTTGATGAACTTCCGGAACATCATAAGAGAGTATCAGAGATGGTAATTGAAAGAGCAAGAAGACTTGTTGAGCATAAGCAGGATGTATGTATCCTTCTTGATAGTATAACGAGACTTACAAGAGCTTATAATATAGTAATTGCGCCGAGTGGACGTACACTTTCGGGTGGTCTTGATCCGGCGGCACTTCATATGCCAAAGAAGTTCTTCGGTGCAGCACGTAATATGCGTGAGGGCGGCTCCCTTACAATTCTTGCCACAGCACTTGTTGATACCGGAAGCAAGATGGATGATGTCGTATTCGAGGAATTCAAAGGAACAGGTAATATGGAGATTGTCCTTGACCGTAAGTTATCGGAAAAACGTATTTTCCCGGCCATCGATATTGCCAAATCAGGAACAAGGCGTGAGGATCTGCTCCTTAGCAGGGAAGAAAGGGAAGCGGTCGAAATTATGCGCAAGGCACTCAACGGAATGCGCTCCGATGAGGCGGTTGAGAGAATACTTGACATATTTTCCAAAACCAGTAATAATGCGGCGTTCTGTCAGTATATCAAGAAAACCAGACTTGTTTAGTAATAGGAGTTTGTAATGAAAAGTAATGCAGAGACATCTAAATCTAATAAGAAGAGTAAAGGATACGGTATGAAAATAGCTATGGCAGCAGGACTCGGTACATTGCTGGTATGCGGGATTGTGGCCATAGGACTTATTGCTTTTTCGGATTTGTTTTCCATTAAGCCGGCGGCATCACCGTCAAGGGAATATAATTATAATGACCCGTATGGCGGACTTAAGCCGGATAAGAATAATTCTAAAGAAAAATCACTTAAAGTACAGTATCTCGGAGATGTTCTGTATGCCGGAGGACAGGCGGTTCCGGACAGCTTCGAGGTTATACTTGAACGTGAAGACGGAAGCACTGAAAGAGTTACCGATTATGAGAGTGTTGTACTTGATGACAGCTTCAGGCTTACGGAAGGAACCAATACAATAGAATTTACATATGACGGTTTGAAAGCATCTGTTGATGTTAATGCTGTCAATGTAAGAAACCTGCCTTATCCGCCGAATTATGTTTTGAGAAGCGTTGATATTACGGCAGCCCGACAGAAAGTAGATGGCCTCAATAACGGTACTTTATCATTCGCCGATGCTTTTTCAAATATGTCATTTACCGGAGATTCACAGATAAGGGCACTTGCTACCAATGGAATTATTTCGGAAGAGTACATCGTTGCGCGTAACGGCGAAAGTTATGATTTCTTCAATGATAATATGGACAGCGTGATAACTATGGCATCCGGAAAAGATGCGGTTATTGTCCATTACGGAATAAATACCCTTTCTACATCGGCAGAGGAGAGAAGTAACAGAATCAACCAGTATAAGGATCTGCTTCTGCGTCTTAAGAGTGCATGCCCGGATACAAGGATAATTGTCAGCGGAGTGTTCCCGGTTTGTTATACGATATTCGGTTCACAGCAGAGATTTGAATATATCAATGATTATGATTTTGAACTCTGTGAAATGTGCATGGAAATCGGTGTGGAATATTTAAGTGACAATGCTTATATGATGGAGCATCAGGATGTGTTCGGAAGTGACGGACTTCATTTGACCAAAGAGTTCTATACGGGTTATTGGCTTAAGAACCTTGTGACAACAATGGGACTCTGAAAAATTTAATTAAAATATGAGAGAGGTGTCTGCAATGGACAAGACTAAATTAATACCGGCACTTATAATATCAATTGCGATACTGGTGCTGTTGATAATAACAACAGTTGTTACGAATATTAACAAAGGAAACAAAACAAATACATCCGAAGGCGAATCATACCTTGCGGCATTGGAAAGCCAGGATGTGAAGAAAGTTGAGAACAACCTGAGGGATTCGGATACAACCAACCCGGAGACTACGGATTCACAGGCGGAGGAAACATCCGCGGATAAAGAAACGGAAGCTCCGACCGATGAACCAGGAACCAAACCGGAAGAGACGGAAGCCCCGACTAAAGCAACGGAGACCCAGCCGGCAGCAAAGCCTGATAATAACAGTGGCACTAAGGGAAGCCTGCCGGCAGGTTTTTACGGAAGTAACCAGTCGTGTTATCTGCCGTATACCGTTGACAGCGATAAAGCATCCGCTGTGGCAGACAAACTGGCAGCGGGAACAATTTCCACCAAAGAGGTCTTCAAGGATACCCTTTTTGTCGGTGACTCAATAATGACAGGTTTTTCGGATTTTGAACTTGCCAATAAAGGAAATGTAATTGCCACGGTTGGCGCATTCCTTAAACCGCATCTTGAAAACAACATTAGCACTGTAATAAATTACAATCCTAAATATCTTGTTCTCCACTACGGACTGAATGAGATGAGCGATGACAAGCAGATTATGAATGCTTTTATAAACAATTACACGGCAGATATTAAGAAACTCAAGGCCGGTCTTCCGTCTACAAAGATAATAGTATGCGGACTTATGCCTGTTAAGCAGGCTGCTGTTGATGCACAGGACCGTCTTAAGATGGTAGGCACTTATAACGAGCGCATCCGTGAGATGTGTGTGGAACTTGGAGTAGCATATAGTGAGGATTCACAGTTGTTTGTTGATAACGGTGATTTGTATACCAAGGATGGTATACATGTGCAGCGCCCGCTTTATGTAAAATGGATCAATTATCTGGTTAAGGAAATGGGTATATACTGATATGTCACTTAGAGTAAAAGAATTTCTGGTTGTGGTATGCCTGGTTGCTTTTGTCATTTTTATAAGCCGGCAGAACAGTTATACCGACGTGGATGCCACAAAGATTATGGATAACATAATACAATCAACCGATATGGGAGACATGGAAAAATTCGGCAATACCGAATTTAAGAAATCATTTGGCGTAAATGCCAATGATTACGATGGGATAGCATATTACGGACACCAGTCGGTAATGAACAGTGAAACTATTCTGGTTATACGCCTTAAGTCAGAAGACCAGGGTGAGAATATAATAGATATAATCAATACCCTCAAAGAGACCAATATGGAGCTTTTCAAGTCATATGCTGCAGATCAGTACAAGCTTTTGTCGGAAAGCATATTGGAACAAAAAGGTAAATATGTGTTATATGTGGTTTCGGAAGATGCCGGTTCAATCGAGAAGGCATTTACGAAAAGTATAACGGAATAGGAGCGAACAAATGGTTTTCAGCAGTCTGAACTTTTTATTTATATTTTTGCCGATAACGCTCCTTCTATATTATATATGCAAAGATATTACATGGAAGAACGTGATTCTGCTTATTGCAAGTCTTGTTTTCTATGCATGGGGCGAGCCTGTATATATTATCCTTATGGTTATAAGTATCTTATTTAACTACCTGATCGGAAAAGATATAGAACAGAGCAGCCATCCGAAAGCAACACTTGTATTCGGAATAATAATCAATATTCTGATACTCGGATATTTCAAGTATTCGGGAATGCTTGTGGATACAATTAATTCAATAGCGGGATTATCCATTCATAAAAGGGAGCTTGCGCTGCCTGTGGGTATATCATTCTATACATTCCAGGCGATGTCATATATTATTGATGTATATCGTAAGGACAGCAAAGCCCAGCAGAAAATATTGCCTTTTGCAGTATACATTACGATGTTCCCGCAGCTTATAGCCGGACCGATAGTGCGTTATGAAGATATTGAGAGACAGCTTACCGTGAGGAGATTCTCCGGAAATGATTTCTCTGGCGGTGTCCTTACATTCATAAAAGGTCTTGCACAGAAAGTAATTCTTGCCAACTGCATAGGAGCAGTCCACACGGAGATTCTGGGAATGACGGACCGCGGTGCTGTGGTTGCATGGATTGGTGCGATTGCTTATACATTACAGATTTTTAATGATTTTGCCGGATATTCCAATATGGCAATAGGACTCGGCAAGATGCTTGGATTTACTTTTCCGAAGAACTTTGACAGACCTTATGCGTCTACAAGTGTTACAGAGTTCTGGAGAAGATGGCATATATCGCTCAGTACATGGTTTAAGGAGTACCTGTATATACCTCTCGGAGGTAACCGTAAAGGCAAATTCAGGCAGGTTATTAATCTTTTGATCGTGTGGTCGCTTACGGGATTGTGGCATGGCGCTGCATGGAATTTCGTGGCATGGGGACTTTATTACGGCATACTTCTTATTCTTGAGAAATTTGTGTTAAATAAGCTCCGCGCGAAACTTCCGAAAGCGGTTAACTGGCTTACAACATTTATTATAGTGATCATCGGATGGGTATTTTTCTTCAGCAATTCATTCTCCGGGGCAGCCGATTACCTTGGAACCATGTTTGGTGCCAACGGTTTTGCAACGGCCGATACATTATTCTATCTGTTGGGATATATTGTAATCATGGTTCTTGGAATGGTGCCTGCCGTGGTAAGTTTTGATGACAATGGTAAGAAACCGGCAGTTATTAAATGGATAGCATGTATATTACTGTTTGTGCTCTCGGTGGCATTTCTTGTGAGCGAGAGTTATAATCCATTCCTGTATTTCAGGTTTTAGGAGGGAGCGTTTATGAAAAAAAGTGCTTCAAGAATTATTACGATAATTTTTCTTTGTCTGATGCCTGTGTGGATGTTTGCATCCAAAGATGTCAAATTCTCGGAGAAAGAAAACAGATATATGGCAACGTTTCCGAAGATAAGTGCGGAAACGGTGAAAAACGGCAGTTTTATGACTGATTTTGAAACTTATCTTACGGATCAGTTCCCGGTAAGGGATGCATGCATTGCATTAAAAACCAACACATTAAGGCTGTTCGGCCAGCGTAGGATTAACGGCGTATATATTGCGTCAAACGGTTATCTTATAGCCGGTGAGGAAGAATTCAATGAGCAGAAAGTTGAAGAACTGACGAAAAGTATCAATAAATTTGCCGCAAATGTGGATAAGAATGTTGATGTGAATTTTATGCTTGTTCCAAATGCAGTGAGCATATATGAGGCAAAGCTTCCGTACAACGTCAAATCCACACAGAGAGATACGATGGATTTCGTAAAAGATAATCTTTCGGATAAAATCAGGTTTGTGGATGTGTATGACACATTAAAAGATAATGTTTCCCAGCAGTTATATTATAAGACGGATCATCATTGGACCACGCGCGGTGCGTTTATCGCATTTACGGATTATGCCAAAGCAGTGGGGCTTGATACGGATTCGGTGGATTATGATTTTATGTCCGTCGCAGGTGATTTTCAGGGAACACAGGCCTCTAACTGTGGAATATACAGCAGTTACGACAATGTGAATATATGTGTTCCGAGGAACAGTAAAGGTTCATATGTCGTCAATTACATTGAAAAGACGGAAAAGAAAGCCACACTTTTTGACGAAAGCAAGCTTGGAGAGAAAGACAAATATCTTGTCTTTATGGGCGGTAATTATTCGGAAGTTGACATAACGACTAATGCGGGAACCGGTAAGAATCTTCTTGTAATAAAAGATTCATATGCGAACTGCATGATTCCGATGCTCACGCCTTATTATGACCACATAATAGTTGTGGATCCGAGATATTATTATGATGATATATATGAACTGGTGCGCGGAAGCGGAATTACCGATGTGCTTTTCCTGTACAATGTGAATTCGTATGTCACTGACAATTCACTTGAGGATATTCTTAATAATATTCCTTCACAAGACGCAGAATAATTCAAAAAGTGGTTGCATTGGATAAATTAGTATGATATACTTTAAAAGCTGTTTTAAGATAAAGCGAATTGTGCGCTGGCAGCAAATTTGGTAAAATTGTTATTATGACGATAGACCATATGGTATGTCATAGTGGATTTTATAATAGCGAGGTGAAATCATGAAAGAAGGAATCCATCCAGATTACTATCAGGCAAAGGTTGTTTGCAACTGTGGTAATGAATTCGTAACAGGATCTACTAAGGAAGATATCCACGTAGAAATCTGTTCTAAGTGCCATCCGTTCTATACAGGCCAGCAGAAGGCTGCTGCAGCTCGTGGACGTATTGACAAGTTCAATAAGAAGTATGGCGTAACACAGAACAACTAACAGTTGGACGGGTAATAGGGTTGAGATTATCTAATCTCAACCCATTTTGCGTATAAGGAGATATATTATTATGAAATATTCCGGAATAGGCGGACAGGCTGTAATTGAAGGCGTAATGATGAGAAATAAGAACAAGTACGCCGTAGCGGTTCGTAAGCCTGACGGTGAAATAGAAGTTAAGACAGATGAGTGCGGCGGAATAGCAGCGAAGAATGCATTCTTCCGTCTGCCTTTTGTCAGAGGAATAGTTAATTTTATAGATTCCCTGGTACTTGGGATGTCGACACTGACATATTCGACATCTTTTATAGAAGAAGACGAAGATGCATCTAAGGAGACCGGAGAAGAGAAAAAAAAATCGGATGCGGTGTTTAACGTGATCACAATTCTTATTTCCGTTGTGCTTGCGGTAGGTATATTCATGGTCGGACCGTATTATTTGTCACTTCTTATTGGCAGATATATTAAGAGCGAATCATTGGTAATACTTATAGAAGGACTTATAAGAGTATGTATTTTTGTCGGATATGTTTCACTCATATCATTGATGAAGGACATTAAGCGTGTATATATGTATCATGGCGCAGAGCATAAGTGCATCAACTGTATTGAACACGGACTTGAGCTTAATGTCGAGAATGTCAGAAAGAGTTCCAAGGAGCATAAGAGATGCGGAACGAGTTTTATGCTCATAGTAATGTGCATATCTATTCTTGTTCTTATGTTTGTAAGATTTGATTCCAAGGTACTCAGAATGTTGTCACGAATAGTACTCATACCTGTAATAGCCGGTATTTCATACGAGATATTGAGATTTGCGGGAACGCATGACAATAAGTTCACCAATATATTAAGCAAGCCGGGACTTCTTCTTCAGGGACTTACCACAAAGGAGCCGGATGACAGTATGATAGAGGTCGGAATCAAGTCTGTTGAGGCTGTTTTTGACTGGAGAGAATATCTCAAAGAGAATTTTGGAGATAAGGATAATGACGTACAGACAGATTCTGCAGGAGGCCATACGGAAACTTCAGAAAGCTGAGATTGAAGAGGCCGATAATGATGCCTGGATTCTTATGAGCGAGGCATTTAATATAAGCCGCACGGATTATTTCATGAAGAGCGGTGATGAATGCACCGATAATGCGCGGACGGAACTGTTTGACAGCATGATTGAGAGACGTGTACGAAGAGAGCCTTTGCAATATATAACAGGACATGCATATTTTATGGGATATGAATTCAGGGTCACGCCTGATGTGCTGATACCGCGTTTTGATACTGAGATTCTGGTGGAGAAATCGCTTAAATATGCATCTGACGGAATGAAGGTGCTTGATATGTGTACGGGTTCGGGATGTATTGCCGTTAGTTATGCATTGCAATGCAGGGAACGCGGGTATGATAATGTTGCGGTTAATGCCGTTGACATATCGTCTGCGGCACTCTCGGTTGCGGCGGACAATGCAATGCGCGCCGGAGTTGATATTAATTATATCAGAAGCGATATGTTTACCGGAGTAAGCGGTATGTATGATATGATATTGTCAAATCCACCGTATATTCCGACACGGGATATAGAGGAACTTGAGCCTGAGGTACGTACAAGTGAACCGGTTGGCGCCCTCGATGGGCATGAGGACGGTCTTTTTTTCTACAGGATACTGGCGGCTGAAAGCCCGTCACATCTTAAAGCCGGAGGCCGGCTGATAATGGAAATAGGATATAATCAGGCAGATGATGTATGCAGCCTGCTTGAACAAAATAAATTTGCGGATATCGAAGTCATAAAAGACCTTGCCGGTCATGACAGGGTTGTCTGCGGACGGAGGATATAATGTTTGAAAATCTTGAAGACATTTTAATTAAATACGAGGATCTGAATGCCGAACTTGCAAGTCCGGATGTAACATCGGACCAGAACCGTTTTAGGAAACTTATGAAAGAGCAGAGCGATTTGACGCCGCTTGTAGAGGCATATACACAATACAAGAAGGCTAATCAGGATATTGCCGACAGCCTTGAAATGCTCGATGAAGAGAATGATGAAGAGATGCGTGATATGCTTAAGGAGGAACTTTCCTCGGCCAAGGCTAAAGTTGCAGAACTTGAAGAGAAGATTAAGATTCTTCTCCTTCCTAAGGATCCTAATGATGACAAGAACGTTATCGTGGAAATCCGTGCCGGTGCCGGTGGCGATGAGGCTGCTCTTTTTGCGGCTGAGCTTTTCAGAATGTATTCGCATTATGCCGAGTCCAGAAGATGGAAGGTTGAGGTTGTTAATGCCGAAGAGACAGGTATAGGCGGCATGAAAGAAGTGGAATTCATGGTAACCGGACAGGGAGCTTACTCGGTTCTTAAGTATGAGAGTGGTGTCCACCGCGTGCAGCGTGTTCCTGAGACTGAGTCGGGCGGACGTATACACACATCGACAGCTTCTGTAGCGGTAATGCCGGAAGCGGAGGATGTTGAGGTCCATATTGATGAGAAAGATATCCGTATCGACGTAATGCGTGCGTCAGGTAACGGTGGACAGTGCGTTAACACAACCGACTCTGCCGTTCGTCTTACACATTACCCGACAGGTATCGTAATTTATAGCCAGACTGAGAAGTCCCAGATCCAGAACAAGGATAAAGCTTTTGCGCTTTTGCGTGCCAAGTTGTATGACCTTGAGTGCCAGAAAGCACATGATGCGGAAGCTGATGCCAGACGAAGCCAGATCGGTACGGGCGACCGTTCCGAGAAAATTCGTACTTACAACTTCCCACAGGGTCGTGTTACGGACCACAGAATCGGACTTACGCTCTATAAGCTCGATAAAATCCTGGACGGAGATATTCAGGAAATTCTCGATGCATGTATTGCTGCCGACCAGGCTGCCAAGCTTGCGAAGATGAATGATAATTAGAATGATATAGTTAAAAGCTGTCCAGGAGGATGGCTTTTTTCGGTATTCGAGTAATTTCAGATATGAAAAAGTATGAATATATGAAATACTGAAGAAATGATGAGGTCATGATGAGAACTTAGGTGCAAATACACCTAAGTTTCAAGTGATCGTTTGATATTTTGCAAAAATGGTGGTATGCCGCTTGTCTTAACTAAAAAGAGCGATGCGGAGAAGATGAACTATTTGCACACTCTTTTATCTAATTGAGTCGTTCCTGTTCAGCAATGCGAAACGATACGATGTAAAAGGCAAAAAGTATTTTGAATACCCGTCAAAGTATTATTGCACCGACATCGGACTTCGTAACGCAAGACTTAATTTCAGGCAGCAGGAAGAAACGCACATAATGGAGAACATTATATACAATGAACTTCTGTGTCGAGAGTATTCCGTTGATGTCGGTGTTGTAGAGATTGTGGAAGCGATTGCAGGAAAAAGGTCGAAAAAATAGTGCGAGATAGATTTTGTAGTAAACAAAGGTTCTAAAAAATACTATATTCAATCTGCACTGAATGTTTCAGAGCCGTCAAAACTTGAAACTGAACTCAGACCTTTGAAGAACACCAAGGATTTCTTCAAGAAGATAATTATCAGCAAGATCTCAATGAAGCCTTGGACGGATGAGGATGGAATACTTCATCTCGGACTTTATGAGTTCCTGCTGAACGAAAATTCCCTTGAATTGTAAATTAAATAAAACGCAAAAAGATCGTTACCTTAATTGGTGGCGATTTTTTATTGTATGGGCTTTAGCCTGTTGACCGGACGTATAATATATTATGAACATGCGGTGCGGGCGGTACACAGACATT
>FR889241.1:28757-136789 GCA_000431815.1 Butyrivibrio sp. CAG:318 | reverse complement strand
GAGTTTTACACCTATTTTGGTATGAAACACTTGATGCCAGCAGATAAATTTTTAATTTAATGTGACTTTTTAAAATAAAATCCCGTCTGTATTATTAGAAAAGATAATACGGAGGGATTTTTATTTGTCTGAGAATATTAACGAAATAATTGCAAAGATGTATGAAGAACACAGGGAGAAACTGCGGAGGCTGGCTGAATGTATAATTCATGATTATTATGCTTCTTATGACATGGTGGAGGATACATTCCTGCATCTGGTCATACATGCCGAATGGCTTATTAAACTGACCGAGCCCATGAAAATACGATACATATATTCATGCTGCAGGCGGATATGCTTAAAGTATGCCACAGAAACCGCCAGGGTGTACACGGTTCCGATTGATGAGGATGAACCGGGAGAGGACAGATACAGTATGCTTGAGGCGGTAATCGAACGCGAGGCACTTAAGAAGTGTATCGCCGAACTGCATCCGGAACACAGAAAGATTTTTCTGCTTCATTATGTAAATAATATGGGGTATGGTGAGATAGCCGGAATTAATAATGTAAGCCGCGAAAGCGTTATAAAGTGCATATCACGCATAAGACAGAAGCTGCGTGAAATTATTAAGGATAAATATACATAAAAAAGCCCTCCGCATAATGCGGAAGGCCTGATAAATTCTAACAATAGCCGTTGAACATCATTCCGGTATAGATGGATGTTGTATAAGGATCGGCACTCGGTCTGACCGGATTCTTATAACTTATGATGTTCTTGTTAATATATTCCATCGGGTCAATCATTACAGCCGTAGCTTTTTTGTAAAGAGCATTCTTAAAGCCGTTTATCTGCGAAAGCTTATCCGGCATGGAACCGTCTGATGAATTCTGCTTAAGAGTATCTTCATCGATACTTATCTGACCATTCTCCTGTAATGACAGTCCGTTGGCATTCAGTGCCGCACTGTATTTCTCGGTGATTGCTCTGAAATCACCATATATTCGCCTGCTTCCCGCGCTTGTACCTTCACTGATGAGTGATGTCAGTTTATTATAACTACCGACAAGTTCGCGGAGGCTGTCGGCGAGTGAGTTCATGTCCTGATGGAGCGAAATGGTTGCGGACTCATTATCATGGCTTACACTGTGAAGAGTGACTTCATAATCTTTATCAACAGTGAACGTGTTGGAAGAAGATGTCCGGGATTCGCCGTTGAGCCTGAAAACCGCATTTGCCGGATACTGGGTCGTATTATTAAGTCCGAGTGCATCCACCACGCCTGATGCGGCTGATGTGTTATCATCTGTAACCGTAAAAATAACAGGTTTGCTGCCGACTCCGGTCATATTGGAAGTGAGCTGCAATGCACTCTGTCCCTGACCGTTATCAATAACAGCAGCCGAGAGACCGATCTGCGATTTATTGATAAGACGGGATAATTTATTCTGTATATCCAGAGTGTTCTCGGTGTCCTTAACCGAAAACTGCAATTCATATGTAATAGATGATATGTTGACATCAAATACATATGTTCCGCTTGAAAGCACATTTGAATGGTTGTTGAGAAAAGCACCCGTATTAATCTGCGGTTCTGCCAGCTGGTCAACGGATATATTGAAACTGTGCGTAGTACCTGCGGTCGTATTATCGCCGATATATTCGGCAGAAGCGACTGCTTCATTATCAGAATCGGCGAGACTCTTAAATGTCATGCCGCCGGTCTGGACATCCGTAAGATCCTCTGTAATCTCAGCAAGCGAACGTGCATTCTCCTTGATATCGATTGCACGGGTCTGCGCGTTATCCGAAACATCTAATTTATAGAAAGGACTTGACTTATTAAGTTTAACGATACTGTTGTATACGCTCTTCAATTCGCTTTTCTTATGAGTACTGTGCTTTGAATAGGGGCGCATACCGTATTCAGCAATATAATTACTGTATACCTGGCTAATCATAACAGTCACCTCCTTGTCTGTCGTGATTACATTTAATTCTAAAAATCCATTTTTACATCTATATTATATTACTCACAAGGAGGTTTGTCACTATTTTTTTTAAAATTAGAAGAAAATTAAGCGAAAAACACCTATAAAAGTGTTGACTTAAGCCGATACGGTATGTTATAGTAGGTAGGCTACGGGAAGTAAGGCTTTTTTTTTATGCCTAAAAAATCATTCGATTTTAGATGCGAACCGTGTATGCAATATTACAATAAGTCATAGATATTTTTAAATTTGGAGGTGTCAGTCATGCGTGTTAAAATCACATTAGCGTGCACAGAGTGCAAGCAGCGTAACTACAATATGACCAAGGATAAGAAGACTCATCCGGACAGAATGGAAACAAAGAAATATTGTAAGTTCTGTAAGTCACACACATTACACAAAGAGACTAAATAATTTAGTGTAACCGCAATTGGAGGTTAGTTACGATGGGTGATTCTGAGAAGAATTTAGCAGACGGTAAGTTATCTGACGATATTATCGTTGAAGATGTGGCAGTAAAGACTGCCAGAACCGCCAAAGCCAAGAAAACATCCAACAGGAACGGATTTTTCTCACAGGTTAAGGCAGAGTTTAAGAAAATCATCTGGCCAAGCCGCCAGTCACTCGGTAAACAGACGCTGGCAGTTCTGCTCAGCTCAATTGGTCTTGGAGTTATTATCACTTTGGTTGATATGATTATAAGATTGGGACTGGAGTTATTGGTAAAATAATAGTGCAGAGAAATCTGCAGCAGAAAGGTGATTAGATGTCAGAAGAAATGTCAGGAGCCTGCTGGTATGTGGTTCACACATATTCGGGCTATGAGAACAAGGTAAAAGCTAACATTGAGAAGACTATCGAAAACAGAAATCTTCAGGACCAGATATTGGAAGTTTCAGTACCGCTCGAGGAAGTTCTTGAGAAGACGAAGTCAGGTGCTATGAAACAGGTTCAGAGAAAGATTTTTCCGGGATATGTACTTATTCATATGATCATGAATGATGATACATGGTATGTAGTCAGAAACACCAGAGGCGTTACAGGTTTTGTCGGACCGGGATCCAAGCCGGTGCCGCTTACTGATGAAGAGATGAAGAATCTCGGAATCAATGCCAAGAAGATTGCAATCGACT
This sequence comes from Butyrivibrio sp. CAG:318, assembly GCA_000431815.1. Lineage (GTDB taxonomy): Bacteria > Bacillota > Clostridia > Lachnospirales > Lachnospiraceae > Eshraghiella. The sequence goes on along the minus strand of FR889241.1, from coordinate 133,680 downwards.
ATAAAGTCGGTGATACAATTGTGGCCGTATCAGGTGTTTGGGAAAATACGGTTGGCGCGATTAAGAGTATTAACGAAAGCAAGCAGACGGTAACTATCATGGTTGATATGTTCGGCCGTGAGACACCGGTAGAACTTGACTTTACGGAAATACGTCATATTTAATCTTTTTTACAGGTAATTCACCGGGACTTGAAGTTCCGGGATTGCACAGTGGGAGGGTGATTCCCGCGAATACCACAATATTTTAGGAGGTGCCAAAAATGGCAAAGAAAGTAACAGGTTATATCAAATTACAGATTCCTGCCGGCAAAGCTACACCGGCTCCACCAGTTGGTCCAGCACTTGGACAGCATGGTGTTAACATCGTTGAGTTCACAAAGCAGTTCAACGCAAAGACAGCAGATATGGGTGATACAGTCATTCCTGTTGTCATCACAGTTTATGCAGATAGAAGCTTCAGCTTTATAACAAAGACTCCACCTGCAGCTGTTCTCCTTAAGAAAGCATGTAACATTAAGTCAGGATCAGGCGTACCTAACAAGAATAAGGTCGCAACAATCTCTAAAGCTGATTTGCAGAAAATCGCTGAGACCAAAATGCCGGATCTTAACGCAGGTTCACTTGAGGCAGCTATGAGCATGATCGCCGGTACTGCAAGAAGTATGGGTATCACCGTAGAAGAATAATAACAGTTTGCTATCCGGTATCATAGTGCCGGAGAAGTTGTGGGAGGGCAGACCCCGCAAATACCACCAGGAGGTTTTATATTATGAAGAGAGGCAAAAAATACGTTGAAGCGGCTAAATTGATCGACCGCGCAACACTTTATACAGCTGAAGATGCAGTTGCATTAGTTAAGAAGACATCTACAGCAAAATTCGATGAAACAATCGAGGCACATATCAGAACAGGATGTGACGGACGTCATGCTGACCAGCAGATTCGTGGTGCAGTAGTACTTCCTCACGGAACAGGTAAGACAGTCAGAGTACTCGTATTCGCTAAGGGAGCTAAGGCTACAGAAGCAGAAGCAGCCGGAGCTGATTTCGTAGGCGGCGAGGAACTTATTCCTAAGATCCAGAATGATGGATGGTTCGAATTCGATGTTGTTGTTGCTACACCTGACATGATGGGCGTTGTAGGACGTCTCGGACGTGTACTCGGACCTAAGGGCTTAATGCCAAACCCTAAGGCCGGAACAGTTACAATGGATGTAACTAAAGCAATTAACGATATCAAAGCCGGTAAGATCGAGTACAGACTTGATAAGACTAACATCGTTCATGTTCCTGTAGGAAAGGCATCTTTCACAGAGGAACAGCTCGCTGATAACTTTAAGGCAATTATGGATGCCATTGTTAAGGCTAAACCATCAGCTCTTAAAGGACAGTATATTAAGAACATCACTCTTACAGCTACTATGGGCCCTGGAGTGAAGGTTGATACTTCTAAGTATCTTGGTTAATTGATTGTGCTTTATGGCACATCATAAAATAAATATTGACAAAAATAAGCTATGATGATAATATGTCATCTGTAGGCTGATTTTTGGCCGATACCGTAGACAGCAGGTGCCGTAAGGCATAAGTTGATAACGCCTGCCGAGGAGATTTAAGCACGATATGACTTATTTATGCCTCCTGTGTCTGCGGGAGGCATTTTTGATTATTATAAGGAGGAAATACTCATGGCAAAGGTTGAACTTAAGAAACCTATCGTTGATGAAATCATTGAGAACCTTAAGGACGCCAAGTCAGCAGTAATTGCTGATTACCGTGGACTCACTGTTGAGCAGGATACACAGCTTCGTAAGCAGATGAGAGAAGCAGGCGTTGTATACAAGGTATATAAGAATACAATGATCAAGCGTGCAATTGAGGGAACAGAATTCGAAGCACTTACTCCGGATCTCGAGGGACCTACAGCAATTGCAATTTCTAAGGACGATGCTACTGCACCGGCAAGAATTCTTTTTAATTTTGCTAAGAAGGCAGAAGCATTAGAGCTTAAATCAGGTGTGGTTGAAGGAACTTTCTATGATAACAAGGCAATCTCTGTTATCGCTACAATCCCTTCAAGAGAAGAACTTCTTTCGAAGTTACTTGGAAGCATCCAGTCACCGGTTACCAATTTTGCTCGTGTTATTAAGCAGATTGCAGAGAAGAAAGAAGCAGAGGCTTAAGAGCGTTTTATTAAATTATTATTAAATGGAGGAAATTATAATGACAACTCAGGAAATTATTGAAGTAATCAAAGGTTTATCAGTATTAGAATTAAATGATCTCGTTAAGGCTTGCGAGGAAGAGTTCGGCGTATCAGCAGCAGCAGGTGTTGTAGTTGCAGCAGCAGGTGCCGGCGCAGCAGCTGAGGAAGAGAAGACAGAGTTCGACGTTGAACTTACAGAAGGTTCAGGCGTACCTGTAATCAAGGCTGTTCGTGAAATCACAGGTTTAGGCCTCAAGGAAGCTAAGGATCTTGTAACAGCTGCACCTAAGGTTGTTAAGGAAGGCGTTAGCAAAGAAGAAGCTGAAGACATTAAGAAGAAACTTGAAGAAGCTGGAGCAAAGGCTACTATCAAATAATTTAAGATTTCTATCTTACAGGGGACCCCGGGAAAGCTTAGGCAGGCCGGGGTTTTCCTGCCTTTTATATTTATTTTATCTTATTAATCTATTTTCAATTTTTTAAAAAATATTCCAAAAACATGTTGACAAATAATGGGTATTGTGATACTATGGACAATGCTTTATTATGCAGGCTTAGGCTTGCCGCCCAAAAATGAAGAAATATATAGAAAGCGCAAGGGGTGAAACGTCAATGGAAAAGAACAGATTACGTCCTCAGAAATTCGGTAAAAACATCAGAATGAGCTATTCAAGACAGAAAGAAGTTCTTGAAATGCCTAACCTTATAGAGGTTCAGAAGAATTCATACCGTTGGTTTTTGAATGCAGGACTCAAGGAGGTTTTCAACGACATATCACCAATCACAGACTATAGTGGACATCTTAGTCTGGAGTTTGTTGATTTTGTTTTATGTGAAGATGATGTAAAGTATTCTATTGAGGAATGTAAGGAAAGAGATGCTACTTATGCGGCTCCTCTTAAGGTAAAGGTGCGCCTTTATAACAAAGAGACAGACGAGATCAAGGAGCATGACATTTTCATGGGTGATCTTCCACTCATGACAGAAACCGGTACATTTGTAATCAATGGTGCAGAACGAGTTATTGTAAGCCAGCTTGTTCGTTCACCTGGTATTTATTATGAAATAGGCCACGACAAAATAGGTAAGACTTTATATTCATGCACCGTTATCCCTAACAGAGGTGCATGGCTGGAGTACGAGACGGACTCCAACGATATTTTCTCAGTTCGTGTAGACAGAACAAGGAAAGTTCCTGTTACTGTCCTTATCAGAGCACTTGGATTTGGTAAGAACTCAGAGATTCTTGAGCTGTTTGGAGAAGAGCCTAAGATTCTCGCAAGTATTGCCAAGGATCCATCAATTGATGAGAAGAATCCTGAAGGAAGTTACGAGCAGGGCCTTCTTGAATTGTATAAGAAGATAAGACCGGGCGAACCGCTCTCAGTTGACAGCGCGGAGAGCCTTGTTAATGCTATGTTTTTTGACCCTAGAAGATATGATCTTGCTAAGGTTGGACGTTATAAGTTTAATAAGAAGCTTCATTTTAAAAACAGACTTACCGGACACAGACTTGCTGATGATGTTGTGGATACCACAACAGGTGAGATTATCGCATCTGCGGGAGATCTCATCACAAAAGAGACTGCAACAGCTATCCAGAATGCTGCAGTTCCTTATGTATGGCTTCTTGTTGAGGAGAGAAGAGTTAAAGTTCTCTCCAATATGATGGTTGACGTTACAAGCTATGTCGATATTACGAAGGAGGAAGCAAAAGCACTCGGAATTACGGAAGACGTATACTATCCGGTACTTAAGGGCATTCTCGCAGAGAATGAAAGCCTTGATGACATCAAGACGGCACTTAAGAAGAATGTGAGCGACCTCATCCCTAAGCACATAACAGTTGATGATATAATTGCATCCATTAACTACAATATTCACCTTGAATACGGTGTTGGTAACAAAGATGATATCGATCATCTCGGAAACAGACGTATCAGGGCTGTTGGCGAACTTTTACAGAACCAGTACAGAATCGGTCTTTCAAGAATGGAAAGAGTTGTAAGAGAGAGAATGACTACCCAGGATCTTGAGGGAGCATCTCCGCAGACACTTATTAACATTAAGCCGGTTACTGCAGCTGTTAAGGAATTTTTCGGAAGTTCACAGTTGTCACAGTTCATGGATCAGAATAACCCGCTTTCTGAAATTACACATAAAAGACGTCTTTCGGCACTTGGACCTGGTGGTCTTTCAAGAGACCGTGCGGGATTCGAAGTTCGAGACGTACATTATACACATTACGGAAGAATGTGCCCGATTGAGACACCTGAAGGACCTAACATCGGTCTTATTAACTCACTTGCATCATATGCAAGAATTAATGAGTACGGATTTGTTGAGGCACCGTATCGTGTTGTTGATAAATCAGACCCTAAGAATCCTCGCGTTACAGATGAGGTAAGATATCTTACGGCTGATGAAGAAGATAATTATTATGTAGCACAGGCTAATGCCGAGCTCGATGAGAATGGATATTTTGTACGTAACAGTGTTTCAGGACGTTACAGAGAAGAGACATCCCAGTTCGAAAAGAGCAAGATAGATCTTATGGACGTATCTCCTAAGATGGTATTCTCGGTTGCTACATCTATGATACCTTTCCTTGAAAACGATGATGCTAACCGTGCACTCATGGGATCCAACATGCAGCGTCAGGCAGTGCCGCTTCTTACAACAGATTCAGCAGTTGTAGGAACAGGTATGGAGTATAAGGCTGCTGTTGACTCGGGAGCATGTGTTGTTGCACGTGAAGCCGGAACAGTTGAGAGATCAACATCGACAGAAATCGTTATCAAGAGGGCAGACGGAAACAGAGACACATACAAACTTACCAAGTATGCACGAAGCAACCAGAGTAACTGCTATAACCAGAAACCGATAGTAACCAAGGGCGATGTGGTAGAAAAAGGCGAGGTAATAGCCGATGGACCATCTACAAGCAATGGTGAAATCGCACTCGGTAAGAACCCGCTTATCGGATTTATGACATGGGAAGGTTATAACTACGAGGATGCTGTTCTTCTTAGTGAAAGACTTGTACGTGATGATGTTTATACATCCGTTCATATTGAAGAATATGAAGCAGAAGCCAGAGATACCAAGCTCGGACCGGAAGAAATCACAAGAGATGTTCCGGGTGTCGGTGATGATGCACTTAAGAACCTCGATGAAAGAGGTATTATCAGAATCGGTGCTGAAGTACGCGCCGGTGATATACTTGTAGGTAAGGTTACTCCTAAGGGAGAAACAGAGCTTACGGCAGAGGAAAGACTCCTCAGAGCTATTTTCGGTGAGAAAGCAAGAGAAGTAAGAGATACTTCACTTAAGGTTCCTCACGGAGAATATGGTATCGTAGTTGATGCTAAGGTATTTACCAGGGAAAACGGAGATGAACTTTCTCCGGGTGTTAACCAGTCGGTAAGAATTTATATTGCACAGAAGAGAAAGATATCTGTCGGTGATAAGATGGCCGGACGTCATGGTAACAAGGGTGTCGTTTCAAGAATACTCCCTGTGGAAGATATGCCATTCCTTCCGAACGGAAGACCGCTTGATATCGTGCTTAACCCGTTGGGCGTACCTTCGCGTATGAACATAGGTCAGGTGCTTGAGATTCATTTAAGCCTTGCTGCGAGAGCACTTGGATTTAAGATTTCAACTCCTGTATTCGATGGTGCTGACGAGAGCGCAATCATGGATACACTTGACCTTGCAAATGATTATGTAAATATGGAATGGGAAGACTTCCAGAAGAAGTGGACAGGTAAAGTTAACGAAGGTGTTATGGAATATCTTGGAGAACATCTTGACCACAGAGCAGAATGGAAGGGCGTACCGATTTCCAGAGACGGTAAAGTAAGACTTCGTGATGGCAGGACAGGAGAATATTTTGACAGCCCGGTAACAATCGGACACATGCATTATCTCAAGCTCCATCACCTTGTTGACGATAAGATTCACGCACGTTCAACCGGTCCTTATTCACTTGTAACACAGCAGCCGCTTGGTGGTAAAGCACAGTTCGGTGGACAGCGTTTCGGAGAGATGGAGGTATGGGCTCTTGAGGCATATGGTGCATCATATACACTTCAGGAAATCCTTACCGTTAAGTCCGATGATGTTGTGGGACGTGTCAAGACATATGAGGCGATTATCAAAGGTGATAACATTCCTGAACCGGGAATTCCTGAATCATTCAAGGTACTTCTTGAGGAACTCAGATCACTTGCACTTGATGTCACTGTACTTGATGAGAACGGCGAAGAAGTTGATATCAAAGAGAAAATCGGATATGCAGAATCTGATCCGGATTTCGCATTTGAAAACGATAAAGAAGCATATGGATATGAAGAACCTTTCGGAGATTTCGGATACCAGAAGCAGGAAATTGTTGATGGTGAGTTTGAGTCTGTTGATGATGACGAAGACGAAGATTTCGATGATGCAGCTGATGATTATTCAGATGCTGATTTTGACGAATAGGAGGGAGCTACGAAATGCCTGAGAATAACAATAATGAAACATACCAGCCGATGACATTCGACTCAATAAAGATTGGGCTTGCATCCCCTGAGAAAATTCTTGAATGGTCTTACGGTGAGGTGCTTAAGCCGGAGACAATTAACTACAGAACTCTTAAGCCTGAACGCGACGGTCTGTTCTGCGAAAAGATTTTCGGACCTAGTAAAGACTGGGAATGCCACTGTGGTAAATACAAGAAAATCCGCTATAAAGGTGTTGTCTGCGACCGATGCGGCGTTGAAGTAACAAAGGCCAGCGTTCGAAGAGAACGTATGGGTCATATCAAGCTTGCCGCTCCGGTATCACATATATGGTATTTCAAGGGAATCCCGAGCAGAATGGGACTTATTCTTGATATATCTCCAAGAACCCTTGAAAAAGTTCTTTACTTTGCATCATATATAGTACTTGATGCAGGCGAGACAGATCTCTCAGAGAAGCAGGTTCTTTCCGAAAAAGAATATGCTGATGCTGTTGAGAAATGGGGCAACAGATTCAGAGCAGGAATGGGCGCAGAGTCCATCAAGGAACTTCTCCAGAGAATAGACCTTGATAAGGATTCAGAGACATTGAAGGCTGAACTTAAGGAAGCTTCAGGACAGAAGAAAGCAAGAATCATCAAGAGACTTGAAGTTGTAGAAGCCTTCAGGGAATCAGGAAATAAACCGGAATGGATGATACTTGACGTAGTACCGGTAATCCCACCTGATTTAAGGCCTATGGTACAGCTCGATGGCGGAAGATTTGCAACATCGGATCTTAATGATCTTTACAGAAGAATAATTAACAGAAATAACCGTCTTGCAAGACTTATGGAGTTAGGAGCTCCTGAGATAATTGTCCGTAACGAGAAGAGAATGCTTCAGGAAGCGGTAGATGCTCTTATCGATAACGGAAGAAGAGGAAGACCGGTAACCGGACCTGGTAACCGTGCACTTAAATCTCTTTCAGATATGCTTAAAGGTAAGCAGGGACGTTTCCGTCAGAACCTCCTCGGTAAGCGTGTTGACTATTCAGGACGTTCGGTTATCGTTGTAGGACCTGAACTTAAGATATATCAGTGCGGTCTCCCTAAGGAGATGGCAATAGAACTTTTTAAACCGTTTGTTATGAAAGAACTTGTTACAAACGGTACGGCACATAACATAAAGAATGCCAAGAAGATGGTTGAACGTCTTGAGACAGAAGTATGGGATGTGTTAGAGGATGTTATTAAAGAGCATCCGGTTATGCTTAACCGTGCTCCGACACTCCACAGACTCGGTATTCAGGCGTTTGAACCGATTCTTGTAGAGGGTAAGGCAATCAAGCTTCATCCGCTTGTATGTACGGCTTTCAACGCCGATTTCGACGGTGACCAGATGGCTGTACACCTTCCGCTTTCGGTAGAGGCACAGGCAGAGTGCAGATTCCTTCTGCTCTCACCTAATAACCTTCTTAAACCGTCAGACGGTGGTCCGGTAGCGGTTCCTTCACAGGATATGGTACTTGGTATCTATTATCTGACAATGGAGAAACTTGCGAACCACAAGAATGAGGAAGGCGCAGAAGCTGTATCCGATACAGTGTATACAGATCTTGAAGTTATCAAGAAGGAAATAATGGATAACAAGCTCGGAATGGATGATATGATTCATTTTGAGGATGTGACGGATGGAAACCGTAATGTACTTTGTACACCAAGAGATTTGTTCGGACATTATTTCTCAAGCATTAATCAGGCATTGCTTGCTTATGAAAATAAGCAGATCTCACTCCATCAGGCAGTTTATGTACACAGAAGTACAGAACTTGAGGATGGAACCAGAATTGAAGGCGATGTAAGAACAACGCTCGGAAGACTTATTTTTAACGAAATAATCCCGCAGGATCTCGGATTCGTGGACAGAACCAATCCGGAAACTGCACTTAAATATGAAATTGATTTCCATGTCGGCAAGAAGGGACTCAAGCAGATTCTTGAGAAAGTAATCAATGTTCATGGCGCAACCAAGACAGCAGAAGTTCTTGATGGCATCAAGGCAATGGGTTACAAGTATTCTACAAGAGCCGCAATGACGGTTTCCATTTCAGATATGACAGTTCCGGCACAGAAGCAGCAGATGATTGCAGATGCCGAGGAAACTGTAGAGAAGATTACCAAGAACTTCAGACGTGGTTTCATCACTGAAGAAGAGAGATATAAGGAAGTTGTTGATACATGGTTCAAGACCGATGCAGAACTTACCAAGGCACTTATTTCAGGACTTGATAAGTATAACAACATCTTTATGATGGCCGATTCCGGTGCCCGTGGTTCTAACCAGCAGATTAAACAGCTTGCCGGTATGCGTGGACTTATGGCGGATACATCGGGACGTACAATCGAACTTCCTATTAAGTCAAACTTCCGTGAGGGTCTTGACGTACTCGAGTACTTCATCTCCGCACACGGTGCCAGAAAAGGACTTTCCGATACGGCGTTAAGAACTGCCGATTCAGGTTACCTTACAAGACGTCTTGTAGACGTTTCACAGGAACTTATCATCCGTGAGATGGATTGCTCCGAAGGTAAAGAAATTCCTGGTATGGAAGTAGAAGCTTTCATGGATGGCAAGGAAGAGATTGAAGGACTTAAGGACAGAATTACAGGAAGATATCTTGCAGAGGATATTGTGGATCCTGAATCAGGTGAAGTTCTCATCAAGAGAAATCATATGATTACTCCTAAGAGAGCGGAGATTATTAAGAACCTTGGACTTAAGAAGGTTAAGATAAGAACAGTCCTCACTTGTAAATGCCACCTTGGTGTATGTGCTAAGTGCTATGGCGCAAATATGGCAACGGGACAGCAGGTACAGGTAGGTGAAGCAGTCGGAATCATCGCAGCACAGTCAATCGGTGAGCCTGGTACACAGCTTACCATGCGTACATTCCATGCCGGTGGTGTTGCCGGTGATGATATCACACAGGGTCTTCCTAGAGTCGAGGAACTTTTTGAGGCAAGAAAGCCAAAGGGACTTGCGATTATCGCTGAGTTCGGTGGTGTTGCCAGAATAGTGGATAATAAGAAGAAACGTGAAGTTGTTATCACTGATGTTGACGGCAATTCAAAGAATTATCTTATACCATACGGCTCCAGAATCAAGATTATGGATGGAGCAGTGCTTGAAGCAGGCGATGAACTTACAGAAGGTAGTGTTAACCCTCATGACATCCTTAAAATTAAGGGCGTAAGGGCAGCACAGGATTATATGCTTCGTGAGGTTCAGCGAGTTTACAGACTTCAGGGTGTTGAGATTAATGATAAGCATATTGAAGTTATCGTAAGACAGATGCTCAAGAAGATTAAGGTAGATAACCCTGGCGATTCAGAGTATCTTCCGGGAATCACTGTTGATGTACTTGATTTCAACGAGAAAAATGAGAAACTTATCGAAGCAGGAAAAGAACCGGCAGAGGGAACACAGATTATGCTTGGTATTACCAAGGCAGCCCTTGCTACGAACTCATTCCTTTCAGCTGCATCATTCCAGGAGACCACAAAGGTACTCACTGAGGCAGCCATTAACGGTAAGGTTGACCCACTTATCGGTCTTAAAGAGAACGTGCTTATCGGTAAGCTTATACCGGCAGGTACAGGTATGAAGAGATACCGTTCAGTAACACTTGACAGCGATTACAGTCTTGAGGATGAAGTGACGTTTGATGAAGATGTTGAAGAATCAGCAGATAATGCTGACGAGACAACTGATACAGCAGATGCTGCAACAGATCAGGATGTAGTTGAGATAACAGAAGATGTAGCAAAAGACAGTTCAGAGGATACACAGGAATAAATTTAATGCCCCTATGCATAATACATAGGGGCATTTTGTGCTATTGAGGTTTATATGAATAAAGAAATAGAAAAAACACTGATGAACGGAGATTATGAAAGTGCATACAGGCTGATACAGGAATATCGCAGTCAGAAATATGATTATGATACTTTTTCATATCTGTCATACTATTACACCGGAATTGGTAAATATGATAAGGCATATGATGTGTCCTGCGAGGCTGTGGATATAAATCCGTTCAGCATAGACTCATGTTATAATCTTGCCAGCGCAGCCTGGCAGCTCGAAAAGTATGATGAGGCATACAAATATCTGCTGAGAGTGCATTATCTGCAGGAATATTATAAAAATTATGTTGTTGACAATGATCTGGTTAAGACACAGATAGAGGAACTGGAAGCAATTGCGGCGAATGATGAAGAACTTAGCGAAAAATATGCAGCTATCAAAGAACTGGAGGTATATTCGGAACGTAATCCATATAAATCAGCCAATACACCGATTGTCGGCCAGTTTATGCATGGCTGTGACGGGCGTATAAATTATGTCGCTTCTACAAGCAGATGGTATGAATCGTATTATAATAAGGATTGCAATCGTGATGCGTACAGAGCCAAATGTGAATTATTTCCGCTTGCTAAGGTCAGTAATGTATACAAAGCGGATATTTCCGAAAAATCACTTATGCCGGTCTGTATTAACTACAGGATGGACGGGGAAAACGGTGCGATTGCAGATGCGGCAGATATAAGCAAAACAACATATATGGATCCGGCATATCTTAAGTACAGTTATATACCGGTTGACAAACCGACAACGTTTGTGGCTGCGTCGGAAGCCGTTTTTGCCAAGCCGATTCCACTTAACAACAGTAACGGCAGACGTAAGCGCCTTGTTATGAGTATCTTTGCGGATAGCTTTAATTACAGGATCATCAAGGAAAAAGGACTTGATAAACTTATGCCGGAAACGGCTGCATTTTTTGAAAAAGGAATTGTGTTTGATAATTTTTACAGTGGTTCCGAATGGACACTTCCTTCAATTGCAACTTATTGGACCGGTAAACATTCATCAAAGCATATGAATCTGGATGAGAAATATCTCATTGATTTTATGAAGGATGAGAAAGTCCTTGCTGAATATTTTCATGATGAAGGATATGTTACGGCTAAAATAGGAGGCAATGATGCGGTAACTCCGGTAAGCGGGTATAACCGTGGAATCGATAGATTCCTGTATCAATATATAAGCCAGGGATATACAGCCAAGGATGTTGTAACGGATGTTATTGAACATATGCGTACATTTGCCGGAGATGACCAGTATCTGTGGGTCGATTTTGTTGATCTCCATGATATTTCCGGGGGATTTATGCGTTCGATAGGTGTGCAGGCGCAGATGCCTCTTGAGTGCAGAATGTTTGATAATGATGTCAAAACAACTGTTAAGCAGACATACAGCGAGAACAGAAAATATATTTTTGAACAGGAACTCAGGGAATTTGATTTTCATCTGGGAAGGTTGTTTAAGTATATTGAAGATAATTACAGCGATGATGAAATAGTCATATCTTTATTCTCGGATCACGGTGCGGCGTTTATGGTAGATAACGGTGAGCCGTTTGTGTCGTGGCAGAGAATGAATGTACCGATGATGATAAGAGGAACCGGCGGTATCAGGGGCGTATGCGATGAAGTGGTTGAAAGTGCGGATTATGCTGCGATGATGTGTGCGCTTGCGGGAATAAAATATGATTATACGGGAACGGACGCAAATCTGCCGAAAGTACTCGGAGGAACACGCGAGAGGGAATATGCATTGTCACAGAGCCTTTTTGTCGGGGATTTGTACAGTGGTGCATTGCATGGCAGAGATTTTCACTATTATTTTAAATCGGCAAAGCCGGTACAGCCGGAATTCAGAATAGATATATCCAAAGCAGAAGATTATATCGCGGATGACCGGGGAGAAATAATAGATGATGACGACCGCAGATTAAAGTATAGAGAGCGGCTTTTGAGCGAAATAAAACATTTGATAAAAAAATAGCCTCTTTTCAAATTAATATGTTGACAATTGAAAATGTCATAGATATAATATTAGTTGCGCGCATTGTAATATGCTTATTTTGCGTGCAAGAACGAGAATTTGAATAATCAGATTCGCAACCAAGGAAATTTATTTACAGGAGGTGAAAAAAGAATGCCTACATTTAACCAGTTAGTAAGAAAGGGTAGACAGACATCTGTTAAGAAGTCTACAGCACCTGCTCTTCAGAAGAGCTATAACTCTCTTCAGAAGAAAGCTATCGATTCTGCATCACCGCAGAAGAGAGGTGTTTGTACAGCTGTTAAGACTAAGACACCTAAGAAACCTAACTCAGCTCTTAGAAAAATCGCCAGAGTTCGTCTTTCTAATGGAATCGAAGTAACAAGCTATATCCCAGGTGAAGGACATAACCTTCAGGAGCATAGTGTTGTACTTGTAAGAGGTGGAAGGGTAAAGGATTTACCTGGTACCAGATACCACATCGTTAGAGGAACACTTGATACGGCAGGAGTTGCTAAGAGAAGACAGGCGCGTTCAAAATACGGCGCAAAGAGACCGAAAGACGCAAAATAATATTCGCATTTAAGTCAGTATAGTGCCGTGTAAATATTTTTCCTGTAGGTTGCAGGGTTAAAATATACCGCGCGCGAACACATCAGACACATGTGAGTACCTATGAATTAATTATTATGTTAAGGAGGGAAGACCCGTGCCACGTAAAGGACATACTCAGAAGAGAGATGTATTAGCAGATCCGTTATACAACAGCAAGGTTGTTACCAAACTCATCAACAATATTATGTTAGATGGTAAGAAGTCTACAGCTCAGAAAATAGTATACGGAGCATTCACAAGAGTGGAAGAGAAGGCTGGTAAGCCGGCACTCGAGGTATTCGAGGAAGCTATGAATAACGTAATGCCTGTACTTGAAGTTAAGGCAAGACGTATCGGCGGTGCTACTTATCAGGTACCTATCGAAGTAAGAGCTGACAGAAGACAGGCTCTCGGACTTCGTTGGTTAACAGCTTTTTCACGTGCAAGAGGCGAGAAGACTATGGAAGAAAGACTCGCAAACGAGATCCTTGACGCATCTAACAATACAGGTGCATCTGTCAAGAGAAAAGAAGATATGCACAAGATGGCAGAAGCAAACAAGGCTTTCGCACATTACAGATTCTAATCTCGTATATATCATTGTTTTTTACTGTCGTGTGCCATGGCACATGGCAGCCTAAAGCATTTTTATTAAATGAAGGAGGATAAAACCTTGGCTGGAAGAGAATATCCGTTAGAGAGAACCAGAAATATAGGTATTATGGCTCATATCGATGCAGGTAAGACTACATTGACAGAACGTATCCTGTATTATACTGGTGTTAACTATAAGATTGGTGATACTCATGAAGGTACTGCTACCATGGACTGGATGGAACAGGAGCAGGAAAGAGGTATCACAATCACATCAGCCGCTACTACATGTCATTGGACATTAGAGGATCATCACAAACCAATGCCGGGCGCATTAGAGCATCGTATCAACATCATTGATACTCCGGGCCACGTAGACTTCACTGTAGAAGTTGAGCGTTCACTCAGAGTACTTGATGGTGCAGTAGGTGTATTTGATGCTAAGGCAGGTGTTGAGCCACAGTCCGAGAACGTATGGCGTCAGGCTGATACCTACAATGTACCTCGTATGGCATTCATCAACAAGATGGATAAAATGGGTGCAGACTTTTTCTATTCAGTTCAGACAATTATTGACCGTTTAGGCAAGAATGCAATTCCTGTACAGATCCCAATCGGTAAGGAAGATGATTTCAAAGGCTTAATCGATCTGTTTGAAATGGATGCTTACTATTATAAAGACGACAAGGGCGAGGACATCGAGATTACATCAATCCCTGATGATCTTAAAGACCTTGCAGACAAATGGAGAGAGAACCTCGTTGAGAAAATCTGCGAATTAGATGATGATTTAATGATGATGTATCTTGAGGGCGAAACTCCTTCCAAAGAGCAGTTAAAGGCAGTTCTTCGTAAGGGAACAATTGCCAGTGAAGCTGTTCCTGTATTCTGCGGTTCTGCATATAAGAACAAAGGTGTACAGAAGCTTCTTGACGGCGTTATCGAGTATATGCCGGCTCCTACAGATGTCCCTGACATCACAGGTGTTGACTTAGAAGGTAACGAAGTAACAAGACCATCTTCTGATGACGAACCATTCGCAGCATTAGCATTCAAGATTATGGCTGACCCATTCGTTGGTAAGCTTGCATTCTTCAGAGTTTACTCAGGTACATGTAACTCCGGTTCATATGTATTGAATGCATCTAAAGATAAGAAAGAGCGTATTGGACGTATCGTGCAGATGCATGCCAATAAGCGTACAGAAATTGAGAAAGTATACTCAGGTGATATCGCAGCCGCTGTAGGTTTCAAGTTCACTACAACAGGTGATACAATCTGCGATGAGCAGCATCCGGTAATCCTTGAGTCTATGGAATTCCCAGAGCCTGTTATCGAGCTCGCTATTGAACCTAAGACAAAGAACGATCAGGGTAAGATGGGTGAAGCTTTAGCAAAGCTTGCTGAAGAAGATCCTACATTCAAAGCTCACACTGATCAGGAGACAGGACAGACAATCATTGCAGGTATGGGTGAGTTACACCTCGAAGTTATCGTTGACCGTCTTCTTCGTGAATTCAAGGTTGAGGCTAACGTTGGTGCTCCTCAGGTTGCATACAAAGAGACTATTACAAAGCCTGTTGATGTAGACAGCAAGTATGCTAAGCAGTCAGGTGGACGTGGACAGTACGGACACTGTAAAGTTAAATTCGAGCCGATGGATCCGAACGGTGAAGAGACATTCAAGTTCGTATCAACTGTAGTTGGTGGTGCTATTCCTAAGGAATATATCCCGGCTGTAGGCGAAGGTATCGAAGAGGCTACTAAGGCCGGTATCCTTGCAGGATTCCCTGTACTTGGTGTATCAGCTAACGTATATGATGGTTCTTACCATGAAGTCGATTCATCTGAAATGGCATTCCACATTGCCGGTTCTATGGCATTTAAGGAAGCTATGCAGAAGGGAAGCCCGGTACTTCTTGAGCCTATCATGAAAGTTGAAGTTACAATGCCTGAGGAATACATGGGCGATGTAATCGGAAGCCTTAACGCTAAGCGTGGACAGGTTCAGGGTATGGAAGACATCGGCGGCGGTAAGATGGTTAAAGCACTTGTTCCGCTTGCAGAGATGTTCGGTTACTCAACAGAACTTCGTTCATCCACACAGGGCCGTGGTAACTACTCAATGTTCTTCGAGAGATATGAGCAGGTACCAAAGAACGTACAGGATAAAGTTATTGCTGCAAAAGCAAAATAAATATTGAAAATATTTCGGATATGAAATATAATTATTAAAGCTAATTTAAAAAGACAACCCGGAAGAGGGAAAATTTAAGGAGGATTTTTTAAAAATGGCTAAAGCTAAATTTGAAAGAACTAAACCACATTGTAACATTGGTACAATCGGACATGTTGACCATGGTAAAACAACTCTTACAGCGGCTATTACCAAGACTCTTAACGCTAGACTTGGAACAGGTGAAGCTGTTGCATTCGAAAATATCGATAAGGCTCCAGAAGAGAGAGAAAGAGGAATCACAATTTCTACTGCTCACGTTGAGTATGAGACAGAGAAGAGACATTATGCACACGTTGACTGCCCAGGCCATGCCGATTATGTAAAGAACATGATCACAGGTGCTGCACAGATGGATGGTGCTATCCTCGTTGTTGCTGCTACTGATGGTGTTATGGCTCAGACAAAGGAGCACATCCTTCTTGCTCGTCAGGTAGGCGTTCCTTATATAGTAGTATTCCTTAACAAGTGCGATATGGTTGATGATGAAGAACTTATCGAACTCGTAGAGATGGAAGTTACAGAGCAGCTTGAAGAGTATGGCTTCACAGGATGCCCAATCATTAAGGGTTCAGCTCTTAAGGCTCTTGAAGATCCTTACAGCGAGTGGGGCGACAAGATTCTTGAGCTTATGCACACAGTTGATGAGTATATTCCTGACCCAGTCAGAGATACAGATAAGCCTTTCCTTATGCCAGTAGAGGACGTATTCACAATCACAGGTCGTGGTACTGTTGCTACAGGTAGAGTTGAGAGAGGTACACTTCACCTCAATGATGAACTTGAAATCCTTGGTGTTAAGGATGATGTTCAGAAGACAGTTGTTACTGGTATCGAGATGTTCAGAAAGCAGCTTGATGAAGCTATGGCTGGTGATAACATCGGTGCACTCCTTCGTGGTATCAACCGTGACCAGATCGTACGTGGACAGGTTCTTGCTAAACCGGGTACAGTAACATGCCATAAGAAATTTACAGCTCAGGTTTACGTTCTTACTAAGGACGAGGGTGGACGTCATACTCCATTCTTCAACAACTATCGTCCACAGTTCTATTTCAGAACAACTGACGTAACAGGTGTTTGCGAGCTTCCAGCTGGTACAGAGATGTGCATGCCTGGCGATAACGTAGAGATGACAATCGAGCTCATCCACCCAATCGCTATGGAGCAGGGTCTTACATTCGCTATCCGTGAAGGTGGTAGAACAGTAGGATCAGGAAGAGTTGCAACAGTTATCGAGTAATCTTTGATTAGTATCATAGAAACTTAAATACAAGCCGCAATTCCTCATTTTATGAGGGGTTGCGGCTTTTTGCGTGGCGAATGCCACGACTGAGCCGTCAGGCGAGACTGCATTTCACAACGGAAGATGGTCGAACATAGAAAAAGTCCGTTTCAAGTTCTTCGCTCAGTTGAACAAAGCGAAAGAATCTTGAAGATAAAAAATGCTTATGTTATAATGTTTAATAGATTTTTGGTACTTTTTGATGCATGATTGAGGGCGCATTATGGCTGTATCATACAACCGATTATGGAAGTTATTAGTGGATATAAATGTTGTTTAGAAGAGGAATATTATATGGTTATCCCAGTAGTTCACCTACGGATGGCAGTTTGCTGAATAATATGAAGTAATTATGTAAAATGATAGCATAATAATTTCTCAAGATTCAAAAAGGCAAGGATGGACCGGAAGAAGAAATTGCAAAGAAGTTTAAGTAATAGAAAGCGAGTTGTTTGAGTTGGAAAATACTTTTGACCTTTCACAATTTGATAAATACAGAGAAGACAACAGAAGAGAAGTGAAAAAAGCAAATGGTGGCTTGCCAATTTCATTGTGGGACACGTATTCTGCTTTTGCAAATTGCTATGGCGGTGTCATTATCCTCGGTGTCAAAGAAGAAAAAGACGGCAGTTGGAAAACTACCGGTCTTCAGAATGCGTCCAAGCTCCGAAAAGACTTCTGGGATACCATCAACAATTCTAAGAAAGTGAATATCAATCTCCTGTCGGAAGATGACGTAGAGATGTATGAAGTCGGTGACAATAAAGATGTCATTATGGTTATTTATGTGCCTATGGCGAAGCGTGAGCAGAAGCCGGTGTACATCAATAATGATATTTTTAATGGCACTTTCCGTCGTAATTATGAGGGCGATTATCATTGTACCAGATTGCAGGTAAAGACCATGCTCCGTGACCAGACCGAGCGCACTATGGATATGGAAGTGCTTGATAAAGTTCCGATTGAAGATTTGAATTACGATACCATTCATGGATATCGCAACAGTCATCGTTCTTTAAAAGAAGGACATCCTTTTGAACGCTTGAGCGACCATGAGTATTTAAGAAGCATTGGTGCTGCCGCCATTTCGGAGGAAGACGGAAAGTTGCATCCTACGGCAGCAGGTATGCTGATGTTTGGGGATGAGTACAATATTGTGCGCCATTTCCCTGAATACTTCTTAGACTATAGAGAAGAGTTGGATCCTACCACACGCTGGAGCGATAGATTGCAGTCAAGTTCCGGAGAATGGTCCGGAAATGTGTGTGACTTTTATTTTAGAGTTTATAATAAGATTATTAAAGAATTAAGGTACCTTTCAAAATGGTCGGTGGTGAGCGTATTGATGATACTCCAGTGCACAAGGCACTTCGTGAGGCTTTGGCAAACTGCTTGATTAATGCAGATTATCACGGATTGCGAGGTGTTGTTATTCGTAAGGAACCGGACAAGTTGGTTTTGGCAAATCCGGGTTATATCAGAACGGGTAAAAAACAGATGCGCCTTGGTGGCGAATCCGATCCAAGAAACAAGGCTCTTATGAAAATGTTTAACCTTATCAATATCGGCGAACGTGCAGGAAGTGGTGTGCCGAATATTTTTAATGTTTGGGCAGATGAAGGTTGGGAAGAACCGGTGATTGAAGAGAGATTTGATCCGGATAGGACGATACTGTCGCTTTCTTTTAAGAAAAAAGTGACGGCAAAAAGTGGCGGAAAAAAAGTGGCGAAAAAAAGTGGCGAAAAAAAAGTGACGAAAAAAACACAGGAAAAATACGATGCTATTTTGAATGCTATGCAGCCTGATAAGTGGTATAAAGCTTATGAATTCGAAAGTATTGCAGGTGTTAAGGAATCAAGAATTAAAGTACTGCTTAAGGACATGACGGAACAGGGACTGATTGAGAGTACCGGTAGTACGAAAGGTAAGATGTATAAAAAAATTAATGCGAATTAATATAAGGTATTGGAGATGGTACAAATGAGTGAAATTGTAGGCGGAGAGTTGAAACGTTGGTCAGAAACATTAGAAGAACTGAATGAATACGATATAACATTGGTCAACATTTTACTAAAACATTATGAAACTCTTATAGAAGCTGGCGGGATTGCTGGTGGTAAAAGAGCTAATAAACTTGTGGAGTATATCGGTGAGAAGCAAGGCGTAGTTTGAATTCCAAGAAAGTAAAAAAAGGTGTTTATTTATTTAGTTGCAAAGGCGGAGCTGGTAACGAAGGCAATAACGTGGCATGGATGTTCGCAAAGTTGACAAGCTCAAAAGTATATGCTTGTACAGGAAGCGTTTCGTACTCTAAAATTTTTGGTAAGTACTATGCTAGAAAAGCATGGGATTGGGGAATTATCAAAACATTTTATTATCAGAAAAAATATATTTTTTGGGGTGCAAATATTGCGAAAAGTGCGGCAGGACAATGGTGAAAGCAGGAGTGAGATTATTGAAAAAAAACATTTGGTTATTGAGTGCAATAATATTTATTGTTATTTTATTAGGAGGGATTTATTTGCGACTTGATAAAGTAAATATGGATTCTGTAAAAAAAGTTGAGGTATGTTTTCAATATGGGAATACTAATGCGATAAATCAGTTGAGCGATAGAGAGGTGGCGTCTGTTAAAACTATTTTTAATGGAAAGAAATTGTATAAGGATAATCTTTCTTGTGGTTTTAGCGAAGCCGTATCTATTAAATTTGACGATGAACACACCTTCTGTATTGCTCGGGATACCTGCCAAATCGTATATTGGGAAGAAAAAAATAGATATATTAGGCTTATGGAAGATGAAAAAACACAGTTGTATAATTTGTTAGAACCATATGGCTTTATCTTCCCCTGTGTATGAAAAATATCAGTGAGTAATACTAGCAAGCATTGCTGTTGTGATACCACGGCACTTATCAGGAAAATTCCTGAAACCTTTAAGGGTTTGGGATTATCCCAACAATGTTGTCTTTTGGGGGCAAAAGTCGGTGCTCGCTGGTACACGACAGGTATCGAAGGTCAGCTTGTAGATGATATGACCAATGATGGAAAGGTTTATATCTGACTACTAATGTTGATTTACATCAGATATAGATGGAAGTTTTATTGCCAAACTTAATTTGGATGATATATCATCATATGGACTTGAAACTGTTACGATTACCTTAGATTCAAGTCTGGTACAGGATGGTGGTGTATTTGATATAACTGAAAATGGCATAGAGACAGTAAATGAATTTTACAATGAGTATGTTGCAACAGGAGTAAGATAGGTATGTTAAAAAATATAGATTGATTATATTCATGTCTTTTTGGTTAATATGTTTTGCTGGATGTCAAAATAAATCAGATATTGAGAGAAAATTACCAGAAATCATATTTATATGTTCGACAGATTATTCTCAAATAAGATCAGAAAGAGAAACACAGTATGTAATAACTTTTATTGATAAAAATGGTAATAAATATGTAACAAGTGATCCAACAGTGGCTCGATTAGGATTTAAAGAACTTATTGCAAAATATTCTCAAGGAGGTTTAGATGATAAGATAGAATTGCTTACAAGCTATGACAACTTCTTAATAGAAGAGAATTACAAAAAATTAAAAGAAGTTGCCTTGAATGAAGATGTATCTATCCAATATCCAGAACTTTATAAGTCTGAGAATCTCTCGGTACTTGGTCATAGTCATGACCTCCTTAAAATGTATTTACACCGTTTGGTGCATGAAATACATTCTAAAGATTTATGGTAAAGGTTTCCACCACTGGAATGGCAGTTTCCTTAAAAACGGATTTGCGGTTTCCTATCTCCGGATAGCAGGGACTTGGAGCCCGGATTATTCATGATGTGATTGATGTAGAATAATTTTTAACGTACAATTCCAGTTTTATTGACCAAGAAATAAAGGAGGATTCATTATGAGTGAGAAAACAGAGATTACTTGCAACAGTTATCGAGTAATTTTATTCGTATAAACGATGCGATATGCGCGTGAATGCGCGTGATAAACAGCCACTGCAGTATACCGGCACTGGACGGTTGACATACGCTTTGCGCAGGAATAAGATATAGACAGACTATTTGAAAAGGGACAATTTCCCGGAAAGGTGAGAACATGAAGTTAAAAGAATTACAGGATGCAATGATAGCAGCTATGAAGGCTAAGGATAAATTCAGAAAGGATGCCATCGCGAGCCTTGTTTCCGCAGTCAAGAAAAAAGGTATTGATGCCGGATGCCGTGAGGATATACCGGACGATATGGCCAATGAAGCTATTCTGAAGGAGATCAAGTCAGTCAAAGAGCAGATTGATACATGCCCTGCTGACAGGACAGAGCTGCTCGAAGAGTATAAGAAAAGATATGATATTATGAGCGAGTTTGCTCCGAAGATGTTAAGTGCCGATGAAGTCAAGGCAATACTTCAGGACAAGTTTGCAGATGTTCTTGCCACGAAGAACAAGGGTCAGATTATGAAAGCTGTTATGGGCGAACTTAAAGGCAAAGCTGACGGCAAGGTTATCAATCAGGTAGTTGCTGAGCTTACGAAATAGGCATAAATTATAGGAGAAAAACATGTCGATTTCAATAAGAAGAGCTGGAATTAATGATACCGAAGCAGTTATGAAACTGCTTAGTGAAGTTCTGGAACTGCATGCCGCGCTGCGCCCGGATATATTTATTTCGGGAAGTACCAAATACACGGCCAAAGAACTTGGCACAATATTTGAAGATGACGGACGCCCCGTTTTTGTCGCAGAGGATGAGAACGGAGATATTCTCGGGTATGCCTTCTGTGTCATGCAAAGACAGCCTTTTTCAACCAATATGAAGGATTTTACCACACTTTATATAGATGATTTGTGCGTGGATGAGAACAGCAGAGGACAGCATGTGGGAAGAAAGCTGTATGAGTATGTTCTTAATTACGCCAGGGAACAGGGCTGCTATGATGTTACGCTGAATGTCTGGGAAGGTAATGACAATGCCAGGGCATTTTATGAAAAAATGGGAATGTTTGTCAAGGAAACCCAGATGGAAACTATATTATAAAAATACTTGACTTAAACTTGGCTTTAAGTATTATAATCATCCTGTCAATAAAGAATTTCAGGAGGAAGTATTATGTATTTAGAGAATATTAACGGACCTTCGGATGTAAAGAAACTTACGATCGAAGAGATGAATAAACTTGCCGCCGAGATGAGGGATGCACTGCTTAAAAGAGCAAGCATACACGGCGGACATTTCGGACCGAATTTCGGTATGGTTGAAGCCACAATCGCACTTCACTATGTTTTTGAATCCCCTGAGGATAAGATGGTATATGATGTGTCACACCAGACATACCCGCACAAGATGCTCACAGGAAGAAAAGATGCTTATCTTTATGAGGAACATTATGATGACGTTTCGGGATATTCCAATCCGCATGAAAGCGAACATGACTTTTTTAATGTAGGACATACGTCCACATCTGTAAGCCTTGCGTGCGGACTTGCCAAGGCGAGAGACCTTAAGGGCGGGAAGGGCAATGTCATCGCGGTTATCGGTGACGGTTCATTGAGCGGAGGCGAGGCACTTGAAGGCCTTGATTTCGCATCAGAGCTTAAGAGCAACCTTATAATCGTAGTTAATGATAATGATATGTCAATCGCGGAGAACCATGGCGGATTATACGGGAACCTTAAGCTGTTAAGGGAAACCGACGGTAAGGCTGAATGTAATTTTTTTAAAGCGATGGGACTTGATTATGTGTATGTAGGCAACGGTAATGATATCGGTGCGCTTATCGATGCATTCAAATCTGTTAAAGATGCCGGTAAGCCTGTTGTAGTCCACATCGTGACACTCAAAGGCAAAGGATATAAGCCGGCCGAGGAGGACAAGGAGACATGGCATTGGCACATGCCTTTTGACATCAAGACGGGCAAGCCGCTGATGGATTCTGACGGAGAGGATTATTCTTCCGTGACTGCCGAATACCTGCTTGATAAGATGAAAAAAGATAAAAGTGTTGTCGCAATCACGTCCGCAACACCTACGGTTATGGGATTTACGGCTGATAAAAGACATGAAGCCGGAAGCCAGTTCGTAGATGTGGGAATCGCGGAGGAAACAGCGGTGGCACTTGCATCAGGTATTGCAGCGGGCGGCGGCAAGCCGGTTTACGGAGTATACAGTTCTTTTATCCAGCGAACCTATGACCAGTTATCACAGGATCTGTGCATCAACAATAACCCAGCAACGATCATAGTATATGCAGCATCGGTGTATGGCATGAATGATGTTACACATCTTGGTATATATGATATACCTATGATTTCCAATATACCGAACCTCGTATATCTTGCGCCGACCACGAAGGAAGAGTATCTTGCGATGCTAGAATGGAGTATTGAGCAGAATGAACATCCGGTTGCGATCAGAGTACCGGATGGAGAAATGATTTCCGACGGCAAGAAAGTTAGTAAAAATTTCAGTGAGCTCAATCGATACGAGATTACCGAAAAAGGAAGCAAAATTGCCATAATCGGTCTCGGTTCATTCTATGGTCTTGCATGCAAGGCGGCCAAAGAAATTGAAAGCCGTACCGGAGTAAAGGCAACACTTATTAATCCGTACTATATTACGGGAACAGATGATGAACTGCTTGAAAGCCTTAAGGCGGACCATGATGTGGTCATCACACTTGAAGACGGAATGCTGGACGGCGGTTTCGGTGAGAAAATAGCACGTTTTTACGGAAACAGCGATGTTAAGGTGCTTAATTACGGATTGAAAAAAGAATTTCTGGACAGATATGATGTCAACGAAGTTCTTAAGGAAAATCATCTTACACCTGCGCAGATTGCAGAAGATGCTACGGGATTGATCGGATAAAACGGCTGACAACAAAATACTGTAAATATTATATATTTACTATAGTAAAAAATTGATTTTTTTGTGGAAATAGCCCGGAAACTGTGTTATAATATCTACTATACAGATTCACGCAGTGCCGGGCTGTTTAATGAGACTGAATAATATACAAAGGAGTTATATGCAGTATGGATAAATTAATTGAGGACACCAGACCGTGTCAGTATAGTAACACCGTGTTTTTTGAGTTTGTGTGTGTGGGAGAGACTAAATATATTAATGAATCTGAATTGATTTCTATTTCCAGTCTTGCCAAATCAGGTGGAAATAATCTCCAAATATCAGTAAGGACTTTATATGGAGAATTCCTTGCTAAGGGTAAGTTGTGCGATTATGAAGATTTATATGCAAAATATTTATTAAGACCAAACAGATCAATACTTGTCAACAGTAGATATGTTGTGGGTATTAAAAGTGAAAAATTATGTTTATTTGATAACACAGTAATATATATGAGCAGAGGCAAGGCTCCGGAAATCAAAGAACAAATGAGAAAAAGAATAAGATTAAGTATTTAAAAAATGCGCTTTAGTGTACAAATAGTACGATTCACTATAATATATTGCATGGCAAGCTATAGTATGATAAGGTTGTATTACAAATAAAAATCTTACATTAGAGGAGTTACAATATGTCGGTTATAGGACTTCTTAAACTGAATATTAAAGAGATGTTCCGCCAGCGATTTTTATTGGGACTTTTGATCTTTATAGAACTTACATCCGTTATACTGATAATGTTCTCATATGGCGTAATAAACCATTTTAATACTAAGACAAAAGAGGTGGAAGGAACATCGATGTATTATGTGATAGGACACATAGATGATGAACTGCAGGATCCACAGCCGGCGGAAGTGAAGGCTTTTATATCCAGTGCAATCCCGATAGTTTCATCCAAGCTCGAAAGAGTGTATTTTGGGGGATTTAACCGCAAAAGTGATGAAGGTGTATCATATGATTGTATTTCGGATTATAGGAACGGGAAGTTAATTCCCGTTTCATTAGCCGGAGGAATTGGCGAAGGACGCGGCTTTGAAGATACAGATGCAGATACCACGGAGAAGATTGCGCTTGTTCCGGAAACATACGAGTCGGACGAAATTAATATTGCGGGGCAACAGTTCAGATGCATAGGAAAATATAAGGTCAATATGTACAGCCCGGCAAGTCGTGTATATATTCCTTATTATGCATTTCCGGAGAATAATATTGAAGTGCTTGGGGTGACAATGAGATTTACAAAACCGCTTACCCTTAACGAACATAATAAATTGGCCCAGCTTGCGGCAAAATATGTTCCGCAGTATGAATTCCCGGAGTTTGATGGAATAGACAACGAGAATGATAACCGTGTATATAGAAGCATTATAGGTGTTGCAATTGTATTTATGGCCATAAGTGCGATAAATTATTGCATCATGTACAAACATATACTGGCAAAGCGTCGAAGAATATTAGCAGTGTCAAGAATATGCGGATGCACAGGTACAAGAGCATCAATAGTATATTTTATTGAATTATATGGTTTATCCGTGATTCTGCTTGTTATCGGGCTGTTGATATTTCATTGTGCGATTCTTCCGGCAGCATCCGGAACGTTTGAGTATATGAGTGCGTATATGACAACGAAAACATATCTGAAGATATCGGGAATATATCTTGGAATGCTTCTGGTGGTTTATGTTATATTGATTGGCCGGTTTGTCAGGAAAACGCCGGCGGAATTAATTAGGAGTGTGTGATATGTTTTCTCTTGGGTTTAGTGAATTTCTAAAAAATATAAAGAATAATATTCTTGTTCTTGCAGAATTGATACTTATATATGTTGCTGCTATTTTTATGATGTCGGCAATATCTGAGCAGTATGGCCTTATTAATGGTATAAAAACGTTCTTTGACAGAACAGGAACATTTGTAAAGCAAAACACGATAGCGGCCGGAACGACTGTTACAGATGAAGAATTGTTAGAAAATCTTACGGGAGTAGAGAGAATCGTAAGACCTGTCAGAACGAATTTATATGGCGATATTGACGGAAATAGCTATAATCTGAATTTTATAACGAATAATTCCGATTATGTTAAAAGTATTCCAAGACTTACAGAGGGCAGATGGTGCGAGGATGCGGAACATGAGGATGGGATAATAAACATTGTTCTTAGCGATAATGTGCCATTCAAGGTACCGGTAGGTGATATTGTGAATTTGGAAGGATATAATTTCAGAGTTACAGGATATTATGGTATCAAAGAGATGGTATTCGGACTGACGAACACTTTAAATACCGACGGCAGTGAGAGCTATATCAATATGTATGGTACTGTTAATGAATTTCTGGAATACAATGCTCCATCGTACGAGTATTATGCTATTGCTTCATATGAAGATGTTAACCGTGAAATGAAGGATAGAATGTACAGCGGCCTGTTTATGATTATTGATTATTATGATGATTTGTCGGAACAGGACATAGAAAAAAACATGGATATTCTATGTACAAAATTTAAATACACAGCAGATGTTGATATGTTTGATATGAGAAATATATATACATATTCAATGGAACTTCTGCGTATTAAGTTTGTACCGGTTGTGGTTATTTTCGGCCTTACATTTATATTGACATTAACATGTATATTCAATGCGGCGTCACTTAATGTAATGAGAGAACAGCACAATTACGGAATTTATTTTATATGTGGCAATAATTGGAAAAATACAGTGATTTTATCTTTTATGCATTGGGTGTGCCTTTCGGTTACGGCCCTGATTGCAGCGGGAGTCATCAGCGCTTTTGTAAGAGTGTCCAACCTATATAACGGGCTTGCGTTCTCGTTCGGGTGGATGAATATACTGTCGTTGATGGTTATTACGGTTCTTATTCTTATATTTGCGGTACTGCTTCCATTTGTAATGTTAAGAAAAATGCAGCCTGTAAATATACTCAGGAACAACGAATAGAGGTGACAATATGATAGAACTCAAAAATGTATACAAGACATATAATCTTGGGAAAAGCAATGCTTTCGAAGCACTTAAGGATATCAGCCTTACTATAGAAGATGGAGAAATGGTAGCGGTTACAGGCAAATCAGGAGCCGGTAAATCCACACTTATGCACATCATAGGGTGTATAGACGATTTTGAAAAAGGAGTTTACCTCCTGAACGGAGAGGACATATCACACACTAATGATAAAAGGCGTGCGGAAATAAGATGCCGTGACATAGGAATCGTAATGCAGGATTTTGCCCTTGTAGAGGAATATTCGGCCATTGAGAACGTAATGATTCCGATGTATTTTGACAGAACCAGGCATGATGTTAAACGTAAACAAAGAGCTGTCGGAGCACTTGAACAGCTGGGTATAGCGGAACTTATGGATAAGAAAGTGTCCAAGCTGTCCGGAGGACAGAAGCAGAGAGTTGCGATAGCCAGAGCTTTGGTAAACAATCCGTCAATTATTATTGCGGATGAACCGACGGGAGCACTTGACGTTAAAACATCGGGCGAAATAATGGATATATTCAGGAAACTTAACGATTCGGGAATAACAATAATAATTGTAACACATGATCCGGAAGTTGCATCGGCATGCAGGAGAATCATTGAAATCGGAGACGGACGGATTATAAATTAATCTTACATCAATTATATTTTTCTGCTATAATTACGGTACAAAATAACTGATATGTTCAGCAAGGAGGTCGTGTTTATGAGCAGGATAATAACAATCAGCAGGCAGTTTGGAAGCGGTGGAAGGACAATCGGTAAACTGGTAGCGGAGAAACTCGGAGTAAGATGTTACGACAAGGAATTGATAGAGAAGACGGCTGAGGAGACAGGGTACGCCAATGAGTATATCGAACAGGAGGCAGAATATGCTCCCGGAACCGGATTTTTTGCATATTCTTTTCTCGGAAGAGGAACGGATGGCCTTGCCAATGCGGACAGAATATGGATTGCGCAGCGTAAAGTAATTACCGATATTGCATCCAAAGAAAACTGCGTGATAGTTGGCCGCTGTGCGGATTACATACTGAAAGATGAACCGGACTGTTTTAACGTATTTGTATGGGCACCGGACGATTTCAGGGCACACAGGATAGTGGAACAGTACGGCGCGTCACCGGTCAGGCCTTTAAAACGTCTCGAAGAAAAGGATAAGAAACGTAAGTTAAATTACCGCTATTTTACCGGACGGGAATGGGGAGAGAGGGAGAATTACCATCTCTGCATCGACAGCTCCAGGGTTGGTATAGAGCGCGCAGCAGATTTGATTATAATGGCTGCAGAGAACGACTGATTATAACGTCGAAAAACAGACAATTTGCGCGGAATGATTTATTGACTATTCCTCTGCCGTGTGGTATATTCAAGTGTATCAAGGCCCTTTTTAAGTAAAAGGGATTTATTTTAGGAGGAATGAATCAATGGCTTTTTGTACAATTTGCGGTAAACAGTTGGCTGACGGAGAAGTTTGTACATGTCAGCAGAATAATGCCCAGTCAGTACCACAGGGAAACATCCCACAGGGAATGCCTTACACGGGAGCGCCACAGCAGGGCTCACCTTACACGGCAGCATACGGAGCACCACAGCAGGAGGCACCGAAGAGTTCAGTTGATATGGGAGGCGCTTTTAAGAAAGCTATTGACCATATTAAGAATACTGTTAAGAAACCTATCACGGCAGCAGAAGAATATTATGAGAACGGAACTATTCCGTCATCGGCAGTGCTTGTTGGCATTCTTACCATAGCTTATGTATTTGCAACCGTGCTTAACCTTATTTCCAAGATTTTTTATGCACTTAGTTCATTTAAAAAGCAGGCTAAGGGTCTTTACAGATTATTGGGCATGTCATATGGAGAATACCTGGATTCTATTGGCTATACCAGATGGGATATTCTTAATGATTATTCCATTAATGTAGGAACTATTTTCCAGTCAATCTTTTTCCCAATCATATACATAGTTCTTATGGGTGCGACAGTATTCGGATTATTTTATCTTATAGATGCAGTTGTTCTTAAGAAGAAAACAGATGTTAATAAGATCGCTTCACTTTGCGGCGCGGTTTCAGTTCCGCTTATCGGAGCAATAGCTGTAAAAATACTTTACAACTTCATTCGCGTGGGCGCACTCAGAGGTTTCTTCTTCCCGATATTTATCGTATTTATGTCAGTACTTACGGCAATTCAGGGATTTACGATTCTTAGCAAAGAGATTAAAGACAGAAAACAGCTTGTTATCTCACTTGCAATTCTTGTTGCGGGACTTGTAACAGTTGAATACCTTATCGGTCTGTTCCTTTACAAGAGTGTAACATTCTTCACTCTTCCGGGAGTACCGTTCATCTAAATATAACAGATAATATGTTAAATGATAACCGCTATGGAATCCCATAGCGGTTTTTATAACTAAACATTGTCAATTAAAAACAGCTCCTTTTTTCTATTGAAAATCTGAGCCGTTTTGCTATGTAATGTATTCAACTTTGCCGATTACGACGTTTCCGTTTTTATCAATATAGCATCCCTGACCGTTAAGTATCATAGGTGTAATTCCGTCAACAAAACAATATTATCGCGCCGCTGGAAGAATAATACTACAGTATACAATACGATATTTTCACACTTTTTTGACCAAAATCAGCAGTTTTGTGTCAATTATTTGCTGTATGTGATACCGCAAGATAATAATATATGAAAACAAGTGTATTAGAATATATACAATATTTCTTATATTATAATACTGAGCCTATCAAATTGACACCAAATGCCTCGAAAAGTGCAAAAAAGTGTGAATCCTTTAAAATCCTATAAGCTGCTGCCACCCGAAATATTGTTGGTATCATCCGGCCGCTGACCGCCGCCAAAGTTGCTGTCATCCGGTTTCTGGCCGCCGTCAAAGCTGCTGTCATCAGGTTTCTGGCCGCCGCCAAAGTTGCTGTCATCCGGTTTCTGACCACCGCCAAAATTGCCGCCGCCCGGCCTTTGTCCGCCCATGCCGCCGTTGCCGGAAATACCGGAATTGGTTACGGTGGAGCTTTGTTCAAATGTGGTTAATTCCGTTCCGCCTTCTATAGTGCCTCCTGTATAACAATCCTTAACGATCTGTGTTGAACCGGTCAAGGTGCCGTTCTGATATATGGTGTAAGTCGTGCCGGTTTTCATGTCGGGAGTGGATATGTTAAGCGCATTGTAAGACTTGGCAGGGGTGAATGAAATTATCACATTGCCGTATGCATCTGCCACAGTAACAGGCGTGCCGGCAGTGCCTCCAGATACTGCCACAAGGGCACCGCACTGTGTCGAACTGTCCGAAATATTCTGCGCCATTCCTGATGAGCCGGCTACGACCAGATAACCACCTGTCACTGTGAAATAGTTGTTATAATCAAGACCACCGTTGCCGTTGCCGGTAGGACCGTCCACGACTAAAGCACCACCGGTCATGACAATGTAACTATTGGAATCAATTCCGTCACCTCCGGCATTTACATATACTGTGCCGCCGTTTATTGTGAGGGAACAATTACTGCCGGAATTTTCGCCCATATCCGGACCGCCTCTCATGCCCGGACCGCCTTCGGAAGAAGAAGAACTGTCGGCTGCGTTGATTCCGTCATCGGATGCAGTGATGGATATTGCGCCACCGTCAATGGATATGGCAGCCGCTTCAAGACCCTCGTAACATTTGGTAATGTCTATGGTACCGTCTGATATAACAAGAGTATTATCAGCATGGATTCCGTCGTCACTGCTTGAAAGTGTCATATCGCCGCCTTCGATATAAATGGCATTGTTGGAATGTATGGTATCGTCGGTGCAGGTAAGTGTTATCGTGCCTCCGGTAATGTGAATATAGCCTTTATCTTCTTCCTCGTTGTTGTTGGAGAGAAGGCCCTTGCCCTCGGCTGATGCAGTTATGGTGCCGCCGGTAATTGAGAGAGAGTCTTTGCCTTTAATGGCATTGTTCTTAGCGGTAACATTAATGGTTCCACTTATTATTTTCAGGTCATTTTTACAGGTAATCCCGTTATTGAACGAAGCCTCTATGTTGAGTGAACCGTTACCGTTAATACTTAAGTCGTCCTTTGAAAAAAGTACTGCATCCGGTTCTTCTTTGTCTGTGTCATCATAAGTGTAATTACTGCTGTCACTTAATGTATTATCGGTGCCGTCTGCGAGAGTGATGGTTGTTTTGCCGGCTGATTTGACATATATGGCGGCATTTGTCTCCGAATGGATGGAGACTCCGTTGAGGATAAGATGCACCTTGGCATCATCCGCGTCAACTATAATCCTTCCGTCATCAAGGGTGCCGTTAATTATATAGCTGCCCCCGGAACTTATGGTAATCTCGCTTCCGTTAATTGCTACGGATGAACTGCTGCATGAAACGGAACTGCCGTTTAATGTGATTTCTACAGCATCGGACACATCAGTGTCGGTGTCGCTGTCCTTGATGGTTATCAGGCTGTCTGGAATGACGGCTTCTGTCGTGTTTTCCTGTACGGAACTGTTTGATTTTGCGCATCCGGCAGCGGACACCAAGATAAGTGCTGCCGCAAGCATGCAGGGAAAAAATCTCTTGAAATTTATACGCATGATAATAACCTCCTTGGTTTATTTTTTTTATAAAACTATTGTAAAAAGATAATAAAAAAACAATGTGTCCGTTTAAAGTTTCCAATGTGATAGGATTTTGAAAATTGGCATTGACGGCATGTTAATGATAATTTATAATAGACTGGTGCTTTGATACATAAAAGCATAAAAGCGTAAAAGCACTAAACCGAATGATAACGGATGCATGTGTGATGCACACGTTACCTGAATATATGTAAAGGAGAATCATTATGAAAAAGATTAAAAGAATTATCGCAGCAGGCCTTTGCCTGTCAATGGTTTTTGCAGCAACAGCATGTTCTAAGTCGGACAAGAGCACATCAGGCGGTTCGTCAGACAAAGATAAGACTTATAATGTGGGCATCTGCCAGCTTGTAGAGCATGAAGCTCTTGATGCGGCTACCAAGGGATTCAAGGACGCTCTTACAGAGAAACTCGGAGATAAGGTTAAATTTACTGAGCAGAATGCAGCAGGAGATACACCTACATGTGCTACTATTATTGATGGTTTTGTATCTTCAAATGTAGATCTCATTCTTGCCAACGCTACATCACCTCTTCAGGCAGCAGCATCGGCAACAACTACAATTCCGGTACTCGGAACATCTATTACAGATTATGCAACAGCACTTGATATGAGTGACTGGAGCGGTAAAACAGGACGTAATATTTCAGGAACATCGGACCTTGCGCCTCTTAGCGAACAGGCAGCCATGCTTCATGAGATTTTCCCTGATGCCAAGAAAGTAGGTCTTTTCTACTGTTCAGCAGAGCCTAACTCCAAATATCAGGTAGATGTTATGAATGACGAGCTTACCAAGCTTGGATATACATGCGAATATTTCGCATTCACTGACTCAAACGATATCCAGTCAGTATGTGAAAAAGCAGCTAATGCTTCAGATGTAATCTACATTCCTACAGACAACACAGCAGCATCCAGCACGTCGGTAATCGATAATGTATGCCGTCCGGCTAAGGTTCCTGTAATAGCAGGCGAGGAAGGTATCTGCAAGGGATGCGGTGTCGCAACACTTTCAATCAGTTACTATGACCTTGGATACACAACCGGTGAAATGGCTTATGATATTCTTGTAAACGGAGCTGATATCACAACAATGGATATCAAATTCGCTCCTAACGTAACTAAAGAATACAATAAAGAGATTTGCGATGATCTCGGAATTAAAGTTCCGGACGGATATGAAGCAATTGCTAAATAATTAATTATAATTTGGAGGAATTGGTGTGGACATAACAGCACTTTTAAATGCACTGCCTAACGGTGTTGCCCAGGGCCTTATCTGGGGAATAATGGGCATTGGCGTTTACATCACTTACAAAATACTGGATATAGCGGATTTGTCTGTGGACGGAACGATGGTTCTCGGAGGCGCGGTCTGCATCACGATGTTGCTCAAAGGACAGCCGATGTGGCTTGCACTCCTTGTGGCAGTTATAAGTGGAATGCTTGCGGGACTTGCAACAGGACTTTTTCATACCGTTATGGGAATCCCGGCAATACTCGCGGGAATCATAACGCAGTTCGGACTCTGGTCAATTAACCTTAAAATACTTGATAATAAGGCGAATCTGGCAATTAACGCACAGAAGTATCACCTTATATCACATATGGGATCGGTTAAATCGACGGAAGCCAACCCTATACCGTTCTACCAGAACACTATTTTTGTGGTTGTGGTATGCGCCATAGTAATTATTGGAATACTTTACTGGTTCTTCGGAACAGAGCGCGGTGCGTCGTTAAGAGCTACCGGATGTAACCCTAATATGTCACGCGCACAGGGCATTAACATCAATGTCAATAAAGTAATAGGACTTATGATTTCCAACGGTATAGTTGCGTTTGCAAGTGCCCTGCTTTCACAGTATACGGCGAGCGTCGATATCAACCAGGGCCGTGGAGCAATCGTAATCGGACTTGCAGCCGTTGTAATCGGTTCTGCACTTTTTGATAAAATATTTAAGAATTTCGCACTCAAGCTTGTAGGAGTATTGCTTGGAGGTATCATATACTATGTGGTTATGAGAGTGATAATGTGGCTCGGTGTTGACACGACACTTCTTAAGCTGTCACAGGCACTTCTTGTAGCCGTATTCCTTGCAATCCCGTATTGGAGAAAGAAAATCTTTGCCAAGCCGGTCAGAAAGGGGGCTGCCAAATAATGTTAAAAGTAGAGAACATTTATAAGACATTCAACCCTAATACGGTTAATGAGAAAACAGCACTCAACGGTCTCTGTCTTGAACTTAACGAAGGCGATTTTGTTACGGTAATCGGCGGTAACGGTGCCGGAAAGTCAACGCTTCTCAATGCACTTGCGGGAACATGGCTGGTCGACAGCGGCAAGATATATATTGACAATATTGATGTTACCAGAATACCTGAGCACAGACGTGCCAAATATCTCGGAAGGGTTTTCCAGGACCCAATGATGGGAACAGCTGCGACGATGGGTATTGATGAAAATCTTGCGCTTGCAGCAAGAAGAGGCAAATTCAGAAGCCTTATGCCGGGAATTACGGCTAAAGAGAAGGCGCAGTACAAGGAACTTCTTGCAGAACTTGATCTTGGTCTTGAAAACAGAATCACTTCCAAGGTCGGATTGCTTTCGGGCGGACAGCGTCAGGCTATTACGCTCCTTATGGCATCACTTAAGAAACCTAAGCTTCTGCTTCTTGATGAGCACACTGCCGCACTTGATCCTAAGACTGCCGCCAAGGTGCTTGACACTACCGAGAAAATTGTACAGAAGGACAATCTTACAACGCTCATGATAACGCATAATATGAAAGATGCCATTGCGCATGGCAACAGACTTATCATGATGAACAGTGGTAATATAATATTCGATATATCAGGAGAAGAAAAAAAGAAACTCACAGTAGAGGATCTTCTTGAAAAATTCGCTATTGCAAGCGGTAAAGAGCTTGATAATGACAGAATGATGTTAGGCTGATATGACGATGATTATAACGGCTGCCCGTTTCATACGGGCGGCCGTTTTTGTGTTTTTTTCATGATACGTCAATATGCGTCAATACCGCTTTTTTGGTTGTATGATATATGCTTTTATGGTAAAATGTGACTATCAGAGGGTATTGACCCATAATGTAAAGGAGAAGGTTATTATGGCAAACAGATTTATACTTAATGAGACTTCATATCATGGAGCCGGGGCAGTTAAAGAGATAGCAGGCGAGGCTATAGGACGCGGACTTACGAAGGCATTTGTATGCTCGGATCCTGACCTTATCAAATTCGGTGTTACCAAGAAGGTGCTTGATGTACTGGATGGTGCAGGACTTGCATATGAGGTATATTCCAATATTAAGCCGAACCCTACCATTGAGAATGTGCAGACAGGTGTAGAAGCATTTAAGAAATCAGGTGCGGATTATATAATCGCAATCGGCGGCGGCTCATCAATGGACACAGCCAAGGGAATAGGCATTATTATCAATAACCCTGAATTTGCGGATGTAGTGAGCCTTGAAGGGGTGGCACCTACGAAACATAAAGCAGTTACAACATTTGCTGTTCCGACAACAGCAGGTACTGCCGCAGAGGTTACCATTAATTACGTTATCACGGATGATGCCAAGCATCGTAAGATGGTATGTGTAGATCCTAAGGATATTCCGGTTGTTGCATTTGTAGATCCTGAGATGATGTCAACAATGCCTAAGGGACTTACGGCTGCTACAGGTATGGATGCTCTTACACATGCTATTGAGGGATATATCACGGCAGGAGCATGGGAACTTTCGGATATGTTCCATATCAAGGCTATTGAGATCATTGCAAGAAGTTTAAGAGATGCCGTTAACAATACACCGGAAGGCAGAGAAGGAATGGCACTCGGACAGTATGTTGCAGGAATGGGATTTTCCAATGTAGGTCTCGGTATTGTTCATTCAATGGCTCATCCTCTTGGCGCACTTTATGATACACCACACGGAGTTGCCAATGCAATCATACTTCCTATGGTAATGGAATATAATGCACCTGCAACAGGAGAGAAGTACAGAGAGATTGCCAGGGCAATGGGCGTTAAAGGCGTTGATGACATGTCACAGGAGGAATACAGAAAAGCAGCAGTGGATGCGGTAAGACAGCTTTCACATGATGTAGGAATTCCGGCAGATCTTAAGGAAATAGTTAAGGAAGAGGATATTCCGTTCCTTGCACAGTCAGCTTATGATGATGCATGCAGACCGGGTAATCCGAGAGAAACAAGCGTTGAGGAAATTGCAGCGCTTTACAGAAGTCTGATTTAACAGATGTTTAATGCCGGCAGTGCGGTGCCGGAAAGCCGCACTGCCGTTATAGTATTGGAAAGTTTATGCAGGTGATGCTATGATGAATATGGAAAATAAGAATAACGGCTTGGTATATGACTCTCTTACGGGAGTGCTGAGTTTTAAGAGCTTTATGGAAGAAGCGCAGAGAATCCTCGATGAGAACTCAGAAAAGCAATATATGATACTCGCGTGGGATATAGAGAGATTTAAGGTAGTTAACGATATTTTTGGCATGGCAATGGGAGATAAGGTCCTTAAGGATATCGTTAATACTTTCAGCAGACAGATATTTTCAGACGGAATTATCGGCAGAATCGGTGGCGATAAGTTCATATGTTTTTGCAACAGAGATAATATAGATACAGCATTACTTTCCGACAGAATGAAATACAGTATTGAAACTGCGAATGAGAAATACAGGCTTTTTATACAGGCCGGACTTTATTACGTGGAAGACAGAACCATTCCGGTTATCAAGATGTGTGACAGGGCACTTATGGCTCTTAACAGCATTAAAGGAATACATACAGATAAGATAGAAGTATACACAGAGACCAAGAGAGAAGAACTCCTTACAGGGCAGCAGCTGGTATCAGATATGGATAGAGGAATTACGGACAGGGAATTCTTCATTGTGATACAGCCAATTTATGACATCCAGAAGGACGTTATTGCGGCCGGGGAAGTGCTTGTAAGATGGAAACATCCGAAATACGGACTTCTTATGCCGGGACGTTTTGTACCGGTATTTGAGAAAAATTATATGATCAATAAGCTTGACCACTATGTGTGGGAAGAAGCATGCAGAGTAATAAGAGAAGCTATGGATAACGGAGAGACTCTTGTTCCGCTTTCCATTAATGTTTCAAGAGCGAATCTGTATCATGATGATTTATTGGAAATACTTGACGGACTGGTTGACAAATACAATATTCCGAAGGAGTTTTTGCGCGTAGAGATCACTGAGAGCGCATATGTTGATAATCCGAAACGCCTTATCAACACGGTTAATATGCTCAAAAAGTCCGGTTATATGGTTCTTATGGATGATTTCGGAACGGGATATTCGTCATTGAACCTTCTTAAGGATTTATCTTTTGATATACTTAAAATAGACAAGAAATTAATAGATGAGATAGTTGAATCGGACAGGGCGGGCAATGTGGTCAGCAGCGTTATACGAATGGCCAAATGGCTTGGAATGACCGTTGTCGCAGAAGGTGTAGAAACAGGCGAACAGGCATCGTTACTTAAGACTATCGGAAGCGATTATATTCAGGGATACTATTATTCAAGACCTGTTTCGGTTGATGAATTCAAGGAGAAATGCAGACATAAGATAGATGATGGCGATGCACGCATTGATTATGAGGATGTGGACATTGATAATCTTCTTAATGTCAAATCGCCGCAGCTGCGTGCATTTATGGAAGAAATTATCGGTCCGATGGCATTATATGAGTATGATGAAGTCAACCTTAAGCTCCTTAAGGTTAATTCTGAATATACAAGGATTTATAAGACATCGCCGCTTGAACTGTATATGAGTGATAATGAACATATGGACAGCCATGAGGCTATGACAACCCAGCGGCTGATAGAGGCAGTGATTAATGCCAGACTTAATAAGAAACAGCAATATGTTATCATAAGCCGCCGGACGGAACATACGGACTGGATGTGGCTTGGAATTACGATAAGATACATAGGAGACTGCGAAGGCAAATCAAGATTTATATTCAGTATCAATGATGTCACAAAAGAACAGAAAAGATATAACAAGAAAATTCTTGCGGATTTTTATCCGCTGCTTTGTCATATATACCACGAAATAATCGAACTTAATTATGTGGATGGGACACTTACCACATTATATAAGGATGATAACAAAATTTCCAGTTCCTATAAAAAAGAACCGATGCGCAAGATGTTTGATGCTTATGTTGAGAATGTGCTTGAGGAGGACAGCCGTGCTGAATTTACACGCGTGACATCGGCTGAGAATATGGACAAGTTCTTTAAGAGCAACAATAAAGTTTTTACATTCCAATTTAAAGGACATCTTACCGGAGGTGAAGTGTGTTCGTGCGAGACAACTTTCATAAAAAACAGTGATAATCCGGAACAGAAATCAGTTATTGCATGTACACGTGTTCTGGAATAGAGGACTTTACAATGATACTTAATGTTGAGAATCTAAGCCACGGCTTTGGCGACAGAGCCATTTTTAATAATGTTTCTTTCAGACTCCTTAAGGGAGAACATATCGGACTTATCGGAGCTAACGGCGAAGGTAAGTCCACGTTTATGAATATTGTTACCGGAAAGCTTATGCCGGATGAGGGCAAAGTGGAATGGGCGAAGAATATCAGGGTGGGATATCTTGACCAGCACACGGTACTGGAACCTGGGATGACTATCGGCGATGTACTTCGTTCTGCTTTTTCATATCTGTATGAGATGGAAGAGAGAATGACAGCGATATTTGAGGCAATGGCTGATGCCGATGCAGAACAGATGGAAGCCATGATGGAAGAATCCGGAACGATACAGGATCTTCTGACCAATCATGATTTTTATGTTATAGATGCGAAAGTTGATGAGATTGCGAGAGCATTCGGGCTTGCAGAGATAGGACTGGATCGTGATGTGACCGAACTTTCCGGCGGACAGAGAACGAAAGTTTTATTGGCAAAACTTCTTCTTGAGAAGCCGGACATATTGCTTCTTGATGAGCCGACGAATTATCTTGATGAGAATCATATAGAGTGGCTTAGAAGATATCTTCAGGAATATGAGAATGCTTTTATACTTATATCGCATGATATGGAGTTTTTGAACAGCGTTGTTAATATAATATATCATATGGAAAATCAGGAACTCAATAGATATGTAGGAGATTACAATAAGTTCCTTGAGGTGTATGAAGTTAAGAAAGCACAGCTTGAAGCGGCGTACAGGCGCCAGCAGCAGGAAATAGGCGAGCTTAAGGATTTCGTTGCGCGCAATAAGGCGCGTGTCGCCACACGTAATATGGCGATGTCCAGACAGAAGAAGCTTGATAAAATGGATATAATTGAGCTTGCAAAAGAGAAACCGAAGCCGGAATTTAATTTCAAGGAAGCAAGGGCAGCGGGCAAAGTTATTTTTGAAACGGATGACCTTGTGCTCGGATATGATAAGAACGCACCACTTTCCAAACCGATTAATCTGAGAATGGAGCGTGGAGAGAAGATAGCAATTGTCGGAACCAACGGAATAGGCAAGACAACTTTCTTAAAGAGTGTACTCGGACTTATCAAGCCTGTTTCCGGTAAGGCGGAACTTGGTGATTATCTTTATAAGGGATATTTTGAACAGGAAATCAAACCGGGTGACAATACATGTATTGAAGAAATCTGGGATGAATTTCCTTCGATGTCACAATATGAGGTGCGCTCGGCACTGGCTAAGTGCGGACTGACAACCGAACATATCGAAAGTAAGGTAAGGGTGCTCAGCGGAGGCGAACAGGCCAAAGTGCGCCTGTGTAAACTTATCAATATTGAGACAAATGTATTATTATTGGATGAACCTACAAACCACCTGGATATCGATGCCAAGGATGAACTGAAAAGAGCATTGAAGGCGTATAAGGGTGCGATACTTTTAGTGTGTCATGAACCTGATTTTTACAATGATGTGGTTGATAAGGTCTGGAATTTGGAAGAATATTCATTATTGAGTGTTTAGCGGAGATAAAATGGATGCAGTGAACAATACCAAAAGAATATGCTGGTGGGACAATATCAAGTTCGTCATGATTGTTCTGGTTGTTGCAGGACATTTTGCTGACACACTGGTGGCACATTCGGGGCTTATGAAGAGTTTTTATCTGTTCATATATGCTTTTCATATGCCGGTTTTCCTCTTTATAAGCGGAATGTTTTATAAACCGGAGAGAATCGGCAGGAAGATGATGTTTTATATAACATCCGGATTTCTTCTTAAAATAGTGACATATATAGCACAATATGCGGCGGGTGGAAAACCTGAGTTTACGCTTCTGTCCGAAATGGGCGCGCCGTGGTTTATGTTCTGTATGGCGTTTTATATAGGAATTGCGTATATATTGCACAACTCGGATAAAAGGCCGGTTATTGTTATAACAATGGTGCTTGCGGCGTTTACCGGATATGATAAAAATATCGGAGATTTTCTGTGTATTTCAAGGACATTGGTATTTCTGCCGTTTTTCCTGCTTGGTACAGTCATAAAGCCGGACAAGATTGCCGGTTTCAGACGCAGGAATGCCGGATGGCTTATTCCACTCGGAATGATTATACTTGCGGCATGGGGATATCTGTGTTTTGGACAGAGGGAACATTTCTACATATTGAGGCATCTTTTTACCGGAAGAAATGCTTTTTATAAGGATATATATGATTACGGATTTGTTGCGAGAATGGTGTGCTATATAATATCAATCTGCACCGGATTCGCGGCGATTATGGTCATTCCGACAGGCAGAATTCCGGGGATATCATATATGGGACGTAATACGATCAATGTGTATTTCTGGCACTGGCCGCTTATTATGGGAGCGGACACATTGCTTAAATTTGGAAACTTGTGTAATACTGATATCCGAAAAATGATTTTCATGGCAACATCAGTGATGCTTACGGTAGTATTGTCCACGAAAATATTTGAATTTCCGATGAAACAGCTGCGAGAGGCAATCGACAGAAAATGCACAGGGGAGAAAAATACGCTATAAAGGTGTCAAAGTAGGTATAATTAAAACTCACGGGAAAATAGCTACAGTCTTTCCTGATAGTAATCAACATTCTGTTTTAAGGAGGAAAAAGAAATGATGATTGAAAAACTCAGAAAAGCTATTTATCGAGAATGACTGCACCCCAAATGAATTTTCATGGCTGAGTGAAATATATAATAAAATAATTGACATATTTCCATCACAGAAAATTATTACTGCATTACGAAAAACGGCTTCTAAATATCCGGATGAAGTTGAAAAATACAATCTCAATTACTGTATAGACGAAGCAGAGGGATATCTTGAATTCCTCTTGACAACTTCGGAATAACTTTAAAATAAAAAAGAGTAGAACAAGAGACAAATTATGCATAAGGAATAATTTCTTAAGATTTCCACATAATAACTTCAAAATTATATGAACAGAGTGATGAAACACTCTTGTTAAAATATGAAATTGGAGGAAAAAAGCTTGAAAGCTACAGGAATTGTGCGGAGAATAGATGACCTTGGGAGAGTTGTTGTTCCCAAAGAAATCCGACGGACCCTAAGAATAAGGGAAGGCGATCCGTTAGAGATATATACTGACAGGGAAGGACAGATAATTCTTAAGAAATATTCGCCGGTGGGGGAACTCGGTGAATTTGCAAGGCAGTACGCCGAGTCACTTGCACAGACAACGGGCAATGTTATTTGTATTACGGACAGAGACCAGATAATAGCGGTGTCGGGCGGCTCCAGAAAAGATATGCTCATGAAACCGATCAGCACACAGCTTGAGAACCTCATAGAAGAACGTGAAAATATTACCGCTACACGCGAGGAAAGACGTTTTGTCCCTATCACGCAGGGCGAGGAGGAATTTCAGGCACAGGCGATAAGCCCGATAATATGTGAAGGCGATGCCATCGGTTCCGTTATCATAACCACCAAGGAACCCAAAAAGCATTTCGGAGAGACAGAGCAGAAACTCACACTGTCGGCGGCGGGATTTCTGGGAAAACAGATGGAAAACTAATAGAAAATAAGGATGCAGGAAGCGCAGAGCTTTTGCATCCTCTTTTTGTTTGACTTGCGTATCTCTTTGACGTAAAATGGTTGTACAGATATATGAACAGGAAGGACTATTATGGCACACAGATTTAATGTTTTTTCCGGCCTTGACAGGCATATTAATAAAAAGAATAAAAGCATACCGGTTAATCATGAACCTGACAATAACAGGATTACGCCGGAGCAGATAAAGGATATTGTAAGCCGCGAGGTCAATGCGGCGTCGACACGCAGTCAGATGATGAATTATTTTGACAGTATTGCGGCAAGCAGCGAGCGTACCGAGACTATGCTTGTGGAACTGCGGGATGCGCTTGATGCCGGACTTGCATCCGTAAAGAATACGAAAGAAATCGATATAGACGAGTCTGTTAAGCGGATAGAGAACGGTTATGAGAGCCTTGGCGCGGATATGCATAAGGACAATCTTATTACATACAAGAATCTGCGACAGGCACTTGAAGAAGCGGAAAATAAGGCGATAAAGAAGAATGCCGGACTTAAGAAAGGCATAACGGCATGCCTGGTCATGAACGGAATATTGCTTGCGGCAGTAATTGTACTGGCACTGCGTGGCTTTGGTATTATATAATCTGTAATTTAAGGAAGGATTCACATCGATGAGTGAAGTTTATGTGGTAGGACATAGAAATCCCGATACGGATTCAATCTGTTCGGCGATTGCATATGCCAATTTCAAAAATATAACAACGAATACGGAAGATTACGTTCCGTACAGGGCGGGACAGCTCAATGAAGAGACACAGTTCGTGCTTGAAAGCTGCGGAGTTAAGGCACCACCGCTTTTGCAGGATCTGAGGGCGCAGGTAAGTGATTTACAGATTCGTAAGACAGAAAGCATTAAGTCCTCTGTTTCCATGAAGAAAGTCTGGAAGATGATGAAGGAAATCGGAGTGGTAACACTTCCGGTTGTAAAGAACCGTAAACTCGAAGGTATCATTACAATTACCGATATAGCCACATCATACATGGATATATATGATAATGACCTGCTTGAATTATCGGAGACTACATATAAACAGATTGCGGAGACACTCGACGGAAGGATTGTATGCGGAAGTGACAAGAGACCTACCGTAAGCGGTAAAGTCTGTACTGCTGTTGCGACCCCTGAGGTAATGGAAGAAAGCATTGCACCCGGAGATATAGTTATAGTCGGTAACAGATATGAGGCTCAGTTATGTGCTATAGAGATGGGCGCGGGATGCCTTGTAATATGTGATAAGGCACCGGTATCGATTACGATTACCAAACACGCGCAGGATAACGGCTGCACCATCATAAGTACACCGCACGATGCGTTTATGGTGTCCCGTCTTATTTTCCAGAGCGTGCCGGTAGGTCATATGATGCGCCGCGAAGGACTTATAACATTCAGACTTGATGATTATATAGATGATATCCGTAAGGTCATGACGGAGAAAAGACATCGTGATTTCCCGATACTTGACAAACATGGACATTATGTCGGAATGATTTCCAGACGTAATCTCCTCGGTGCACCCAAGAAAAAAGTCATAATGGTTGACCATAATGAGGCCAAACAGGCAGTTGCCGGAATCGAGGCGGCGGAGGTTGTCGAGATTATTGACCACCACAGACTCGGCTGCATAGAGACCATTTCACCGGTCCTGTTCAGAAACCAGCCTGTCGGCTGTACGGCGACCATAATATACAGTCTTTACAGGGATGCCGGCGTTGAAGTAACACCTGTAATGGCAAAGCTTATGTGTTCGGCTATAATATCTGACACATTGCTTTTTCGCTCGCCGACATGCACGGATGAGGACAGAATTGCGGGACACGAACTGTCACAGATTGCAGGACTTGACCTGAAGGCATACGCTCATGAGATGTTTTTTGCGGGCAGTAACTTAAGCGAGAAGACAGCCAAGGAACTGTTTACCAGTGATTACAAGAAATTTTCGCTCGGCGATGTGACATTCGGAATCGGACAGGTATCAAGCATGGACAGCGATGAACTGGCACAGGTAAGAAATAAGATTTATTCATATATGAAGGATCAGTACAAATCGCTTGGCGTGGATATGCTCTTTTTTATGCTAACGGATATGATGCAGCCTAAGACGGAGCTTCTCTATTACGGGGATGGCGCAGGAACACTTGCCGAGAATGCACTCGGAGCACCGGCTGTTGACGGT
The DNA here is from genome assembly GCA_000431815.1 of Butyrivibrio sp. CAG:318. GTDB lineage: Bacteria > Bacillota > Clostridia > Lachnospirales > Lachnospiraceae > Eshraghiella. The sequence goes on along the minus strand of FR889241.1, from coordinate 89,483 downwards.
TCGGTAATGCTTCCGGGAGTTGTATCGCGTAAGAAACAGATCGTTCCGCAGATAATGATGGAAATAACACAGTAGATAACAGGAGAATATAATGGGAAGACAGAATTGGAAACCGGGCAATATGCTGTATCCGGTTCCGGCGGTCATGGTAAGCTGTAAAAGACCCGGAGAGAAGGCTAACATCATAACGGTTGCATGGGCGGGTACAATATGTTCCGATCCGGCAATGGTAAGCATATCCGTAAGGCCGGACAGATACTCACATAATATAATAGAAGAAACGGGCGAATTTGTTATCAATCTTGTGACGGAGAAACTTGCATATGCAACGGATTTCTGCGGCGTCCGTTCGGGACGGGATATTGACAAATTCGCACAGATGCATCTGACGGAGCTTCCATCGTCAGTGGTGGCGGCACCCGGAATTAAAGAAAGTCCGGTATGTATCGAATGTAAAGTCCGGGAAATCAAGCGTCTTGGAAGCCATGATATGTTTATCGCAGAGGTGGTCAATGTAAGCGTGGATGAGTCCTATATGGACAGCAAGGGTAAATTCATGCTTAACAGCACCAATCTGGTGACATATTCACACGGAGAATATTTTGTGCTCGGGCGAAAGATAGGAAAATTCGGATATTCAGTCCAAAGAAAAAGAAAGTGACAGCTTATGAAAGATAATATAATTCTTATAGGAATGCCGGGAGTCGGCAAAAGCAGTGCCGGGGTGGTGCTTGCCAAAGTTCTGGGATATGAATTCATTGATTCAGACCTTGTCATCCAGAAGGCGACGGGAGAGCTTTTAAAGGACATAATAGCAGAGAGAGGTAACAAGGGCTTCCTCGAGGTCGAAAACAGGATCAATGCCGGAATAGAAGCGTCACACGCGGTTATTGCGACGGGAGGCAGCGTTGTTTACGGTCCTGAAGCCATGGAACATCTTAAATCGATAGGAACGGTTGTTTACTTAAAGGCATCCTACGATACGATAAATTCACGGCTCGGCAATCTTGCCGGACGTGNNNCTCGGCAATCTTGCCGGACGTGGCGTAGCCATAGAGAAGGGCCAGACATTGCATGATCTGTATGATGAGCGTGTGAAACTTTATGAGAAGTATGCCGACGTTACGGTTGTGATTGATGACAGGACAATAGAACAGACAGTTAATGATATTATCATGAAAAAATAGACAAAAAAATGTGTCATTTTTGTTAGGTTCTTATAAAAAACGGAGAAAAGGGTTTACAAACCCTTTTTTATTTGCTAGAATACAAATTGTTACGAAATTGTTACATAATGTAACAAGAGAATTAAGGAGTGGATATGCATCTTATAGGAAGACGCAGAACTAAATATGTTTCATATGCCAAGACAGCAGTGATTGCAGCGCTTTTTCTTGCAGTTGCAATCCCGTTTACCAGGAAGATGACGACCGGGGCGCTTACTTATACACCGGACGAGCGTTATATGGTAGTACTTAACGGAGAGAAGTTAGGATATGTCAGTGATGAAGATATCGCCGACACAGCACTTGTAGAAGCGAGAAGCCGTATGAACGTTGAGAGCAGCGGACTTTCACTTGTGGAAGCCGATGTTGAAGTATATTCAGATAAAGCGGGCGGAGCTGTTTTATCACAGGATGAGCTTGCAGACAGTATGTATACAGCACTCTCAGCTGATGTTGTTACGACTGAGTCAGAGAAAGAAGCTTACACGGTAAGAATTGATGATTTTACTGTTACACTTGCTTCTAAGGATGATGTGGCTGCACTTCTTGAGAAAGTTAAGGACAAATACAGCGAGTCCAATGAATTCACAGTTGAACTCGTAGAAGACAGTAATGGCTTATATTCATCGCTTAAGACCAATTTTGTATCGGCAGATGTTAAGGTTAATGAGGCGGCCAAGGTGCTTGCTTCAGCAGACGGTGCCGGTAAGGCTGATGAGGCGGCCCAGAATGATGTTGTATATACGGACGGAGTACTTTCAGTTGACTTCGCAGAGAATATAGAGGTTATACCGACTAAGGCAAGTGATGCCAATGTTGTTTCGATTGATGAAGCTTATGAGCTTATAACGAAAGAACATGCAGAGAAGGGAACTTATACCGTAGCTGCCGGCGATTCACTTTACGGAATAGCAGAGAGCCACGGACTTACATTGGATGAGTTGTTTGCACTCAATTACGGAATTGATATCAATACCCCGATTTATGACGGCGACATTATAACAGTTACGGTTCCGGCATCAGAGATTTCGGTTGTGGTAGTTGAAGAGAAGTCCTATGACGAATCCTATTCGGCAGATGTTGAATATGTTGATAATGATACTCTTTATAAGGGAACAGAGAATGTTCTCAGAGCAGGTTCCAAGGGAGAACGTTCAGTAGTTGCTCTTGTGACATATGTCAACGGTGTTGAATCCAAGAGAGAGATTATTAAACAGACCGTTACCAAGAAAGCGGTTGCCAAGAAGGTTGAAAGAGGAACACTTACTCCTCCGACATATATTAAGCCTGTTAACAGTACGAATATCACATCGCCATATGGCTACAGAATACATCCTGTTAACGGAACACATACACTTCACTCAGGTGTTGACTGGTATGTGCCAAGCGGAACTGCTGTTAAGGCTTCATCTTCCGGAACGGTTATTACAGCCGGCTGGAACGGTGCATATGGATATTGCGTGGATATTAAGCATCCTAACGGAACGATGACAAGATATGCGCATTTGAGTTCAATCGCTGTAGCATATGGGCAGACGGTTTCACAGGGACAGGTAATTGCATATTCCGGAGCTACCGGAGTTGTAACGGGTCCGCACCTTCATTTTGAGCTTTATATTAACGGATGTTCCGTTAACCCGGTTGATTATACCGGTAACTAATATTGAATTTCACAGCCTGTTTTGCTGAGAAGGCAAGACAGGCTGTTTTGCTATTACAAGAAGCGGATAATTGGAAAATATATTCTGCTTTACAAATGGTTTTTTTATGATATAATATTTTGTGCGTCATTTAAGACAGATTTTTTTTCGAGGTACGAATATGGAAAAGTACGTTATTAAAGGCGGGAACCGTCTGCATGGCGAGGTCGAGATAAGCGGAGCCAAGAATGCAGCACTCGCTATACTGGCAGCAGCGGTTATGTCAGATGAGACAGTTACTATAGAGAATGTGCCTGATGTAAGGGACACCAGAGTTGTACTTGAAGCGATTAGAGACATTGGAGCGATTGTTGAGAAAGTAGATAAGCATACTTTCAAAATTAACGGAAGTACTATATTTTCTACAACCGTCAATTACGAATATATTAAGAAGATAAGAGCATCATATTATTTACTTGGAGCACTGCTTGGCAAGAGAGGGAATGCGCAGGTTGCGCTCCCGGGAGGCTGTAATATAGGAAGCAGACCGATAGACCAGCATATGAAGGGCTTAAGAATAATGGGTGCTACGGTTGAAATAGAGCATGGCATGATATGTGCAGAGGCAGAGAAGCTTGTCGGCGGGCACATATATATGGATGTTGTAACGGTTGGAGCCACTATTAACATTATGCTTGCAGCATGCCTGGCAGAGGGAAGAACGACTATTGAGAATGCAGCTAAGGAGCCGCATGTAGTTGACGTTGCCAATTTCCTTAACTGTATGGGTGCCAATATCAAGGGCGCCGGTACAGATGTTATCAGAATTAAGGGCGTTGAGAAACTGCATGGAACCACATATTCGATTATTCCGGATCAGATAGAAGCAGGAACCTTTATGATTGCAGCAGCGGCTACAGCCGGTGATGTGCTTATCAAGAATGTTATCCCGAAACACCTTGAAGCTATAAGTGCCAAGCTTATAGAGGTTGGATGCAGGATTGAAGAATATGATGAAGCAGTGCGTGTAATAGGTAAGGAGAAGCTCGTTCACACCAATATCAAGACACTTCCTTATCCCGGATTTCCGACAGATATGCAGCCACAGGCCACAGTATTGCTTGCCAGATGCGAGGGCACAAGTATCGTTACCGAGAGTATCTGGGAGAACAGGTTTAAGTATGTAGGCGAACTGTCACGGATGGGATGCGATATAACCGTTGAAGGCAATACCGCCATAATTACTGGAGTTGACAAATTTATGGGAACCGAACTTGTGGCACCGGATTTACGCGCCGGAGCTGCGCTTGTGATTGCAGGACTTGTAGCTGAAGGAACCACATATATAGACGATATTAAGTATATCGAAAGAGGATATGAGGATTTTGATGTCAAGATGAGAGGCCTCGGGGCACAGATTATCAAGGCTGAGTGTGAGAAGGATATCAGGCAGTTTGAAATCTATGCGGTTAACGAGTAAAATCTCCGGAAAATTTAAATTTAATATTGACACTGAGTGTGCGATAATATATTATCGTTTTAAACGATAAAGCATAGGAACGAAAGGCAGACTGGTCAGGAAACGAAAAGCATCTTGATCGGGTCTGTCTTATCTTTTGTGCAATTATCTTATTTTACACACAAGAAAGGAGTTAGGAGCCGCTGTATATAAGGCGGCGGGTGTTGCCATGGACAAGAATTTTTCAGAAAACATTATTGAACTTAAAGGTATCAGAAAATGTTTTGAAGACGGCTTTACTGCAGTCGAAGATTTTAATCTTTCGGTTAAAAAGGGAGAGTTTGTAACATTTCTGGGTCCGTCAGGATGCGGAAAGACGACAACACTTCGTATGATTGCCGGATTTGATATTCCGACAGAAGGACAGATTTTACTTAATGGGAAGGATATAAGTAAACTTCCGCCTAACAAGAGACCAATTAACACAGTATTCCAGAGATACGCACTTTTCCCACATCTGAATATTTATGACAATATTGCATTTGGCCTTAAACTTAAGACCAAGGAAGTAAAATATCAGAATGAGGCCGGTGAAACGGTCACCAGATATGAGAAGTTCACGAAGGAAGAGATTAAGGAAAAAGTTAAGCATGCGCTTGAGGTCGTAGACCTTGAGGGATTTGAAAAAAGACGTATTTCCACACTTTCGGGAGGACAGCAGCAGAGAATTGCGATTGCGAGAGCGATTGTCAACGAACCTGAGATACTGCTTCTTGATGAACCGCTTGGAGCATTGGATTTAAAGATGCGTAAGGAGATGCAGCTTGAACTCAAAGCAATGCATAAGGAACTTGGAATTACTTTTATATATGTAACGCATGACCAGGAAGAAGCTCTTACGATGTCCGATAAGGTTGTCGTAATGTCCGACGGTATGATTCAGCAGATAGGAACTCCGGAAGAGATATATAATGAGCCTAATACGGTATTTGTTGCCGACTTTATAGGCGAAAGCAATATTTTTGACGGACGCATGACAGGCAAATGCAAGGTTCGCTTCTGCGGAGCTGATTTTGACTGCCTTGACGATATGGCAGTCGGTGCCAAAGTCGACGTTGTCGTAAGACCTGAGGATGTAATAATGACATCCAAAGAAGAAGGAACTGTTACCGGTGTGGTGACATCGGTTATATTTAAAGGCATGCACTATGAGATTATAGTAGAATCCGGCGATAACGAAATTGTTATCCAGAGCACAAGAAGTGCCAAAGTCGGAGACGAGATAGGAATGTGCCTTGAACCGGACGGAATCCATGTAATTCTTGCTGAGACGAACCATAATATTTACGAAGGCGAACTTACGAAGAATTATACCGTGCTTTTTGCTGACGGTGAGTACGAATGTGATGTTACCAGACTTTATCCGGGATCACGTATTGATGAGAATGAGACACTTGTGGATGCTGACGGCAATGAGATATATACAGCCGGTGTGAAGGTAACCGTGGAGGTGCCTGTTGCATCAGTTACAATGAGTGACGATACCACTGCGGGTGGAACCTGTGGACATATTATTTCACTTATTTACAAGGGCGACCATTATCATTATATTGTCCGTACCGAGAATGAAGAAGATATCCATCTTCATGATGAATACCTTTGGAACGAGGGCGATTATGTCAGCATTATTATCCCTAAAGACAGTATTGAACTTTCACTCAGGGAAGATAATTGAAAGGAGTGACGCGCATGAAATTTCGTTTTTCACGAAAACAGCTTTGCATACCATATGCAGCGTTTCTGATTTGTTTTGTCATAGCGCCGCTCTTGGTTGTAATATACTATGCTTTTACCAATGGTGAAGGCAGATTTACACTTACTAATTTTACGAACTTTTTTACAAGCCCGAATACTATCGGAACACTCTGCTACAGTATGGTTGTTGCAATAACTGTCACGATAGTATGCCTGCTTGTAGCATATCCGGTGGCCTATGTGCTTGCGAGAAGCCATATGAAGAGAAAAACAGTATTGCTTGTGCTTTTTCTTGTACCGATGTGGATTAACTTCACATTGCGTATTGTGGCACTGAAGGAAGTGCTGACGGTACTTGAGGGCAATCTCGCATATCATCCGTTCCTTAATACGGTAATCGGTATGACATACGATTTTCTTCCGTTTATGATCCTGCCGTTATATACGACACTCAGCAAGATGGATAACTCGCTTATCGAGGCAGCAGCGGATCTTGGCGCATCGCACGGTGCTGCGTTTTTCAAGGTAACAGTTCCACTGTCGGTGCCGGGAATAATAAGCGGCGTTACGATGGTATTCCTGCCGGCAATGACGAACTATGTAATACTTGATATGCTGTATAACAGCACATACATTATGGGCAGCCTTATCGGAAGCTATTTCAATGCCTACGACTGGCATAGCGGTTCAATGATTTCCATTGTCCTGCTTATAATAATTTTTATCATTACACTGGCAACCAACGGTCTGGGTGAAGAAGATACGAACAGGGGGGCAATATTATGATGAAAAAAATATTACGCTCTGCATGGCTTGGAATAGTGCTCCTGTTTATGTATCTGCCGATTCTGATACTGGCAGTGTACAGCTTCTCCGATACGGCGACAATTGGTACAAGCGGTAGTTTTTCGACGATGAATTATGTCAATCTGTTTACATCTCCGGAACTTCTGGGGATGATAGGCGGTACTTTTGCACTTGCATTCGGTTCGGCTTTTATAGCAACGGTGCTCGGAACAATCGGCGCAATAGGTGCATTTTATTCGCGTAAGACGCCGTCAAGGCTTATAGGACTTGCCAATCAGGTGCCGGTAGTCAATGCAGATGTTGTGACCGGATTTTCGATTTGTGTATTGTTAATCGTTGTTCTTGGCATTAATAAAGATACTTTTGTACCGCTTGTTATCGGACATGTTGCGCTCGCATCGCCGTTTGTGTATTTGTCGGTTGTGCCAAAGCTTAAACAGATGGATAACAGCATATATGAAGCAGCACTTGATCTGGGTGCCAATGCCAGACAGGCACTTTTTAAGGTGGTCATACCACAGCTTATACCGGGAATCATATCGGGATTTTTGCTCGCGGTAACGCTTTCCCTGGATGATTATTTTATAACAACATATACGAAACCGGCTACATTTGACACAATAAGTACTTATGTTGTCAATGCCACGAAGGGTTCGCACACGGAGACCAAGACTGCGCTGTGGGCATTGTCGACGGTGATTTTTGTGGTAATTCTGGTGGTTGTAATAGGCGGCAATGTGTTATCAGGCAGAAAGGCAGGTGCTAAGAATGAGAAAAATAATCTTTAAAGCAGCAGCTGTGTTTTCGGCGGTGCTTATGGCAGCGGCGGCTATGTCGTCAGCTGATGTAGTCAATGCGGCAGATAAGACAATTACACTCAGAATCTGTAACTGGGAAGAATATATCGATGAAGGCGGCTGGGGCGATGATGAACTGATCGACCTTGATAACGGCGACATCTTTGGTGAAAATCATATGGTCAGTGATTTCGAGGACTGGTACTATGAGAATTACGGTGTTCGCGTAAAGGTAGAATATTCAACTTTCGGCACTAATGAGGAACTTTACAGCCAGCTTACTCTCGGAGATACATTTGATCTGGTGTGCCCTTCGGATTATATGATCATGAAGCTTATGAAAGAAAAGGCACTTGAGCCTCTTTCGGACAGTTTCTATGACAATTCGGACACAAATAACTACTATAGCAAGGGTGTTTCTCCATATATTAAAGAAGTATTCGACAGTAATGAAATCGATGGCGAAAAATGGTCACGATATGCTGCCGGATATATGTGGGGAATAACCGGAATGATATATAATCCGGAATATGTGGATGAAGCGGATGCATCGACATGGCAGATTCTTGCCAATGAAAAATATTTCAGACAGGTAACCATAAAAGATAATGTAAGAGATGCTTATTTCCCTACACTTGCCATCCTTAACAGGGATAAGCTTATTGATCCGGAATTCAGGGCATCTGCGGATTACGGAGAAGAACTTGCACGCATAATGAATGATACCGATAAGGATACCATTGATAAATCGGAAGCCAAGCTTAAGGAAATCAGTGAGAACGTATATTCATTTGAGACCGACAGCGGTAAGGCAGACATGGTCAGCGGTAAGGTTGTAGCGAATCTCCAATGGTCGGGTGACGGTGTATATACAATGGATCAGGCTGAAGAAGACGGTGTGTATCTTGATTGGGCGGTTCCTGAAGAATGTACGAACCTGTGGTTTGACGGATGGGTAATGCTCAAATCCGGAATTAACGGTAACGCTGACAGAAAGCAGGCGGCTGAGGCATTTATTAATTTCGTGTCAAGACCCGACAATGCCGTGAGAAATATGTATTATATAGGATATACATCGGTGATAGCCGGTGGTGACGACCATACGGTATTTAATTACCTTGACTGGAACTACGGCGCAGAGGATGATGAAGAGGATGTTGTGGATTATCCTGTAGGATATTTTTTCAACGGGGATAATTCAGACGAGAACTACATCTTAAGTGTTCCGAGGGAGCAGCTTAAGAGACAGCTATCGGCACAATATCCGTCCGAAGATGTCATAGAGCGAAGTGCGGTAATGCAGTATTTTGATGATGAGGCTAATGTAAACATTAACCAGATGTGGATTAATATAAGATGCTTTAACCTCAGCATGATAAGTGCGCGTAACTGGGTGATAGCGGGAATTGTGATAATTGCCGCGGCAGCTGTGGTGCTGTTAATTAAATTCAGACACAGGATATTTAAGAAACCCGCACCTAAAGGGTATAAGAGAATAGGATAAGTATTAAAAAAGGCTGCCATGGACTGATAACAGTTCATAGCAGCCTTGTATTATGCTACATAGAGAAACATAAATATGAAATGGCATATGCTGCCGCCCATAACAAAAAGATGGAAGATTTCGTGCAGTCCGAATGACGGATGCTTCTCATCAAAAAATCTGGGCTTTATGGCATAAATTATTCCGCCCACGGTATAGATTATGCCGCCGGCCAGAAGCCAGCCGAAGGCTGCGGGTGTAAGCGTATCCCACAATTTCCCAAATACAGCGGCGCACACCCAGCCCATTGAGATGTATATAATAGATGAGAACCACTTCGGACAGGTTACCCAGCAAGCCTTGAGCAACATACCTATAAGGGCAATTCCCCACACAACTGTGAGAAGGGTATATCCGGCCCTACCGCCGAGAACAATAAGACATATCGGCGTGTATGAGCCTGCGATAAGGACAAAAATCATCATATGATCTATTTTTTTGAAAATTTTCAAAGCACTTCCTTTAAGATTCACCGAATGATAGACTGTGCTTGCGCCGTAGAGAAGTACCATGCTGAGACAGAAAATGCTCAGTGCCATAAGTGTGCTACCTCCGGCAAGTGCTGATTTTATTAAAAGCGGTGTAGTGGCAGCGGCAGCCAGAATCATCCCTATAAGGTGCGTAATGGCGCTGCCCGGTTCACGGATAGTAATCTTCATAATAATCTCCTTTCATATAAATAGTATGTGACATACTACGACAAATAATTCGCTGAAATACATAACGTAGTATTGAAAACTATGTGATGTATATGCTGTAGACTACCACAACAGATACAAACTGTCAATATCTGAATTATAAATGTTACGAAATTATTAAATTGCAAGTACACGGGAGATTGACATATCGAAGCATTAAGGTGTATCATACCAGCTAGTTGACTGATGTACGAAAGGCTGAGATTATGAAAAACACCAAATTAAGAAATTCGTTATTGCTGGTCCTTACCGCACTTATCTGGGGAAGCTCGTTTGTGGCGCAGAGACAGGGCGGAAGTATCGTCGGACCGTTTACTTTTAACTGCGTAAGGTCGATAATAGGAGGAATAGTGCTTATTCCGGTAATTGCTGCGATAGATAAAGTTAAACCTTCTCCAAGGAAACCGCAGAATGCAGGAGACAGAAAGATACTGTTGATTGGTGGATTGTGCTGTGGCACAATGCTTTTTCTGGCAAGCACAATGCAGCAGCTGGGAATGTTTATGGGAACCACGGCAGGCAAATCAGGATTTCTCACGGCGTGTTATATACTGATAGTTCCGGTGCTTGGAATTTTCTTCAAAAGAAAATGCAGCTGGAACATATGGATAGGTATTGTGATAACGATTGGCGGGCTGTATCTCTTATGCGTGAAAGAATCGTTAAGTCTGGCAGCATCGGATCTGGTAACACTTGTATGTGCGCTGCTCTTTGCGGGACACATTATGGTAATAGATTATTTTTCACCGTTGGTGGATGGTGTGAGACTTTCATGTATACAGTTTTTTGCATGCGGAATATTGGGATTTTTCCCGATGGTGTTTTGCGAAATCATACCGGATGGAATGGCTGCCTGGACATCAACATTCGCATCATCACAGGCATGGATTGCATTGCTGTATTCGGGCGTTATGTCATGCGGAGTGGCATATACATTGCAGATAATAGGACAGAACGGACTTAATCCGACACTTGCATCTATGATAATGAGCCTTGAATCGGTTTTTTCAGTCCTGACCGGATGGCTGATACTTGACGAACAACTCGGAGGAAGAGAAATAATGGGGTGTGTACTGATATTTGCGGCAATCCTGTTAGCGCAGGTTCCCGTGGGTAAAAAGATAAAATCATAAACAAAAATCCCGGAGCTGCGGAGGTGGCACCGGGATTTTTGATATTGCGGGTTTAAGTCACTGCGGTTATTTGAGAAAATCGAATTGTGACATATACAGCTCGTAATATTTGCCTTTCAGGGCGAGCAGTTCATCATGTGTGCCGCGCTCTATGATACCGCCGTTTTCCACATACATAATGCAGTCGGCATTCTTGATGGTGGACAGCCTGTGGGCGATTATGAAAGAAGTACGGCCTTTGAGAAGTTCGTTAAGACCTTTTTGCAGCACGCGCTCAGTTTCGGTATCGATGCTTGAGGTCGCTTCATCGAGAATAAGTATCTTAGGGTCGGCAAGCAGCGCTCTCGCAAAAGAGATGAGCTGGCGCTGGCCGGCGGAAAGACGGCTTCCGCGTTCATTGACCTCAGTCATATAGCCGTTTTCCATCTCCATGATAAAATCATGTGCGCACACTGTTTTGGCGGCGCGGATGACATCTTCGTCAGAGGCTTCCATATTGCCGTATCTGATGTTGTCCATAATCGTACCGGAGAATATGAAGCTGTCCTGCATCATTATGCCCATCTGGGTACGCAGTGAATGTATTTTTACCTTGGAGATATCAATATCATCTATGAGAACCTCGCCGGAATCTACATTGTAGAAACGGCTGATAAGGTTTACTATTGTTGTTTTGCCGGCACCGGTCGGGCCTACAATCGCGAAGGTTTCACCCGGATTGGCAGTAAAATTAATCTTATTAAGAATAGGATGACCGTCATCATAAGAGAACGTTACATCCTTAAATTCTACCTTGCCGGTAATCGGAGGCATATCCATGGCATCCGGAGCATCTTTGACGGCAACATCTTCGTCAATTGTCTCAAAAATACGCTCAAGATATGAAATGGCGGTCAACAGTGAATTATAAAATCCGGCAAGAGTGTTGATCGGTGTCCAGAACTGGCTTATGTAAGCCGTAAACAGGACGAGCGTACCGACTGTAATAGCTGTGTCACCGCCGGCCATCCAGCTTATTCCGAGCACGTATATGAAACATGTTGTAATAACTGATATAACATCAACGCTCGGTCCCATAAGGAAATTAAACTTTACGGCACGCATCCATGCGCTTCTGTATCCGCTGCTTAAGTTGTTAAAAATATCCGTGTTGCGCTCTTCACGCGTAAACGACTGTGTAACGCGGATTCCGTTGATGCTCTCGGCTATGTAAGCATTCAGGTTGGACTGCTTGTTGCTCTGTATCTGCCATGCGCGGCGCTGTTTTTTCTTGATAAAAACAATGACTGCGATGAGCACCGGGAGACCGCACAGACATATGAGAGTCAGTTTGACATTGGCTAAAAACATAAACACAATGATGAATATGAGATTGCACATATCCGTAATTGTATTTATGATACCGTTTGACAAAAGGTCACTTAAACTGTTTACATAGTTGACCACGCGGACCTGGATTTTGCCATGCGGGCGGTTATCATAATATGAAAAAGGCAGTTCCTGCAGATGTTCAAAAATATCATATCTTATCTGATGAATAATGTTCTGGCCGATTTCATTGGTTATTTTTATCTTGATACGGAGGCTGAATGCCGAATACAGCGCAATAAGGAGTGTAAGACCGGCATACATTGCAATGGATTTCATATCCTTATTGGGAATCGATACGTCCATGACCTTCTGGAAAAATTTCGGTATCATCATTACCAGGGCGGAGGATGACATCATTATAAGTATAACGAGAATCATTTTTTTCTTATACGGCGCAACATATTTGCCGAGCCTCTTAAGCTGGTTGATATCAAAACGGTCTTCAAGCACCTCGTCAACGTCATATTTATTACGTGCCATTTTATTCACCGCCTTTCTTCTTGAATTCATCCGGAATTTCACCGTATTGTGTGTAAAATGCGGAAGCGTAATAACCGTTCTGCTTCATCAGTTCATCATGCGTTCCGTGCTCTATTATCCGGCCGTTGTCCATGACAAGAATCTGGTCTGCATTGCATATGGACGATATACGGTAAGCTATTACAAAAATAGTGCAGCGGTTCTTTATGTTACTAAGCTGCGTCTGGATATAGCTTTCGGTTTCCATATCAACCGCGGACGTGGTATCATCTAATATAAGTATCGAAGGGTTCTTGAGCAATGCCCTTGCGAGGGAAATCCGCTGCTTCTGACCGCCGGAAAGACCTACACCGCGCTCACCGACAATTGTGTCATATCCCTCGGGAAGAGACTGGATAAAATGATTGGCGTCTGCCATGATGGCTGCCTGTTTAACCTCCTCAAACGTGCAGTCGGGATGTGCGTATGCGATGTTGCCTTCTATTGTGTCGGAGAAGAGAAAAACATCCTGCATCGCCATTCCGATGTTATCGCGGAGATTGTACAGATCAAGTGCTTTGACGTTCACACCGTCCACCAGTACCTCTCCTTCCGTCGCATCATAGAAACGGCAGAGAAGATTCATTATGGTTGATTTGCCGGCACCGGTCGAACCGATAATACCTATTGTCTGTCCCGGCTCTACCTTGAAATTGATATCTTCCACGATATCTGTGTCATCCGCACGGTAGGATACATTCTTAAACTCAACGGCACCCTTAAACCGCGCTTCGCGGATACCTTTTTCAGGAGTTTTGATGGAAGGCTCTTTGGTATAAGTGTCGTATATTTTCTCAATCGAAGTCGTAAAACGCTGGATGTCGTTAATCCACCAGCCTGCCATACGGAGCGGCGCGGTAAGCATCCAGAGATAACCGTTGACCTTTACGAGGTCACCGAGTGTTATTTCACCCTGAATAACCATATATCCGCCGTAGAGGATAAGGATTATGGTAAGGGCATAGGAAAGCACTTCAAAAATCGGAATAAATCTCATCCATATTTTCGCTGCTTCAAGCTGTGAATCCCTGAAATCATCGTTTTCTGCATTGAATTTGGCAATCTCGTAATCTTCCTTGGAAAATGCTTTGACAACTCTGTTACCGCTGACATTTTCCTGAACGAAAGCATTTAATGATGAGAAACAGTTACGGTTGCGCTTGAAAGCGGGGCGTACCTGTTTTGACTGGAAATATGTAGTGAGTGCCGTAAGCGGAAGAACGACAAGCATACATAAAGCCATTTTGTAACTTACCGTAAAAATCATTATAATTGCAAAAATAAGAAGCAGAACATTCTCATATACTGCATATATAACATAGGCAACAAAATGCCTTACGGCATCCATGTCACCGGTCTGTCTTGACATCAGGTCACCTGTGCGCTCCCTGTTATAGAATGCAAAATCCTCCTGCATGAATTTACGGTAAACGGTGTCACGCATCTCATAGAGTACACCCTGTGAACAGGTTTCAAAGACTACCTGATAGAAAAAGCGGAGAACACTTCTGACTGCGGTAACTCCGATAAGTATGGCTGCAAGATAAGGAAGCTCGTCGTAATTGCCGCCCTTGATGACATCGTCAACAATAAGTCCCGATATGTGCGGGTTGACAATGGCAAGCACGGAAATTACGGTTGTCATGACAAGACCGAGTACCATAAGCCATTTGTATTTTTTTAGAAAACCCAGAAACCATTTTTCTGCTGTCATAATTAATAAAACCTCACGAATTATTGTTTTACTCTAGTATAAAATCTTAATTGAAAAAGAAAATGTAGAATTTTGCTTCATTGATGTAGTATTTTGTCCGATTTGTGGTATACTTTTATCAGAATTATGCGTTAAAATACATAGGAAGAAGAATATGTGTGAGAAGATACGGTTTAATGATCTGAACCCTACGTTCCTGTTCTGCTGGAAAGGAGCAAGGACACGCGACGAGGTTAATTACCATTGCCATAGTAACCACATCGAGATGAGCCTTATTGTGTCCGGCAGTGGCAGGTATAGAATAAATGATATAATATATGATGTTTCGGAGGGAGACCTTCTTATATTCAATCCCGGTGTATATCATCAGGCCCTGACTGACGGAAGCGGGAATCCGGCAGTGGAATTTTTTGTGGGATTTACGGATATACAGCTTGAAGGCCATAAGGTTAACTGTCTGGATATTACGGATGCACCGGTTATGCATACCAAGGGAGAATTACGGCAGAAGCTTTTAAGGATGTCGCTTAAGATGTCGGAAGAGAATGAGGTATTAAGACCCGGAAGGTATTTTATGCTGAAGGCTTATCTGATGGAAATACTCCTGCTTATCATAAGAGAATTGTCAGATCCTATTGAAGCATCCAAAGGGTATGCTTTCGAGTCTGTCAGCAAGAAATACGTTGTCGAACGAATTGTAAGTTATTTTGAGGACCATTATAATGAGAAAATATCATTAGACCAGATTGCAGAGAATATGTATCTGAGTCCGTATTACATATCAAAGATTTTCAAGAGTGAGACAGGCGATGCTCCGATAAGTTATCTTATAGATATAAGGCTCAGCCACGCAATGGAATTACTTAAGAACGGCAGCTGCGACAGTGTACAGCAGGCTGCGCAGATGGTCGGATATGATGATGCATATCATTTCAGTAAATTATTCAAGAAAAAATACAACATATCACCATCAAAGGTTAAAGGAAAGGTGCAGGAATGAAAATAATTATTGTAGGCTGCGGCAACGTCGGCTCGGCAATAGCCGAACAGCTCAGCTATGAGGGACATAACATAACAGTGGTCGATGTTAATGAAAAGCTTGTAAACGGTGTATCGGATGCATATGATGTGCTTGGCGTGGTAGGTAACGGCGCGAGCCTTAATATCCAGCGCGAGGCCGGTGTCGACAATGCGGATCTCCTTATTGCCGTAACAGGTGCGGATGAACTCAATCTTCTGTGTTGTCTTATCGCGAGAAAGGCCGGCGGATGTCATACGATTGCAAGGGTAAGTAATCCCGTGTACAGCCGCGAGATAGGTTTTATCAAGGAAGAGCTGGGTCTTTCGATGATTATTAATCCACAGATGGCAGCGGCGCAGGAGATAGGAAGACTGCTTAAATTTCCGTCGGCTCTTAAGGTTGATAGTTTTGCCAAGAGCAGGGTTGAACTTGTAATATATAAGGTACCTGAAGATTCGGCATTGTGCGGTGTTAAACTCCGCGATCTGTCGGCCAAAGTCAAATGTAATGTTCTTATACCGATTGTAGAGCGCGGTGAGGAGGTCATGATTCCTGACGGGGAATTTGAACTTGCGGCAGGGGATGAGATAACCATCGTGGCACCTGCAGAGAATACAATAGATTTCTTCAAGAAGATGGGAGATCCGACTTCCGTTACGAGGGATATCATGATGATTGGCGGCGGTACCACAACAATTTATCTGGCAAGACAGCTCCTTAATATGGGAGTAAAGGTTAAAATAGTCGAGCAGGATCCGGCAAGGTGCGAGGAACTTACCGAAATGCTTCCAAAGGCACTTGTAATATGCGGAGATGCTACGGATAAGGAACTCCTTATAGAGGAAGGCCTTAAGACTGTTGGAGCATTTGCGTCAATGACCAATTTTGACGAAGAGAATATAATGCTTACACTTTTTGCCAAGAGCCTTTCCAAGGCGAAACTTTTTACCAAAGTGCATCGAATATCCTATGATGAGATAATAGAAAGTCTGGGAGTCGGAAGTGTAATATATCCTAAATACATTACCGCAGAAGAAATTATTAAATATGTCCGTGCGATGAAGAATTCAATCGGAAGTAATATAGAGACGTTATACAGGCTTAATGACAATCGTGTCGAGGCACTTGAATTCCAGATAAGAGAAGACTCTCCTGTTGTGGGCATCCCGCTCAAAGAACTTAATCTTAAGAAAAATATGATTATAGGCTGCATTACCCACAAAGGTAAAGTCGAGATGCCAACCGGAAACAGTGTCATAAAGGTCAATGATATGGTAATCCTTATCACAACGACAACGGGACTGCATGATATAAGGGATGCGTTAAGGTAGGAGGACATATGAATTATTCGATAATCAGATACATACTGAGCAGTGTGGTCTGTTTTGAAGGCGTTTTCCTGGCGCTTCCGTCCATAATCGGAGCAATTTACGGCGAAGAAGAGGGATTTATATACGGAATAGTATCGATTATATGCATATTGGCAGGCTTTGCGGGCAGATACCGTAAACCTAAGAGCAATACATTCTATTCCAGGGAAGGTTTTGTAGCGGTTTCCTTAAGCTGGATCTTACTCAGTATAATAGGTGCGCTTCCGCTGTGCCTTACGGGAGAAATTCCTTTTTATATAGATGCGCTATTTGAAATTGTGTCAGGATTTACAACCACCGGTGCGAGCATTATGCCGTCGGTTGAAATTCTTTCACATGCATCGGCGTTCTGGCGTTTGTTTACGCACTGGATCGGAGGAATGGGTGTCCTGGTATTTATAATGGCGGTCCTTCCGCTTTCAGGCGGTTCCAATATGCATCTTATGAGGGCCGAGAGCCCGGGACCTTCGGTAAGCAAGCTTGTTCCGAGGGTAAAACATACGGCAATGATCCTTTATGGTATATATTGTATTATAACCATAATGGAGACGGCAGCGCTTCTTATAGCTGGAATGAAATTCTTTGATGCGCTGACTTTGTCTTTTGCCACAGCAGGTACAGGAGGATTTGCACTGCTTAACTCCAGCATTGCATCTTATTCCGCGGCAGTGCAGAATATTATAACGGTATTTATGCTGGCATGCTCAGTTAATTTTAATGTGTATTATCTTCTTCTCATACGTAAGGGCAAGGAGGCATTGCTCAATGAAGAAGTAAGATATTTCCTTATTATAGTATTTGCGTCGGCACTTCTGATTGCACTTAATATTATGGGAAGCTTCGGAAGCTTTTTTGAAGCATTCCATCATTCGATTTTCCAGGTTGCATCGGTAATATCAACCACCGGTTTTGCAACGTGCGATTTCAATATGTGGCCGGAATTTTCAAGGGCAATACTGGTGCTTCTGATGTTCGTGGGAGCATGCGCCGGAAGTACGGGCGGCGGTTTGAAAATATCGAGACTTATCATTCTGGCTAAAGCTGTCAAAAATGAGGCCCGTTCAATCGTGCATCCGCGAAGTGTCAACCGCGTGAGAATTAACGGCAAGGGTATCCAGGATAGTGCCGTGAAGACCGTATTGGTCTATCTCGCAGCCTATGTGCTTATAGTTATCATATCTTTCCTTATAGTAAGTCTGGACAGATATGACATGACTACTAATTTTACGGCGGTTGCTGCGACATTTAATAATATAGGACCGGGGCTTGGAGCTGTCGGAGCGACAGGAAATTACGGCGGATTCAGCGTATTATCAAAGCTTGTACTTATTTTTGATATGCTTATCGGACGCCTTGAGATATTCCCGATGCTTGTGCTTCTTTCACCGGGAACCTGGCGGGTAAGGCAGAGTTCGTCAACTAAATAGTGCATAAGAAAAGATGTTGACAATACAACATCTTTTCTTTATAATCTAGTTGTTGATTTATCAACAATAGGAGGACTATTATGAGCATTAAATTTATAACGGATTCGGCTTCGGATATGTGCGAAAAGGACGGAGTTACGGTTGTTCCTATGACCATAACATTCGGAAATGACGAATATAAAGACGGTGTGACCTTAAGTCACAGAGAATTTTATGAGAAACTTATCGAGAGTGATGAGCTTCCGAGAACAAGTCAGGTGTCGCCTTATGATTTTGAAACATCAATTGGGGAAGCAGTGGCTGACGGCAGTGAAGTCATAGTGGTTACAATGGCATCCGGACTTTCGGGAACATACCAGAGCGCGGTAATGGCCGCAGATAAATTTGACGGTGTGTATGTTGTTGACAGCGAAAGTGTTACGATAGGAGAAATTATCCTTATAAAGTATGGTATGCAGCTTGCCAAAGATGGATGCAGCGCTGCAGAAATAGTTGAGAAACTTAACGAGTGCAAGAAAAAAATACACATAATTGCTCTGTTAGATACTTTGGAATATCTGAAGAAAGGCGGAAGAATTTCCAAAACAGTTGCTTTTGCCGGAGGACTGCTGTCAATCAAGCCGGTTGTGACCATTCAGGACGGCGCAGTGCAGGTGATAGGTAAAGCACGCGGCTCCAGACAGGGAAATAACCTTCTTGTTGAACATATAGAAAAAGCAGGCGGGATAGATTTCGATATGCCGATTATGCTGGGATATACGGGTCTGGGAGACGAATTGCTTAAGAAATATATAGAAGACAGCCGCTCCTTATGGGAGGGACATGTGCCGTCGCTTGAATACCGTACAATCGGCGGAACAATCGGAACACATGTCGGTCCGGGAGTTATTGCTGTTGCATTTTATGCATAAACGAATCACGGAGACTGCATGCAGGCTCAAAATTAAACCTGCGTAAAGTCTTATCAAGAGCATCTAAGGTCAGGGCAACATCTTCTGTATTGGCGGAGTTGCCCATATGGCCTATTCTTAATACTTTGCCGGCAAGATAATCAAAACTTCCGGCGATAAGTATCCCATAATCATTTTTCATGGTTTCAATTATATCGGCGGTTTTAATATTATCAGGAACATTAAATACAGTTACGGTCGGAGAATATCCGGATTCAGCATAAAGCATAAGGCCGGCGGCTGTAAGAGTTTCCCTTACGGCTTTGGAAATGCGGGCATGCCGCACAAGCCTGTCTTTATCTTTTTCAATTATTCCGACTGCCTCACGGAGTCCGTAGATGTCGCTTGCCGGCATTGTGTATGGGAACCACTTGTCCTTGTAATAATTCTCAAATGTAAGCAGATTGCAGTAAAAAGAAGCAATAGGTGTTTTCCTGCTTCGCATTGCACTAAAAGCGTCATCGCTTATGGATACGAATGTAAGGCCCGAAGGTGCTGACATAGCTTTCTGCGAACCTCCGCAGGCAATGTCTATCTGCCATTCATCGACCTTGAATTCGGCACCGAACATGGCGGAAACGGAGTCAACAAGTGTCATTATTCCGTATTTTTTCAAAAGCGGGCAGATTGCGGAAACATCATTGAGCATGCCGCTTGGAGTATCACAATGTACAACGGTTGCGTACTTGAAATTATGGTCTTTTTCAAGATATTCCGAAAGTTCATCCGGGTTGACCGGATTACGGTAGTCACATGTATACAGCACAGGGGTACCGCCGTACATGGATACGAAATCGGCAAATCCTCTGCCGTATATGCCATTGTCAATCACGAGTACGCGGTCATTCGGTTCCGTAAGTGATGCACATGCAGCTTCAAGGCCGAGTATACCTTCACCGTCAAGGATATATACTTCATTACCGGTGTGTAAAAGTCCGGCGATGCGTTTACACACGTCGTGGTATTCTTCACAGAATGACGTGTCAACGTCCGGATTAGGGAACCATCTGCTTCTTGCATTCATTACCTGTTCGGGAACACTGACGGGTCCCGGTGTCATGATTTTGTACATAGCTGCCTCCTGATATTATCGCGCTGATGGCGCGAGTTTGTTAATAAGATTCTCGCATGTAGCCTTAAGTATAAGTATTACCGGTATTGCAATAACTGAGTTAACGCCGATCTGGATTATGTTGCCCGGTATTGATGCAAGAGGGACGAGGAAACTTCCGTACATAATGGTTTCACCGATGTAATAACCGGCAACTTTAACTGCAAGTACGGCAACAGATGCAATTATAAGCCTTACAAGCGTAGGTTTACGGTCAACAATAAGGGCATATACAAATCCCATGATGCCTACGGTAATAAGCGTGATCGGTGCCCACGGAACCCATCCGGTAAGAAGGTCGCTGAGTGCCATTCCTACACCGCCTACAACGGAGCCGGTACGTTTACCGAAGAAAGCGGCTGCGATAAAGAGAGGAATGTTTCCGATATGAACCATTCCGCCGACACTTCCGGTTGGAATCTGTATAAACATTGTAAATACGCAGGTCAGAGCTGTAAACACAGCACAGACTGCGATGGTTCTGATATCATTTTTTTTACTGGTTGCAGTATTGGTATTACTCATAGTATAATCTCCTTTAGGTTAATATGATTGAATCGCGCGTCATCGAATTGTCAGTATAATACAATGGATATGGTATAATGAAAATAACCAGTTTATGACAAAATAACCATACCAGCTGCGCGCGTCCGGAAAGGAAATGAGATATGCTTGACAGAAATTCATTTATGGAAACTTTACGCGGAGTTGCAGAGATAGTAAGAACGTCGGCAGAACCGCTTACGAGGGAAGAAATACTCGGATATTTTAATGATATGGAGCTCAGTGCGGAACAGAAGGAGATGGTTTTTGAGTACTTAAGTACGCCGCACGAGGAGGAGACAGCAGAAACAGCACCGGAGACAGAGGAGAATGTACAGGAGGAACCTGATACCGTTGAATCAGGGTGCTCTAAGGCACTTGAATTATATATGGAAGATCTTAAAGGAATACGCCGGTATACTGAAGATGAACTTGAGGATATGTATGATGAACTTCTTAACGGTAATGCTGAGGTTATTAATGCTTTGTCCGACAGTATGCTTGCCAATGTAGCGGTTCTGGCAGACGAGTACGCATCGGACAGAGTTGCACTTGAAGACCTGATTCAGGAAGGCAACATTGCGCTCTTTATAAGGCTCGGTGAATTGTGCGGAATCGGAGCAGGTTCGGGATATGATGTGGTAGCCGAGGCAGGAGAAGCGGTCAACGATGCCATGAAAGCCTATGTATCACAAATTACAGGAGAAGATGATTCCGAGAATGCGGTTGTCGGTAAAGCCAATCTTGTCAAGGAAGCTGTTAAGCATTTAAAGGAAGAAGGCAAAGCAGCGCCATCTGTCAGAGAACTTGCGGATTATACCCATCTGTCCGAAGAAGAACTTGCGGATATACTTAATATTATTGATAATGTAAAACCGGTCGGATTTAAGGATAAATAATAATGAAGCATTGACATGTATGTATATCTAATGATATACTTTCAATGACGCGAGGATGATACTTTGCGTGCAATAAAATATACATACGGAGGTTTGGTTTATGAGAACTAACAGAGGAATGGTTAAGTTGATTCTGCTTTCACTTGTTACATGCGGAATCTACGGAATTTGGTTTTGGGCAACAGTCGGTGAGGATTTGAATATACTTGTGCCGACAGGTAAGAAGACAATGCATTTTTGCCTTGTTTACTTTATTTTCTCATGGCTTACACTGGGTATTGTTCCGCTTGTGTGGATGCACAGAATTTCAGCCAAGACAGGTGAAGCCCTCAGACAGAGAGGAATTAATTACAGTTTCGGTGCCGGAACATTCTGGGGATGGGATATACTCGGTTCATTTATAGTTGTGGGACCGTTTATCTATCTTCATAAACTTTGCAAGGCACTTAATCTTGCCGCTGCTGATTTCAATGCAAAGAATAATATGAATCAGAACTATGGAGGACCGCAGCAGGCATATGCTCCGCAGAACGGACCGGTTAATCAGTAATTTTAAGCAGTATAATATAAGCGTTGCATCATAATGGTGCAACGCTTTTTTGGTTGGAATCAGTATGAAATGATTTCTGCGCCGTCTTCGGTTACAAGAACCTGTATTTCCCACTGCGCGGAAGGGGAACCGTCCTCGGTATAGATTGTCCATCCGTTCTCATCATCCTGGACGATGTCTGCTTTGCCCATATTAACCATTGGCTCTATCGTAAAACACATTCCGGGTGCGAGTATCATTCCGGTATCGGCCGGAAGTGTGTATCCGACCCATGGCTCTTCGTGAAATTCGAGCCCGCATCCGTGACCGCCTATCTCCCGTACAATGCTGTATCCGTGCGATTTGGCAAGCGTGTTGATCGCATTGCTCATATTGCCGAGAGGAGTGAATGGCTTAACTTCCTTAAGTCCTACGTCAAGACATTCTTTGGCAACTTCAACGAGTTTCTTCTTATCTTCAGATACATTCCCGATACAGAACATTCTTGAGGAGTCTGAAAAATATCCGTTATAAATAGTTGAGACATCGACATTTATTATGTCACCGTCTCTAAGGATTATATCATCTGCAGGGATTCCGTGGCATACTTCATCATTGAGGGAAGTGCATACGCTCTTAGGGAATCCTTCATAATTAAGAGGTGCCGGAATGCCGCCCATTTCTCTTGTGACAGAGTCAACCCATCCGTTGATTTCCTCGGTTGAGATGCCGGCTTTTATATGTTCTGCTACATAGTCGAGGACAGCAATGTTAATTCGTGCACTGGCTTTAATGCCCTCAATCTGTTCCGGTGTCTTGATAATTTTGTGCGGGGGAATTTTGTATCCGCTGCATTTTAGATCTTCAAGTCTCTCGTCAAATTCAAAATGACATTTCTTGTATTTCTGCCCACTGCCGCACCAGCATGGGTCATTTCGTCCGATTTTAATCATAGAACTGCTCCTGTATTTTTTTACTACATTAGAGTATAGCATACAATGAAATAAATGGAGAAAAAATTTTATCAATAGTGTGACTTTTTTTTACAAAAAGCAATCTTATAATTAAATACTTGATTTAATACAGAGGAGAAGAACATGGAGGACGAGCAGATAATAGAGCTGTATATCAATCGCGATGAGCGTGCGATTAAGGAAACTAAGGACAAATACGGGAGTTGGATATTTAATACGGCATTGGGTGTTCTGGGTGATTTCCGAGATGCGGCGGAGTGCGAGAATGAAACATATTATAAGGCGTGGAGGCGGATTACGGACAGGAGCCTGCGTGATTTACGGGCATACCTTATGAGAATAGCACGCAATGAAGCATACAGTGTGCTGAGAAAGAAAAATGCCGGCAAGAGAAAGGGAATGCCGATGGAACTGCATGAAACAGACTGTGGGATAAATGTCATGACAATAGAACGTTACATGGACAGCTGCGAGATCAAACGCGTCATGAATGATTACCTTAATGGTGTAAGTGCAGAGAAATACGTGATTTTCCGGCTGCGATATGCCAAGTGCATAAGTATAGCGCAGATAGCATGTACGCTTGATGTGAGCGAGAGTAAAGTCAAGACAACGATATACCGGATGAAGATTGATCTGCGGGCAAGATTTATGAAGGAAGGCATAATTATATAGGGTTCACTTTCTAGAACAGTATTCCGTTATTCAGAATATCTGAGAGCAGCTGGTGCGCATCGCGTTCATTCTTGTGGAAATCATCATTTTCATTATGGCTTTCATTTATAAAACCGAGAAGACCGTAGCACAGGAAGCCTGTTATCTGCCTGTTGCTGTATTTTAACGGGTGTCTTGAATTTTCCTTGTTGGTATGTTTCTCAACGGTGGAAAACACATGATTGTAGTACGAGAAAGCGAGATAAGGATTACGCTCCGGTGTCACATGCCTGAAGAAATAATACTTGTTGTAATACAGCTTAAGTATGCTGTCCATTACATGTGAAAATCCCAAGGCAATATCGTTATCTTTGTTAAATCTATTTTCCAGTTCATCATAGTAACCGGTTCCGGCAGCTATCATATCCTGAAAAATGTCTTCAACGAGGTCATATTTGTCATCATAATGGGAATAGAAAGTAATCCTGCTTATGTCAGCTTTCTGGCACAGCATGGTAACGGTTATTTTTTCAAAAGGCATTTCATCAAGAAGTTCGATGAGTGTGTCCTTGAGATATTTTTTGGTTTTTATAATTCGTTTGTCTTCCATAATTATCAAAAAATAATTATACACATGTATAATTAAACTACATTTTTTGAAAAATGTTATTGCCTTTCTGTGGATTTTGTTTTATTTTAATACTTGTATAAATATCAGTCAAGATGTTAAGTATGAAATAAACAGAATTTCATTATGAGGTGACAATATTATGAGTACAGCCGTAATGACGGATGAGAACAGTGGAATTTCCAGGGAAAAAGCGAAGGAACTGGGGATTTTCATGATGAGAATGCCATTTTTTATAAACGGAGAAGTTAAGTATCAGGAAACTGATATGACAGTTAAAGAATTTTATGATGCTCTCGATGCAGGAGCGGAGGTTTCCACTTCGCAGCCATCTCCGGGAGATGTTATGGATATGTGGGAAGGAATCCTTGGACAGGGATATGATGATATAATATACATACCGATGTCCAGCGGATTGAGTGAGTCCTGTAACAGTGCCAAGGTTTTTGCCGAGGATTATGACGGCAGGGTTGAGATTGCGGATAATCACAGAATTTCCGTTACCATGGAACAGTCAGTGTATGATGCGCTTAAATACGCAAAGCAGGGAATGAATGCATTCGAGATAAAGAACCGTCTCGAAAAAGAAGCATACGATGCCAGCATATATATTGCGGTTGATACACTTGCATACCTTAAGAAAGGCGGAAGGGTAACAGCGGCAGCGGCAGCGATAGGAACCGTACTTAATCTGAAACCGGTACTTACAATTCAGGGCGAGAAGCTGGATGCATATGCCAAAGAGCGCGGAATGAAGAAAGCAAGACATGTTATGATCAAGGCAATGCAGAAGGATTTTGAGGAACGCTTTGCAGAGCTTGATAAACAGGGCCGTATGAGATTATGTATTGCATACAGCCATGTTGATGACGAGACATTACAGAGCTGGATTGATGAAGTCAACGAAGCTTTTCCGGGAAGGAATCTGCTTATTAGTCCGTTATCGTTAAGCATAGGATGTCATATCGGACCGGGAGCGCTTGCAATTGCTGCATGCAGAATGGAACCTTAATTATGATACATGGCTTTGAAGAAACCGGCACGAAAAAGCTTCTGGAAATAGATACATGTCTTCATGAAATGAGGCATGTCAAGTCAGGCGCAAGCCTTATCTGGCTTGAACGTGAAGATGAGAATAAGACATTTAACATCACATTCAGGACAACACCGTGGGATGACAGCGGTGTTTTTCATATACTTGAACATGCACTTCTCGGCGGCTCGGAAAAATATCCGGTAAAGGAGCCGTTTGTGGAACTTATGAAGGGCTCTCTGAATACTTTTCTGAATGCAATGACATACTCGGATAGGACAAGTTTTCCTGTCTGTAGCCGGAACGATAAGGATTTTCTGAATCTTATAAATGTATATATGGACGGGGTGCTGCATCCTCTTATCTATACCAGACCGGAGATATTCCGCCAGGAAGGCTGGCATTACGAATTTGACGGTGATGGTAATATAAGTTACAAAGGAGTTGTATATAATGAGATGAGAGGAGCATTTGCGGACCCGTATACCGGAATGGAATACGGCATGACAAGAATGCTTTTCCCGGATAATTGTTACAGATATATTTCGGGTGGTGACCCGGATGCTATAACCGGATTGTCTTATGAAGATTTTAAGGCGGCACATAAGAAATTTTATCATCCGTCCAATGCATACATAGTTCTTGACGGCAGCGTAGACATTGATGCAGTACTTAAACTTCTGGACGGATACCTTTGTGAATACGATGCTGCGGATAAATATGATATCCCGCAGGTTGAACTGCAAAATAGCGTAAATGCCGGCCGCATGGATGTGCAATACGAGATCAATCCGCAGGAAAGTGATGAGGACAAAGTATTAATCGGACTCGGATATGTGTTCGGAACGTATGCGGATGCCGAAGACATAGTGGCTATGAGGATACTCTCGGATATCCTTACGGGAAGCAATCATGCACCGTTGGTAAATGCATTGTTAGAGAATGACCTGGCGCAGGATGTAAGCATGAGTGTAATCGAGGGAGTGAAACAGCCATGGGTAATGATACAGGTTATCAATGTTTCCGAAGATAATACGGATGCGGTAATAAATATTATTAATGATACCATTCAAAAAGTCGTTTCGGAAGGTATAGACAGGGAACTCCTTGAGGCCAGTCTTGCAGCGTGTGAATTTGCCATGAGAGAAAGAGATTTCGGCTCAACACCAAGGGGGCTGGCATATACACTTTCAGTTACCGGAAGTATCTGTTATGGCGGAAGTCCGGAGCTCAATCTTCTTACAGACGGGCTTTTTAAGAAGCTGCATGAAGGAGCTGCCGGAAAGTATTTTGAAGATATACTTGAACGTGTGATTGTTAAGAATAATCATAAGTGCGAATATGTGATGCATCCGTCATATACAGCCGGAGAAGAACGGCGCAACAGGGAAAAAGACAGGATACTCCGAATCACCTCCGGATGGGATGACAGAACACGCGAAGAATATATTGCCATGCAGCAGGAACTGGAAAAATGGCAGAGCAGCACGGATACGAAGGAAGCGCTTGAGTCACTTCCGTCGCTTGCCATAGAAGATATAGATGACAAGCCGGAGGATTTTGCCTGTGAATATGAACGATACAAAGGCTGCGATGTTCTGTTGCATCCTATAAATACGGATGGAATATTATATGTTACACTGTATTTTGACATAGATGGTATAAGTGCTGACAACATTAAGATTCTTTCGCTTATGAATGAAATAATCGGCAACAGCCGTACGCTTAAACATGACGGGTCCAAGATTCAGGCATTGCTAAGAATGTATTGCGGAAGTCTTGATTCGGGCATAGTATCATATGCGGGAAACGAAAACGTATCTGACAGTGTGAAGTATTATATTGCATTCAGTGCACTTGAGGAAAAAATACAGCCGGCCATGGAACTCATTGCCGAATTTATCAACGACTGCTGTTTTGATGACCTGAAGGACATTAAGGATATCGTACATCAGTATATAGTTGATTTTAGAGATGGAGTCACATCATCAGGAATCGGTGCGGCGATGAGCCGCGTGGCATCATCATGGTCGCTTTCGGGAGTTGTGGGCGAATACAGCGGAGGTATTACATACTACAATTGGCTTAAGGATATAGGAGATAATTTTGACGTGGAATATCCCAAGGTCAAAGCGTGTATGGAAGCACTTAAACCACGCATATTTGACAGTACAAGAATGACCGTCAGCGTTACGGGAACGATGCATGATTGTGCACATATTGTTACGGATTTCTTTACGGGAGCATTCACGTCGGGAAATGAGAGAGCCGGACATGATCTGATCGAACTTAACAAGCCTGCCAGGGAGGGAATAGTGATACCTTCTGATGTGTCATTTGCGGTAATGGGAAGCAGCATGATGGCACATGGATTACGTTATTCGGAAAGGGCAATACTGGCATCCAAGATAATTTCGTTAGATTATCTGTGGAACGTTGTGAGAGTTAAGGGCGGCGCATACGGAACGGATTTCCAGGTAAGGGAGAACGGATTTGCATCATGTTACACATACAGAGATCCGGATATTGCAGGATTCATTAAGAACACAGATAAAATAGGTGAATTTCTGAAAAAATTCTGTGCGGAATGCGATGATATAACTGAATATATAATAGGAGCGGTTGCAGATATGTCACCGGTGTTTACACCTAAAATCAAAGGAAATATCGCAGATACGCTTTTTTTCAGAAGAATAAGCTACGAAAGCAGATGTTTACGGAGAAAAAATCTTCTGAATGCACGCCCGGAAGACATTGCTGGAATCGCAGATGCACTCGGTAAATGTGTGTCCGCGGGAAGCATGTGTGTTGTCGGTCCGCGCAAACAGCTCGAGAAACTTAATCTCGACAAAATATATGAATTGTAAATAGCCTATTGACTATCGGGCTCACAGGCTTTACAATGTTATGCGTAAAACAAGTTAATACATGGAATTAATCCCGCTTATTCAGAGTGATGGAGATACATAGGATCTGAGAAGTCACGGCAACCCCTTAACAGGAAGGTGCCAGCCTGAGCGAAATTAGAAGTTACATATATTATGTGATATATGGCAATTTCGAGCAATAAGTGGATTTGATTACGAATTTATAATCGAGTCCATATTTGTGTATGGACTCGTTTTTAATACTATAATTTAAAGGAGATTACGATGGAGAAATTTTTATTTACTTCAGAATCGGTCACGGAAGGACATCCGGACAAAGTCTGTGACCAGATTTCAGATGCGATACTGGACGCATTGCTTGAGCAGGATCCGATGAGCCGTGTCGCATGCGAGACATGCTGCAACACAGGTTTTGTGCTTGTAATGGGTGAGATTACAACCAAAGCCAATATTGATATCCAGGAAATAGTAAGGGATACGGTTAAGGAAATAGGATATACCAGTACTGATATCGGATTTGACGGAAATACCTGCGCGGTAATGGTTGCACTTGACAGACAGTCACCGGATATCGCAATGGGAGTTGATAAGGCACTTGAGGCCAAAGA
Organism: Butyrivibrio sp. CAG:318; assembly: GCA_000431815.1. Lineage (GTDB taxonomy): Bacteria > Bacillota > Clostridia > Lachnospirales > Lachnospiraceae > Eshraghiella. The sequence goes on along the minus strand of FR889241.1, from coordinate 60,186 downwards.
ATCCGGTATGGATGATGCTGATATCGATGCAATCGGAGCCGGAGACCAGGGAATGATGTTCGGTTATGCCACCAATGAGACCGAGGAATATATGCCATATCCTATAGCACTTGCACACAGGCTTGCCAGACAGCTTGCCAGGGTTCGTAAAGACGGCACTCTTAAGTACTTAAGACCGGATGGCAAGTCACAGGTTACCGTTGAATATGATGAGAACAATAAAGCAATTCATCTTGATGCTGTTGTAATATCAGCACAGCATGATCCTGATGTTACACAGGAACAGATTCATGCGGATATCCGCAAATACGTACTGGATCCGGTTCTTCCGGCAGAACTTGTCGATGATAAGACCAAGTTTTTCATCAATCCTACAGGACGTTTCGTAATAGGCGGACCGCAGGGTGACAGCGGACTCACGGGACGTAAGATTATTGTAGATACATATGGCGGATACGCAAGACACGGCGGCGGAGCTTTCTCCGGAAAGGACTGCACCAAGGTGGACCGTTCTGCAGCTTACGCAGCAAGATATGCAGCCAAAAATATCGTGGCAGCAGGACTTGCAGACAGATGTGAAATACAGCTGTCATATGCAATCGGAGTTGCACATCCGACATCAATCAATGTACAGACTTTCGGCACGGGTAAGCTTGATGACGCAAGACTCGTTGAGATTGTCAGAGAGAATTTTGATTTAAGACCGGCCGGAATCATCAAGATGCTTGATTTGAGAAGACCGATTTACAAACAGACAGCATCGTACGGACATTTCGGACGTACAGACCTTGACCTTCCGTGGGAGAAGACCGACAAGGCAGATGACTTAAGAAAATATTTATAAAGTTTATAATACTTTAGTATTTTTTGATTGTGTTTTATGTTAAAATAGGTTCGGACAGGATTTGTCCGGACCTTTTTGTTTGACAGGAGCCAGTATGAAACTTTCAACTAAGTTAAAAATATCATTTGCAATACTTATAATTGTGCCGGTGTTACTTTTTTCAGTGGCACTTATACTTGTGGCATCTTTTAAACTTAAGGAAATCAGGCGCAGCTATAATGCGGATGGGACTTCATACGAGACACTCATCAATCCTGCAGCCCTGGTGTTCAATATATGCGAAAGTGAGTACAGCAAGCTGGCTGACGCGGCGGATAATGAGCCGTATCTTTTCTCGGATTATGATTTTATGGATGGGATAAACACAGAACTCAAGAAGAGAAGTGCTTTCCTTGTAGTGGTTAAGAATTCAGAGTGCGTCTATTCCGGCGATGAACGCTCTGACGAAATCCTTGAACAGATTAACAGAATAGATTATAATGGGGACTCTGACAGAGCGGCAATTTATCTTGAACAAGAGCAGGCGATTGTCAATATCATAGATTACGGCGATCCCGGCAACAGCGGGTATGCATATGTTGTCATGTGTATTGATGAACTGGTGCCGCAGATGAAGATGCTTATCTTTGACGGAATTGTGGGTATCGTGCTTATCCTTATTTTCACGAGCGGTATATTTACCACATGGATATATAAAGAAACGGTATCACCTATCAATAAATTGAAACTGGCCACATATAATATTAAGAACGGTAATCTTGATTTTAAGATGGATGTTGAGGGCAAGGACGAGATAGCGGAACTCTGCAGGGATTTTGACAGCATGAGAAAAAGACTTCTGGAAAATGCCGAGGATAAGATTAAGATAGACAACGAGAATAAGGAACTTATAAGAAATATCTCCCATGATTTAAAAACTCCTATTACAGCCATCAAAGGCTATGTGGAAGGAATAATGGACGGTGTTGTGGATACACCGGAGAAGATGGACAGATATGTTAAGACCATATATAATAAAGCTTGTGATATGGATAAACTTATAGATGAACTTACATTTTACTCAAAGATTGACACGGACAGGGTACCATATAATTTCGTATGTATTAATCTTACGGATTATTTTGAGGACTGTGTTGAAGAAATAGGAACAGAACTGGATGCGGAGGGTGTCAGACTTTCGTATTCCAATGAAATCAGCCGTAAGACCACGATCATAGCAGATCCGGAGCAGCTTAAACGTGTAATAAATAATATCGTAAGCAATTCGGTCAAATACCGCGACAAAGAACAAAGTGCGATTGATATAAGACTCACGGAGAACCGTGACAATGTATTTATTGATATAGAAGATAACGGCAAGGGAATAGAGCCAAAGGACCTTCCGCATATTTTTGACCGCTTTTACAGGGCTGACGCCTCACGCAACACGGCCGCCGGCGGAAGCGGGATAGGTCTTTCGATTGTAAGCAAGATTATTAAAGATCATGGTGGAACGATAAGCGCAGAAAGTACACCGGGAGTCGGCACAATAATGCATATCACCATGATCAAACACAAACAGGCCAAGTCGGTTCCCAAGAGAATAGATAAAGAATAGAAATAAGACAGGAGATGACAAAATGAGTACCAAGAAAAGAATTCTGATAGTAGAAGATGAACAGAGCATTGCGGAACTTGAGAAAGATTATCTTGAACTGAGTGATTTTGAAGTTGTTATAGCCAATAACGGAACTGACGGACTGGGACTTGCCATGAGTGAGGATTTTGATCTCTATATTCTTGACATAATGCTGCCGGGAATGGACGGTTTTGAGATATGCGAGAGAATAAGAGAGATAAGCAACGCACCTATCCTTATGGTTTCCGCACGTAAAGAGGATATTGATAAGATACGCGGGCTGGGACTCGGAGCGGATGATTATATTACGAAACCGTTCAGTCCAAGCGAACTCGTAGCGCGTGTCAAAGCTCACATGTCAAGATATGCAAGGCTTGTGTCATCCAATGCTGAGTCGAATGAGGAGCTTGAGATAAGAGGAATCAAAATTGACCTTACCGCGCGAAGGGTTTTTGTAAACGGTGAGGAGAAGAATTTTACAACAAAAGAGTTTGATTTGCTGGTATTCCTTGCCAAGCATCCTAACCGTGTGTATACGAAGGAAGAACTTTTTAAAGAAATCTGGGAGATGGATTCCGTGGGCGATATTGCAACGGTAACTGTCCATATTAAGAAGATACGCGAAAAGATAGAATATAATACATCTAAGCCGCAGTACATTGAGACAATATGGGGCGTGGGATACCGCTTTAAAATTTAAAACAGTGTTTGACAAATCGAACACGATATGTCTATAATAATTATGTTTAAGACTTTGATGGAGACAGTAGTCTTTTTCCGAACATTTCAGAGAGCCGCGGTGCTGTGATGCGGTATAAGTAGGAATCAGATGAATATCACTCCGGAGTTTCTATCTGAACGCCGTTAAGGTTATTAAGAGATGACGGTTTTCTCCCGTTACAGAGAACGCATATGTTGGTATGCCGAACGGATGCTGCGATGCAGCACACTGATTATTATTGATTTTCAGGCCTCTGCCAATTACCGGCAGAGGTTTTTTAAATTACCGTTGCCGTGTCAGAATATAATTTATTGAAAGGAAGAGTAAGATGTACGAGAAAGTTTCTGCAGAATTGAAACTCGTCGAGAGAGAAAAACAGATTGAAAAGTTCTGGAAAGACAATCAGATTTTTGAAAAAAGCATGAAGATGCGTGAGAATTGCCCATCATATACATTCTATGACGGACCGCCTACCGCTAACGGAAAGCCGCATATCGGCCATGTTCTTACGCGTGTAATCAAGGATATGATTCCGCGATACAGGACAATGAAAGGATATATGGTACCGCGTAAGGCAGGATGGGATACACACGGTCTTCCGGTTGAGCTTGAAGTTGAGAAGAAGCTCGGACTTGACGGCAAGGAACAGATTGAACAGTACGGACTTGAGCCGTTTATCGAGCATTGCAAGGAAAGTGTATGGAAGTATAAGGGAATGTGGGAGGATTTCTCCAATACAGTCGGTTTCTGGGCCGATATGGACCACCCTTATGTAACATATGATAATGACTTCATAGAGTCCGAATGGTGGGCCCTTAAGGAAATCTGGAATAAAGGACTTCTTTACAAAGGATTTAAGATTGTTCCTTACTGCCCGAGATGCGGAACCCCTCTTTCATCACATGAGGTTGCACAGGGATATAAAGCAGTTAAGGAACGCTCGGCAATCGTAAGATTTAAGGTTAAAGGTGAGGATGCTTATTTCCTCGCATGGACAACGACACCTTGGACACTTCCATCCAATGTGGCACTCTGCGTCAACCCTGATGACACATACTGTAAGGTTAAGGCTGTTGACGGATATACCTATTATATGGCAGAAGCACTTCTTGACAAGGTTCTCGGAACACTTGAGAGAGAAGAGGGAACACCGGCTTATGAAGTTCTTCAGACATATAAAGGAAGTGAGCTTGAATATAAAGAGTATGAGCCGCTTTATGCATGTGCTGCGGAATCAGCAGCCAGACAGAACAAGAAAGGCCATTTCGTGACATGTGACGGATATGTATCCATGTCAGACGGTACAGGAATCGTACACATTGCACCGGCATTCGGTGAAGATGATGCGAGAATAGGCCGTAAATATGATCTTCCGTTTGTACAATTCGTAGACGGCAAGGGTGATATGACTGAGGAAACGCCTTATGCAGGCCTTTTCGTTAAGAAAGCAGACCCTGAAGTCCTTAAAGACCTTGATGCGGAAGGTAAGCTTTTTGCAGCACCTAAATTTGAACATGATTATCCGTTCTGCTGGAGATGCGATACACCTCTTATCTATTATGCGAGAGAGTCATGGTTCATTAAGATGACAGCGGTTAAGGATGACCTTATCCGTAACAATAATACAATCAACTGGATTCCTGAGACAATCGGAAAAGGACGTTTCGGCGCATGGCTTGAGAATGTTCAGGACTGGGGAATCAGCCGTAACAGATATTGGGGAACTCCTCTTAATATCTGGCAGTGCGAGGGTTGTGGCAAGATGCACTCCATAGGAAGCATTGCAGAACTTAAAGAATTGTCGGATAACTGTCCTGACGATATTGAACTCCACCGTCCGTTCATTGATGCGGTAACAATTAAGTGTCCGGATTGTGGAAAAACCATGAAGAGAGTGCCGGAAGTTATCGACTGCTGGTTTGACTCGGGAGCAATGCCTTTTGCACAGCATCATTATCCGTTTGAGAATAAGGAACTTTTTGAGAAGCAGTTCCCGGCAGACTTTATTTCTGAAGCTGTTGACCAGACAAGAGGATGGTTCTACTCACTGCTTGCAGAATCAACATTGCTGTTTAATAAGGCACCGTATAAGAACGTAATCGTTCTCGGACATGTACAGGATGAGAACGGCCAGAAGATGAGTAAATCAAAGGGCAATGCGGTTGATCCGTTTGATGCTCTTGAAACACATGGCGCAGATGCAATCAGATGGTATTTCTACTCGAATTCGGCACCATGGCTTCCGAACAGATTTTACGATAAGGCCGTTACCGAAGGACAGAGAAAATTCCTCGGAACAATCTGGAACACATATGCATTTTTCGTGCTTTATGCGAATATAGATGAATTTGACGCAACCAAATACCAGCTTGAATATGATAAACTTTCCGTAATGGATAAGTGGATTTTAAGTAAGCTCAACTCACTTGTGAAATCAGTGGATTCTTATCTTAATGATTATAAGATTCCTGAGACGACAAGAGTTCTTGAAGAATTTGTTGACGACCTCAGCAACTGGTATGTAAGACGTTCAAGAGAACGTTTCTGGGCTAAGGGAATGGAGCAGGATAAGATAAATGCTTACATGACACTTTATACCTGTCTTGTAACACTTTGCAAGGTAGCAGCTCCTATGATACCGTTTATGACAGAGGAAATTTATCTCAATCTTGTCAAGAGTATCGATAAGGATGCACCGGAGAGCATACATCTTTGTGATTATCCTGTAGCTGACGAAACATATATTGATAAAGAGCTTGAGAAGAATATGGATGAAGTTCTTAAAATCGTTGTTATCGGACGTGCGTGCCGTAATGCAGCCAATATCAAGAACAGACAGCCTATCGGCAAAATGTATGTTAAGGCACCTTTTGAAGTTCCGGAATTTTTCAAGGAAATTATTGAGGATGAACTTAACGTTAAGGCAGTGGAATTTACGGATGACGTAAGAGCATACAGCTCATACAGCTTCAAACCGCAGCTTAAGACAGTAGGTCCTAAGTACGGTAAACTCCTCGGACAGATCCGTCAGGCTCTTTCGGCAATTGACGGCAATGCTGCCATGGATGAGCTCAATGCCAATGGAATGCTTACATTTGATTTTGGCGGAGAGAAAGTTGAACTTACCAAGGATGATCTTCTTATTGATATTGCACAGACAGAAGGCTTTGAATCGGCAAGTGATAACGGTGTGACGGTTGTTCTTGATACAAATCTTTCTCCTGAACTTATTGAGGAAGGCTTTGTAAGGGAGCTTATCAGTAAGATACAGACCATGAGAAAAGAAGCAGGATTTGAAGTAATGGATAAGATTACCGTTTCTTCGGAAGGTAATGATAAAATTGCCGCGCTTCTGGATAAAAATTCAGATACCGTTAAGGCGGAGGTTCTTGCAACCGACATAATATCTGGAGAAATAAAAGGTTACTCTAAGGAATGGAATATCAATGGCGAGACAGTTACATTGGGTGTTTCCAAAAATTAAACAAAGGGAGAAATCAGGATGGAGAAAATGGAGTTTGACAAAGAAGATTTCAAAAAACAGGTAGTGTCAAACGTCAAGAACATGTACAGAAAGACAATTGACGAAGCAAGCAAACAGCAGGTTTTTCAGGCAGTTGCATATACGGTTAAGGATTATATAATCGACAGATGGATTGCAACTCATAGGGAATTTGAGAAAGAGGATGCCAAGACAGTGTACTATATGTCGATGGAATTCCTCATGGGACGTGCGCTCGGCAACAACATGATTAACCTTACATGTTACAAGGAAGTTAAAGAAGCACTTGATGAGCTTGGTTTTGACCTTAATGTTATAGAAGATCAGGAACCGGATGCGGCACTCGGAAACGGTGGCCTCGGACGTCTTGCAGCATGTTTCCTCGATTCACTTTCAACACTCGGATATCCGGCATACGGCTGTGGAATCAGATACAGATACGGTATGTTTGCACAGAAGATTGAGAACGGATATCAGATTGAGATTCCGGATGACTGGTTAAGAGATGGTAACCCATTTGAGATCAAGAGACCTGAATATGCGGTTGAAGTTAAATTCGGCGGATATGTAAGATCTTATGTTGATGATAAGGGAAGAGACAATTTCGTACAGGAAGGATACCAGTGTGTACGCGCCGTACCTTATGATCTTCCGGTTGTCGGATATGGCAATAATATTGTAAACACATTAAGAATCTGGGATGCAGAGCCTATCCAGGAGTTCAACCTTGATTCTTTTGACAAAGGTGATTACCACAAGGCAGTTGAGCAGGAGAACCTTGCAAAAACTATCTGCGAAGTCCTTTACCCTTGCGATGACCATTATGCAGGTAAGGAATTAAGACTTAAGCAGCAGTATTTCTTCGTATCAGCAAGTGTTCAGAGAGCAGTTGCCAAATACAAAGAGACACATGATGATGTAAGAAAGCTTTATGAGAAAATCTGCTTCCAGCTTAACGATACACATCCGACAGTTACGGTAGCAGAACTTATGAGAATTCTTATGGATGACGAGAAACTCACATGGGATGAAGCATGGGAAGTTACCAACAAGGCATGTGCATATACCAATCATACAATTATGGCTGAGGCACTTGAAAAATGGCCTATTGAACTCTTCTCAAGACTTCTTCCGAGAATATATCAGATTGTTGAAGAGATTAACAGACGATTTGTTGAGCAGGTTAAGAAATTATACCCAGGCAATCAGGACAAAATCGCCAAGATGGCAATCATCTATGACGGTCAGGTTAAGATGGCAAACCTCGCAATCGTTGCAGGTTTCTCTGTAAACGGTGTAGCAGCACTTCATACGGAAATTCTTGAGAAACAGGAACTTAAGGATTTCTATGAGATGATGCCTGAGAAGTTCAATAATAAGACCAACGGTATTACACAGAGAAGATTCCTCCTTCACGGAAATCCGCTTCTCGCTGACTGGGTAACCAGAAAGATTGGCGATGAGTGGATCACAGATCTCTCACAGATAAAGAAGCTTGCGGTATATGCAGATGATGAACTCAGCCGTCAGGAATTTATGCAGATTAAATACCAGAACAAGTTGAGACTTGCAGCTTATATCAAAGAGCATAACGGAGTTGATGTTGACCCACGTTCGATTTTTGACGTACAGGTTAAGAGACTTCATGAATATAAGAGACAGCTTCTTAATATCCTTCATGTAATGTATCTGTATAACCAGATTAAGGCGCATCCGGATATGGATTTCTATCCGAGAACATTTATTTTCGGTGCCAAGGCAGCAGCAGGATACAGAAGAGCAAAACTCACGATCAAACTTATCAATAATGTTGCCAATGTTATCAATAATGATAAGAGTATCGACGGCAAGATTAAGGTTGTATTTATTGAAAATTACCGTGTATCCAATGCTGAGATTATTTTTGCGGCAGCTGATGTCAGCGAGCAGATTTCAACAGCCAGCAAAGAGGCTTCAGGTACAGGTAATATGAAGTTCATGCTTAACGGTGCGATGACACTCGGAACAATGGACGGCGCTAACGTTGAGATTGTCAAGGAAGTCGGAGAAGAAAATGCGGTAATCTTCGGACTTACAGCTGAAGAAGTTATCAAATACCAGAATGAGGGCGGATATAACCCTCAGGATATCTTTAATAACGACCAGGAAATCAGACAGGTGCTTATGCAGCTTATCAACGGTTTCTACTCACCTGAGGATCCTGAGCTTTTCAGGGATATCTACAATTCACTTCTCTATGATGCGAAGCCGGATGTTTACTTTATCCTTAAGGATTTCCGTTCGTATGCCGATGCACAGAAGAAGATTGAAGAAAAATACCGGGACAGCGAAGGATGGGCTCGATCCGTCATGCTTAACACAGCATGCAGCGGCAAGTTCTCATCGGACAGAACTATCGAAGAGTATGTGCGCGATATCTGGCATCTCGATAAGGTTAAAGTCGAACTTTAATTAATATGAATAACTAATATCTCTATACCCCGTATTTAACATGTGCGGGGTATAGTTTTATTGACTTTACGTAATATTAGTGTTATATTGAACGGGATTGACAGAAAGGAGCGTGCGCAAAAAGGCATATGGCTAAGTTTATCAAAGATATGAAGAAATTCTATAAATATATAGGATTTTCTGCAAAGTCATCCCTGAAATCGGAAGTGGCCGGTTCATATCTGGGATGGTTATGGTGGGTTTTGGAACCTGTACTTTTTACAATAGTATATTGGTTTATCTATACAATTATTTTTAACAAGAGCGGTCAGTACATGACACTCTATATTATAATCGGTATAACGTTATGGGACTTTTTCAATAAAAATGTCATGCAGAGCGTCAAAATCGTTGCATCGAACAAATCAATCGTCACGAAGGTATATATACCCAAGTATGCACTTATTTTTACGCAGATGTTGGTGCTGGCGTTCAAGATGGCAGTGTCGTTTGGCATTATCATTGTGCTTATGATATATTATAAGGTACATCTTACGATATACGCCCTCTGGGTGATACCGGTATTTATCACACTTTTCCTTGTGACATTCGGGTTCAGCGCAATTATAGCGCATTTCGGTGTATTCGTTGAGGACCTGAGGAATGTCATAAATGTAGTGCTCAGAGTCGTGTTTTACATGTCAGGTGTATTCTACAAACTGGACATGGTTCCGGAACCGTTCAGAACGATTCTTGGCAAGTGTAACCCGATGGCTTTTCTTATGACTTCCATGCGTAACTGCCTTATCTATTCGTCAAATGTTGGATATAAGGTATTAGCGGCGTGGTTTGTCGTAGGACTTCTGATGACAGTCGGAGGAATTAAGCTTATCTATAAATATGAAAATAGTTATATTAAGGTGATCTAAATGCAGGAAGAAAATGCAATTGAAGTAAGAAATCTTCATATAAGGTATAAATGTCTCCATAATATGTCCATAAGGAGAAGTCTTTTTAAACTGCGCAAGAATAAGGCGGATGTCTTTGAGGCTGTTAAGGGAATATCTTTTGACGTAAAGAAGGGCGAAATTGTCGGGCTTGTCGGTAAAAACGGAAGCGGCAAGTCAACGACTTTAAGAGCTATTGCCGGTATTTTTTCACCGGATGAAGGAACAATAGAGAATTATACTGATTCTCTGGCACTTCTCTCAATCGGTGTCGGTTTCCAGACCAGACTGACAGGAAGAGAGAATATATATCTTTCCGGAATGCTTCTCGGATATCCTAAGGACAAGATAACCGAGAAGATGGACGAGATTATAAGTTTTGCCGAAATCGGAAAGTTTATTGATATGCCTGTAAGAACATATTCAAGCGGAATGTTCTCAAAGCTCGCATTTTCAATTACGGCAATTCTTGAACCGAAGATTATGCTTGTTGATGAAGTCCTGAGTGTCGGAGATGCCAAGTTCCGTAAAAAGAGCGGTGCCAAGATGCAGGAACTTATCAAGGATGAAAGCAGAACAGTAATCCTCGTATCACATAACAGCGATACGATTCGTAAGTTCTGCGACCGTGTAATCTGGCTGCATGAAGGCGATATTAAAATGATAGGACCGACAGACGAGGTAATGCCGGTCTATGATGAGTTTATGTCTTAACGGTAAGGAGGACTTATGTACGATTATCTCATAGTCGGAGCCGGACTTTTCGGCGCTGTATTTGCGCATGAGGCTTATAAGAAGGGCAGAACATGTCTTGTAATAGATAAGCGGAATAATATCGGAGGCAATATATATACCGAGAGTACGGAGGGAATAAATGTGCACAAATACGGTGCGCATATTTTTCATACAAGCGATAAGCAGATATGGGATTATGTTAACCGTTTCGCCGAATTCAACAATTACATTAATTCGCCGGTAGCCGTATATAAGGATGAACTTTATAATCTGCCGTTCAATATGAACACTTTCAGCCGGATGTGGAATATAAGAACCCCTGAGCAGGCCAAGGAAATAATCGCATCACAGATAGCTGATCTTGGAATTACAGAGCCGCATAACCTGGAGGAACAGGCATTGTCGCTTGTCGGCCGTGATGTATATGAGAAACTTATCAAAGGTTATACAGAAAAACAGTGGGGAAGGGACTGCAAGGAACTTCCGGCTTTCATAATCAAGAGACTTCCACTTAGATTCGTATATGATAACAATTATTTTAATGACAGATATCAGGGAATACCTATCGGCGGATACACGGCAATAATAGAGAAAATGCTTGAAGGAATTGAGGTAAGAACCGGCACGGATTATTTTGATTTTATCAGGGATAATAAGAATATTGCCCGGAAAACGATTTTTACGGGAATGATAGACGAATATTACGGATATTGTTACGGACCGCTTCAGTACAGGAGCGTGCGCTTTGAGACTGAGGTGCTTGATTGTGAGAATTATCAGGGCAATGCCGTTGTTAATTACACTGACCGTGAGGTACCGTATACTCGTATCATAGAACATAAGCATTTTGAGTTCGGAAAACAGCCTAAAACGGTGATTTCGAGAGAATATTCGTCGGAATGGAAACAGGGAATGGAACCATACTATCCTGTGAATAATGAAGAAAATAATGCATTGTATGAAAAATACCGCGAACTGGCGGACAAAGAAAGCAATGTTATTTTTGGCGGAAGACTCGGACAGTACAAATATTACGATATGGATAAAGTAATTGCGGCTGCACTTGAATGTGCGGGTAAAGAGTTGTAATTTGATATCGAAAGTGGTAAACTACAGATAATTGTATCATATAAGGAGATATATATTATGATTGATAAAGTATTACAGGAGGATCTTGATAATATAGCGGACAGCAGCCTGCCGTTTGAGGAGCTCTACAATACTACTGTTATGGTGACCGGAGCGACGGGACTTGTCGGAATGCAGACAGTCAAGGCACTTCTTAATATGAATAAGAGACATAATGCCGGAATTAAAGTAATTGCACTTGTCAGGGACGCAGCGAAGGCAGGACGATTGTATGCCGGTTTTGAAAGTGACGCGCTTTCTATAGTCAGTCAGGATATAACGGATTCAATTAAGATTGATGATAAGGTTGATTATATTGTCCATACGGCAAGCCCGACAGCATCCAAATTTTTCGTTGAGCATCCGGTAGAGACAATCAAGACGGCATTTGACGGAACAGATAATATATTAAGATTTGCAGCGGATGTACACGCAAAGGGTGTTGTATATCTTTCATCGATGGAGGCGTTCGGAATTACAGACCCTTCACTTGAATATGTAAAGGAAGACGACCTGGGATATATTGATATTCATAATGTCAGAAGTTCATATTCAGAAGGTAAGAGAATATGTGAATGTCTTTGTTCATCATATGCAAGAGAATACAATGTTCCGGTAAGAATAGCCAGACTCGCCCAGACATTCGGCGCCGGAATCCCTTATGAAGAGAACAGGGTATTTGCCCAGTTTGCCAAGAGTGCAATTAACGGAAATGACATAGTTCTTCATACAGCAGGGCAGTCGGTTGGCAATTATTGTTATACAAGGGATGTTGTCAAAGCCATTCTTCTTCTTCTCATCAGAGGTAATAACGGAGAGGCATATACGGTTGCTAATCCGGCATCAAGCATTACAATACGCGGTATGGCTGAAATGGTAGCCAAAGAACTTGCAGATGATAAGATTAAAGTGATTCTTGATATACCTGAGGATGCGCTTGTATATGGATATGCTCCGGATGTTAAGATGCATCTTAATTCAGATAAGCTTCAGGAACTCGGATGGAAGCCGGAAATCGGACTTATCGATATGTATAAGAGAATGATAGAGAGCATGCTTGCTACGAAACAGGAGTAATAGTATGGGCGAAGTGCATAATGAACACCGGCTTTCGCTTGAAGAAGTTCATGAACGTGAATTGAAGATGATGAAGCTGTTCATAAAATTGTGCGAACAGTATAATTTAAGATATTACATGGCAGGAGGTACACTCCTCGGAGCGGTAAGACATAAAGGTTTTATTCCGTGGGATGATGATATTGACCTGCTTATGCCAAGGCCGGATTATGACAAGCTGCAGGAAATTGTCCGTAAACAGCCTCTCATGCCGAGATATAGTTTTAATTCATCCGACCTGGGTAATCTGAATGATCCTATGTGTAAGATATTTGATCTTAACACAAGAGTTGATAAGAAATATATAGATGATCCGTACGACCGTTATCTGTGGATAGATATTTTTCCGATGGACGGGCTTCCGGACGATGAAGACGAGGTACGCAGTATTTACCGTAAGGTGCTTGCAGCACGTAAGAGACTCAGATTTGTCAAGTCGAAGACCGGAACAGGAGCCAATAAGGTGAAGGCACTCATAAAGCCGGTGCTTAAGCCTTTTGCCAGAGCAATCTGGGGAAGAAAGAGAACGGTCAGATACATTGAAAGGATTGCGAAGAAGTATCCTTTTGAAAGTTCAACAAATGTTGCCGGAATAGTTTTCGGCTATGGACCACAGGAAAGCTGTCCGAGAGAAGAATATGTGAGCGGTGTGCCTATGGATTTTGAAGATTGTAAGGCAATGGCACCGGGATGTTATGACTATTATCTGACGTCTCTTTTTGGCGATTATATGGAATTGCCGCCTGAGGATAAGAGACAGGTGCATTTCATGAAGATATACGGGTGGTAAGATTATGTTAAGTACTTTTCATTCACTTAAGAAATGGGCTGAATATGAGAAAGTGCATTATACACTTAGCGATAAGGATGTACATGATGTTCAGAAATTGCTTTTACTTATCATGGATGATATTCATGATGTATGCACGGAGAATAATCTCAGGTATGTGATGACCGGAGGATGCGCAATCGGCGCGGTAAGGCATAAAGGCTTCATTCCGTGGGATGACGATATAGATATATGTCTTCTGCGTAAAGACTATGACAGACTTCCGGAACTTATTAATAAGGCATATCCGGGTAAATACACAGTTCAGAATATCAATACATCTCCGGATTATGATCTGAATTTTATGAAGATCAGGCTTAACGGAACACGTTTTGTTGAACCGGCGGACAATGATAAGAGGAATGCCGGATTGTTTATAGATGTATTCCCGATAGAGAATGTAAGAAAGAGCCGTATCGGACGGCTGTGGCAGAGGTTTACTTCTGACGGATTACAGTTCATATGCTCGTGTGTAAGGATTAAGGATAAATACCGGCGTATGGGTGCAGTTATTGAAGCAGATCCGGAACTCGGACGCATGCTTGGCAAGAAGAAAGCAATCGGAACTTTATTTTCATTCAGAAGTCTCCGAAAATGGCTGCTTACAACAGAGAAAGCATTGAGTAACTGTCATAACGATAAATCAGACATTATTGCAATACCGGCAGGAAGAGGACATTTCGGCGGTGAGCAGTATTTAAGAAAATGGTTTATGGATCCGGTACTTATGCAATATGAGGACAGACAGTATTTTTTCCCGAAGGAGATTCATAAATATCTGTCACATTTATACGGTAACTATATGACGATACCTGACGAAGCAGACAGGGAACGTCATACGATTATAGAATACGATATCAGTAAATACGCTGATATGATATAAACTAAGTGCACTTTATGAAGGAGGATTTTATGGTACACGCAATGTTATTTGCCGGAGGAACCGGTACAAGAATGAAATCAGCAAATACACCTAAACAGTTTATCGAGGTAGACGGCAAGCCTATCATTATAAGAACGCTTGAGAATTTTTCAAAGCATCCGCTTGTAGATGATATTGTTGTGTCATGTATAGCAACAGGTATAGATCATCTTAAGGATCTTATCAAAGAATATAAGATTGAGAAAGTTAAAGCAATTGTTCCGGGAGGAGCTAACGGATTTGAGTCGATTCATAACGGAGTTGTTGAAGTTGCCAAAGATGCAACCGATACTGATATAATTCTTATCTGTGACGGAGTAAGACCGGTAATGTCTGAGCAGCTTATATCGGATTGTATTGAACTTGCCAAAGAGTATGAGACGGCTGTTCCGGTTGTAAGAAGCATTGATTCGGTACTTGTAAGTACTGACGGAATGAATTGCAATACCAATATGCCGAGGGAGAATATGTACATTACACAGGCTCCGCAGGGATATACTATGCGTAAGATTCTCTGGGCACATGAGGAAGCAGCCAAGAGAGGACTTGTAAATCCGACATCATCAGCGGATCTCCTTATTGAACTTGGTGAGAATATCCATATATTTATCGGTGAGCGTGATAACATTAAGGTTACGACACCGGAAGATCTTTACACACTTCGTTCTCATTATTATTATGAGCATTATAAGAAGTTTGCCAAGGAGGAATTAACTTATGATGTATAATAAAGACATTGCGGTGTCCTTAATATACATTTTATCAGAGGAGGCGTCCTGTAATGCTAAGACAGGAAGCCTCCTTAAATTGCAGGATATAGCTGCCGACAAAGTGGAACTTATTATATGTTCAGAAGATAAGTCATTGACAGATGACGCAGCTGCCCAGTTTGCCAAATGGCCTAATGTCAGGATATCCGAATCTTATGATATTAATGCTGTCGGTGATGTCAATGGACATTTCGTTACCGTTATCAAAGCAGGAAGCAGCTTCGGTCCTTCATACCTTAGCAGTATGGTTAAATATCTTGAGTCCGTACATGGATATAAACTCGCAATACCGGCAAAGAAACATGAAGGCGAAGTCATAAATGATGTTTTTTCACGAATAAAAAGTACACTGCCTTATCTTGAGATTAATTTTAATACACAGTATAACTGTCTTCCGTATTTCCTTGAGGGAACATGGATTGATTCGTCATACTGGAAAAATGGGCCTCTGAGAACAGATATCAGATATGAAACTGAAAAGGCCTTTCTGTTTGATATAATGCTGAAAGAAATGAAGATGCTTTATGTCAATGAACAGATATATGAATTTCATGAGGCAAGTGAGGACAGCACGGTATTTTTTGAAGGATACTATGAGGCAGAATGGTATTATGAGGCAATTGACAAATTCTGGGTTCCGTACCTTGAGTCAATGAACGGCAAAGTACCTGCTATAATCCAGACACAGGCAATATATGCACTTAACAACAGGGTGGAAGCCAATTTAAACAACCTTAATAAGCATTGCGTGCCTATAGAGGAGGCAGAGGATTATCTCTGGTCATGGTCAAGGGTGCTTAAGCACATCGATGATGAGATAATAATGAACAGCCATAACCTTGAATTCTGCGGCAAGAAATTCTATGTTCAGGAACTCTTCATGAAGATAAAATATCATGACGAATCGTACAGGCTTTCCAGATATTATCTTAACGGTAAGCCGTACTACGGCGCGGCAGGTGTTCTTGCGGCATCAGGAATCAGCCAGAAGGTGAATATCCAGTTTATGGATTACCGTGACGGTAAACTTGCAATAGACGGTACATTGTCAGGTATATATGATATCGAAGAAGGACATTTTTATGTTGAGACTGAGAATGGAATAATCGAAGTTGAGAAACGCGAGAGATATTCACATACGAAGCTTTTCGGAATTTCATTCTATAAGAGAATTTCTTTCAGGGTAGTGATTCCGGTTGAAAACGTAGAACGCCAGTCAATTGCGTTTAAATACAGTGTCGGTGAATGGGAAGATTTGTTAAGAATTTCATTTGATTCACATACAAGCTGTCTTTCCGGTAAATTTAAAAACAGTTACTGGACATTCGGAGAAAATTATATGGCAGCATATAAATTCTCAACGATTGTAATATATAAGATACGTAAACGCTCAATCTTTAAGCGTGAGATGAAGCTTTGGTTTGAGATGTTAATGTCGCGTAAACTTGAAACATATAAGTTCCTGCTTGTCAGAATGGCGTATTTTATATGTAAGCCGTTCATGAAACGTAAACCTATATGGATGTTTATCGATAAGATTTATAAGGCAGGAGATTCTTCCGAATATATTTTTAAATATGCTTCGGCACAGAATGACGGTATTAAGAAATACTATCTTGTCGACAAGAAATGCCCGGATTGCAAGAGGCTTAAGGCAGAGGGCTACAAACCGCTTATCAGGAGGAGCATTAAACACAGACTTATTTTTCTGTATGCGGATATGATGGTCATAAGCAACTCCACGGTATTTGCATTCAACGATTATTCAATGTCGGCATCGGCGCATGTAAGAGACCTTATACATTTTCATGTAGCATGCGTGCAGCACGGAATGTCGATCCAGAAAATAGCGATTGCACAGAACCGGCTTCGCGATAATACAAGATTATATTTCTGTGCATCCAAGTATGAGATTGATAATCTGAGCAGACCGGTGTATGATTATGCCGGATTTAATGCACTTAAACTTACGGGTGTGCCGCGTTATGACGGATTAATCAATGATGATAAGAGACAGATTCTTATAACTCCGACATGGAGAATGCAGGCTTCTGTACCGGTTACACGTAACGAGGGCGTTGCCAGGGATTACAACCCATTATTCAAGGAAACGGATTATTACAGAATTTATAATTCTCTTATTAATGATACCAGACTTCTTGATGCAGCGCGTAAATACAATTACAGGATAGCATATGTGCTTCATCCTATTGTAAGTCCGCAGGTGGATGATTTCGATAAGAATGATTATGTGGACATAATTCCTTCGACAGGCGATATGAGCTATGAGAAGGTGTTCAGGGAATCAAGCCTTATGGTTACGGATTATTCGGGTGTTCAGTTTGATTTCGCCTATATGCGCAAACCGCTGGTATACCTTCACCATGACGACATTCCCCAGCATTATGAGGAAGGAACGTATCACTATGATACAATGGCATTCGGTGAGATATGCCATAACAATGATGAACTCATAGATACACTTATTGACTATATGAAGAATAACTGTGTGATGAAGGATGAATACCGTGCAAGAGCGGATGACTTCTTCGAGTTCAGCGACCACAACAACTGCAAGCGTATATATGATGTTATGATAGACTATCAGAAAAATGTTATAGAATAGCATATGGAGGCTTTTGGATATGGAGGCAAAAAAAGTATACAATGGTGTTATAGACTGGTGGAAAATAATATTCTGCCTTATCATCGTTGTAATGCATGTAGGGGAGTACTATCATGGTGACACATTTCTTTTTGTATGGGGAAGATACGGCGTTGAGTTCTTCTTCGTAGTGTCCGGATTTTTCATGGCGGCACATGTAATGCGTATGGATGAAAATACCGGTCTTAAAGAAATCGGCAAGGAAAATGTCGGATTTATATGGGGAAAAATAAAAACTGTTTTTCCGGCATTTATTATTGCATGGATGATGGCATTTCCAATGTATATATTTAGAAACGGTATTGACATATTGCATGAACAAGGTATGAGAAAATTCATCATGAAATTAGTATGTGCAATTCCTAATATTATGTTATTGGATATGTCAGGAATACCGAATACCAATGTCCTGGGTATATCATGGTATGTGTCTGCGATGTTAGTTGTTATGTTTGTGACGTATCCGTTGCTTCGCAAATGGAGACGTAATTATTGTTACATAGCAGCACCGATTATAGCAGTTGCATTGTCCGGATTCTATGGTATGACACAGGAAGGTTATCATGGAATTGATTTATGGACCGGATTTATGAAATATGGACTGTTACGAGGTTTTGTAAGCATCAATTTAGGCTGTTTATCCTATGTGATAATGGAATATATCAAAAATTCATTCGATACGATGAGTAAAGCCAGAAAAAACACAATCAGGTTTGCAGAGCCAATTTTATATATTGCATGTATCGCCATGATGAATTACGGTACGGCTACATGTGTAAATATAATCAATATATTTTTTACAATAGCTGTTGCAATTACCATGAGCGGACAAAGTATTTTTATGCGGCTATGTAATAATAGTGTGAGCAGAACGGTAGGTAAATTAAGTTTATGGATATATTTTATACAATCACCTGTCAGGATGTTTACATTATACATGTGGCCGGATGCAAGTTTTTCACATGCATTTGTAACAATATTTTTCCCATCGGTAATTATTTCGGTAATAATAATGATTATATACGAGGCAATTCACAAACGTAAGAAATTGAAAGTAAATACGATTTAATAATACAGCCGTCGTGCTTACGAAGACATTACACAGTCTTTACAGCACGGCGGTTTTGCTTTTTACATACCGACTCTATCTTAATATGTGTTGAATGAAAAACATTTAAGCGTAGAACAAGGAGAGAGTTTTATGAGAAAAAGCAAAAAAATTGTATCAGGTATGCTTGCTGCAACAATGGTAGCAGGTATGGTAATGGGAACAACATGTGCGTATGCAAGAAGTTCAATGAGAGCTGCATGGAATGATGCATCAAGCAGCAAGACAACCGGAAGCCAGGTTAAGGACGCATGCTTCGTGGAAGACGGACATGAGTCGGAAGAGAAAACGGTTTATTCCAATGTATATGCAGACAGCGAAGCATGGGCTGACTGGCAGACAAAGTGGACATCATTAAGCCGTAATTATGAGCAGGTTGCTCTTACACCTGGCAAGGATGCCACAGAACTTAACTTTGGATGGTATTCACTTACCAAGGAGACTCCGATGGTGAGACTTCTTGATTCAACAGGAAAAGAGATTAAAACATTTGACGGAACACAGAATATCGATAAGGCAGAGACAGTTATTGAAAACGGTTCAAGTGTTACTCTTTATCCAAACAAGGTAACCGTTACCGGACTTGATGAGAATACTTCATATAAATATCAGTACTACTGTGACGGCAAGTGGTCAGATGCAATTGATTACTCAACCAAATCCACCGATAGCTTCTCGGTTATGTATGTGGGTGACCCGCAGATCGGTGCATCAGTAGGACAGGATTCCAATACCAAAGAGTATCATGCAATGAATGATGCTTATAACTGGCAGGGAACACTTAATTCAGCACTCAGTGCACATACAGATATCAGCTTCATCCTTTCGGCAGGTGACCAGATCAATCAGACCAAGGTAACAAAGGAGGAGGATAAGCTTGAACAGCAGATTGAATACGCAGGATTTCTTTATCCGTCACAGCTTAGAAGCACACCGATAGCAACCACAATCGGTAACCATGATTCCAAGTCGGTCAATTACCAGAACCATTTCAATACGCCGAATGCAGCTGTCAAAGCTGAGAACACAGAGGGAGCCACAACAGCAGGTACAGATTACTATTTCAGATATGGCAACACACTCTTTGTAAGTATTGATACCAACAATTACAACTGCGCAACACATGAAAATGTTATTAAAGAAGCAGTTGAGAACAATAAGGATGCCAAGTGGAGAGTGCTTATGTTCCACCAGGATATCTACGGTTCAGGATATGACCACTCAGATACTGACGGTATGGTTTTAAGAACACAGCTTACACCGATCATTGATAATTATGATTTCGATGCTGTTTTACAGGGACATGACCATACATATTCAAGAACATACCAGATTTCTACAGACGGAAAAGACCATACAGATTATACAAAGGCTCCTTCAACATCAGCAACAGATGATTTCAATGCTTATCTTAACGACAACATTTGCTACAATCTTGAAAGCAATGCAGATAATGCACATAAAGTAATCGATCCTGAAGGAACAGTATACTTTGAGGCTAACTCGGCAACAGGTAGTAAGTATTATCAGTTAATCGGTACACAGCAGGATTACATCGCAGCAAGAAGCCAGAGCTGGAGACCTACATATTCCGTAATCGATATCACTGATGTAACACTTACCGTAAGAACCTATGATGCAGCTACGAACGAAGAACTTGTAGCAGACGGCGGAATTGCAACAGCTTACACAATCGTTAAGCAGGCAGACAAAACATCACTCGTAAGTGCAATCGAAGAAGCACAGAAGAAACTTGATGAGGCTAAGAAGTCAGGACTTTACACAGACACATCAATCGCAGAGGCACAGGCACTTATCGATGCAGCACAGACCATCGCAGACAATGCAGAAGCAACGACCAAAGATGTTGCAAGTGCAGCAGCCGGACTTGCAGATGTTGAAAGCAAACTTGTAAAAATCGATAATGGCAATAAGGATGATGATAAAGAGGACGATGTCAAGGATGATGACAAAGATGTAGTCGCAGGTTATGCCAAGGAAGGAACAGGAATGGCAATCTGGTTTACACTTGCAGGCGTTGCATTTATCGGACTTACAGCAGTACTTGTATCAGATAGAAAGAGAAAACAGCAGTAAATGAAAAATAAATTAATCAAGTGTACAATAATACTTGTCATTGTGGCAGCCCTTGGGGCTGCCCTTTGGCGGCTTAACTCTTTTGAAAAAACAGAAATGGTTTCAATGAAGGGATATTCGTACGAAAAAGCAGTTGTAACTGAAGTTGTGACAGATAACCTCCAGCCTGACGGACAGAGAGCCGGATACCAGCTTTTGAAGGTGATGATAAAAAGCGGTTCACATAAAGGCGAAATCTATGAAGCAACCAGTTCTGAGGGAAATCTTTTCGGAGCAACCTGTTATAAAGGCGATAAAGTCATCGTTACATTCAGCGTATCGGGTGATAACGCCACGGTAGGAGTGTATTCCAAAGACAGAACGGTGGCAGTGTTAGCATATGTAGCCGTATTTCTGGCATTGATATGCTGTATAGGGGGATTTAACGGTATAAAATCGGTGATAGGACTTATATTTACCTTCGCAATGATCATATTTATGTTCCTGCCGATGATATATCTTGGAATGTCGCCATTCTGGGCAGCGGTAATAATGGTAGTGGTTACAACGATTGTGACGATGTATCTGATAGGCGGCAATGACCGCAAGACAATATCCGCAATACTCGGAACCACACTCGGAGTGCTGATTTCCGGATTGAGCGCATGGATCTTCGGGCTCGCAGCAGACATTGACGGATATAATGTGTCCAACATAGAGACATTGGTATACTTAGGTCAGAATACGCAGATTAAGATAGGAGGTCTTCTTTTTGCCGGTATATTGATAGCATCGCTCGGTGCAGTAATGGATGTGGCAATGTCTGTATCATCTGCGATAGCAGAAATCCATGACAAATCAAAGACGCTGGGAATGAAGGAATTGTTTATCAGCGGAATGCATGTCGGCAAGGATATGATGGGAACAATGTCCAATACGCTCATCCTTGCATTTGCCGGTGGTTCGATAAGCGTTCTCGTGCTTGACTATGCATATAATCTGCCGCTCAGACAGATTATCAATTCTTATTCGATTGGAATTGAAATCATGCAGGGAATTGCCGGAAGCATAGGCGTAATACTTACTGTTCCGACAACAGCATTTATGGCTGCGTTGCTGTACGGTGCCAAAAGAAATATCACCGTGCATAGCAGTCAAGAAGATACTTAATGAGATTCATATTTTTGGCATTACTGCAGTTGTTGGCACTGCAGATGATATATATATCGAGGTCAGGACAGTAGAAAAGTTCACTTCCGAAACTTCCGGTATGGCCGTACAGTTCGTAATTGTCATCATACCGCATAAGACCGAGTCCGTAATCCGGACGTCCGGCGCCGAGACTTGCAAAATCATAAATCTCCTCAAAGTATGATATATCAAACAATTCGCCGTTCATGTATGATTGTATAAAACGGGATAAATCATCCACGGTTGAGATGAGACCGCCGGCAGAGCGTTCTCCGGACTCCATAAGAG
Organism: Butyrivibrio sp. CAG:318; assembly: GCA_000431815.1. GTDB lineage: Bacteria > Bacillota > Clostridia > Lachnospirales > Lachnospiraceae > Eshraghiella. The sequence continues at coordinate 37,296 of FR889241.1, read as the reverse complement.
GACGGGTCGTTGTGCCGCAGGGCATATCAATGGGAAGAATGTCTCCCCAGTCCATTCCCGGCTCAAACAGGAATGTATCATCAAGTCCCGCGGGTGAAATGATATATTTATCATAATTATATTCAAGAGACTGTCCGGTGACGGTCTCTATTATTTTGCCGAGAAGCTGGTAATTAAAATCAGAATAATAGGCCTGATCATCTTCTCCGGGCTCAAAATGTGCCTCCAGCTGTCTCGTCATATCCAGAGCAAGGTCAAAATCATATAATACATCGTTCTTGTAGTAGCTTTCCGAACGAATTGATATATATTCATCTGAATTTTCACTGAAATAATCCGCAATGCCCGACGTGTGCGACAAAAGCTCGCGGACGGTAATTTCATGCGAATAATCAATCCCGTCAATCACGGCAATTCCATCCACGATGCCATCCGGAAGATAGCTGTCGATACAGTCATCAAGACTCAGAAGTGATTCCTTGTCAAGATTGAAAATAACAGCTGCCGTGAACATTTTGGTTATGCTTGCAACGGCAAAAAGACTATCTCCTTCGGATTCACCGTAGCAGGCATCCCAGAGAGTTTCACCGGTTCCGTCTACGAGGCGCACTTCGGCATTGGAGATATTGTAAGTCATACAATACTCATCAAATGCTTCAAGCATTACATCCGATGAAGAATATTCAGGTACAGCAACGCGGCCGCATCCGGATATAAACAGGACACCGGTTATTATAATTGTAATAAATAATATTTCTATGCGCTTTATCATTTACACACTCCGATTAAAATACTAATTATATAATTTACACTTTTTTAAATAAAATTCAAGCTTGACTTGACATTTAAGCAATAATTTATGACAATAATATAATATGGAGGGTTAATATGAAAAAATTTACCGGAATTGTGAGGATTGTGGCAGCGGCACTTGTGGTGCTTTCCATAGCGGCATTGGTAACAGTTAATATAATCGGCAGCAGGAAAAACACTTATGACGGAAGATACATATACGCATCTGATGAGAAGACCAGAATATTTGATATGAAAGATAACGGAGATTCCGTGCATTTTGTATATACTATTTCTGATGATGAAGGAAACGTAAACAATACTTATGACGCTGAAGAAGTTATTGATGATTATTATATAGATTCATTGTACGGATGGGCGGGTACCGGAACTACCAGATATGCCGAACTGGAGTTTGACGTTCCCAAGGAAATCATTCCTAAGGGAGTGCAGGTAAGCCTTTATGACAGCAACAGATATGAGCTTGATAATTTGTGTATGTATATCGGCGGAGACAGTATATTTTTTTGGGATGATTGTGATGTCGAAGCTACCGGCAACAGCGGTGAAGAGGTAAGCGAACTGCATACGCTCAGCAATTTTATATCATGGAATAAAGCAGAACGTATACGGACGGATTATTCTGCAGAGCTTATGATAGTTAAAATTATTGCAGTGGCTGTCTTTACACTCGCATCATCCCTGACCGTGGTATTTTCATTTAAGAAAATGCGCAGAGGTTTATATACCGCTCTGTGTGCGGCGGTTGTGATATTAACTGCAATTGCGTATGTATTCCTGTTAAAGCCGGAATTGGGCGGCGAATATACGGTTGACGGTGATAATGCCGGCGTTGAGACAGTTGATATAATCAATTATGGCAGCAGCTGTATTATGATGGGAGCCAATGAAGAACGATGCCTTCCGACAGAATTTGAAAAGAACGGTACATATTATAGTGCATCCAGTGAGAACTATATTCAGGATACTTTCAGGGTGCCGGTTAACTCAAGTTCCGAATGTGAACTCAGGCTTACCACAGATGGTGCGAAATTCACTGTCTACAACCGGATTACGGAGTCTTATTTCAGATTTGATTTCTATAAGGACAAGTTATATACGGTGGCATGGTTAGCACGATATATAGTCTGGCTGGCCGCGATTGCCGCAATCGTATTTATGATTATCGGAATGAAGACCGATGCCGACAGACGTAAACTCGAACCGGAATATCCGTATGGAGATTACCGGATTAAGAGACTTGCATATCTTGATGCAAGTATGGAATATATGAGAAAATATCTGCGGGATAATATGGAAGGTGTGCCGGTAACCTGGCATAAAGATTTATTTGCTGTGGATAATGTAGCAGATAATAATCCGGAATATGTCTTTAGCAGAACGTCTTTTGTCGGAACGGAGCTGACCGGAAGAGGAAATACAAGACAGGTGGATATTTCAAAAGATTACTGTATTATATATAGCAATAACAGGAGATTTCTCGGAACCATGGCGGATAACCGTGTATATACAGTATATGAATTGGAGGAAGTGCATGAATAAGAGGATATTTACATGTGCCGTTCTGGCAGTTATAATGGTAATGTGCGCCGGCTGTACGAAGTATGAACCGGATTACACAATATGGCGTGAAGGAATTATACAAAGTTATGACATCGGAGAAGATAAGACAGTCATCAAAATAGCGGATGCTTATCCCAATTCGTATGGTGAACTGTTAGATGTATCCGATAAAGCAGAAGTTTTATTCTACGGAAGAAACGGTAACGATTATTACGAAAAGACATACGTTGTGAAAGATAATGATGTTACTTTTACGATTTATGCCGACTCGGTTGATAATTACAGCGAATTGTGCGATTATATACAGACGGCGGGAGACCGCATTCTTAAAATAACACTTACGAACGGTAATCTGACCGGTCTTTGCGAGACCGGATATGTACTGGCTGGAGGCGAATGATATGGCACAGGATATATGCGATATGTGCGGATATTATGAATATGATGAAGAGACGGAGAGTTACAGCTGCTCCGTTAATCTGGATGAAGACGAGATGTATAATTTTATGTCGGGCAGTGTAAGAAACTGTCCGTATTTTCAGAACGGCGATGAATATATGGTCGTTCGCAAGCAGATGTAAAGCGCAGGAGGAATATACTGATGGATATAAAAGGAACAGAATTATTTGTTAAGGCATTAAGAGAGGAAGGCGTGGATACCGTGTTTGGATATCCGGGCGGAATGGCAATTGACTTATTTGATGCTTTATATGATGCGGACGATATTGATGTAATACTGCCGCGCCATGAGCAGGCACTTGTACATGAGGCAGACGGATATGCGCGCTCCACCGGTAAGGTCGGAGTCTGCCTTGTCACAAGCGGACCGGGTGCGACTAACCTTGTGACAGGTATTGCAACGGCCAATTATGACTGTGTTCCGCTTGTATGTTTTACCGGTCAGGTATCAAGAGACCTCATAGGTAATGATGCATTTCAGGAAGTTGATATTGTGGGAGTTACCCGTAATATATGCAAATATGCCGTAACGGTAAGAGACCGCAAGGATCTTGCAACGATTATCAAAAAGGCATTTTATGTGGCAAGAACAGGCAAACCTGGCCCGGTAGTTGTGGATATTCCGAAGGATGTGCAGCTTGAGATGGGATCGGATGAGTATCCGTCAGAGATATCAATAAGAGGATATAAGCCAAGTAACGGTGTGCATGTCGGACAGCTTAAGAAAGCGATGACAATGCTTAAATCGGCACATAAGCCGGTAATTCTGGCAGGCGGCGGTGTAAAGATTTCCCGCGCCGGAGAAAGCCTCACGCATCTTGCCGAGAAAATGCGTATTCCGGTAATCACGACAATCATGGGCAAGGGAGTTATCCCTACTGACCATCCTATGTATGTGGGCAATATCGGAATGTACGGTAATTATGCCTCCAATAAAGCAATATCCGAGTGTGATGTTCTTTTTGCAATCGGCGTAAGATTCGGAGACAGGATAACAGGCAAGATAGAGGAATTTGCAAAGAATGCAAAAATAATCCATGTAGATATAGATACGGCATCAATTTCGAGAAATATTGTAGTCAATATTCCAATCGTTGCGGATGCCAAGACCGCGCTTGATGAGATGCTTACCCATGCGGCAGCCGTAAAGAGTGATGCCTGGGTTAAATCAATAGATGAATGGAAGAAAGAAATCCCTATAACGATGTCCGGTTATGAAGGAATGACTCCGGAGAAAATCATAAACAAAATCAATGATTTATTCCCGGATTCGATAGTTACGACGGATGTCGGACAGAATCAGTTATGGACCACACAATATATCCGCATGGACGGAAAGAGACAGTTCCTTACATCCGGCGGTCTCGGCACAATGGGATACGGCCTCCCGGCGGCAATCGGAGCCAGTATAGGCAACCCCGGCAATCCTGTAATCTGTATATCCGGCGATGGCGGAGCGCAGATGAATATTCAGGAGCTTGCGACAGCACATGCTCTTGAGACACCGGTCATTTTGTGTATCTTTAATAATACATACCTCGGAAATGTCAAGCAGATGCAGAAAATGTTTTATAATAAGAGATATTCAAGCACATGTCTGCGCTATTCAAGAAGCTGTAACAGGCAGTGCCGCATAGACGGTACATGTGCCGGCGGGGAATATGTACCGGATTTTGTAAAGCTTGCGGAGAGCTATGGCTGTACCGGCATCCGTGTTGAGAACGAGGCACAGATGGATGAGGCATTTAAGCGTGCCGCAGAGAATACGAAATCAGTTACACTTATTGAATTTATGCTTGATTGTGAATATGATGTATATCCGATGGTCCCGGGCGGAGCCGCTCTTTCGGATATGATGTTCGGCTAGGAGGATATGATAATGGATACTATGAAAAAAAGATGGATTTCCATATATGTAGAGAATGAAACAGGTGTACTTGCAAGAATTTCCGGTCTTTTTTCCGGCAAATCATACAATATCGATACACTTACCGTTGGAGTTACGGAAGACCCGACTATGTCCCGTATGACAATCGGTGTGACAAGTGATGATAAGACATTTGAACAGATTAAGAAACAGCTTAACCGCAGCGTGGAAGTAGTCAAAGTTATGGATTTTACTGATCTTCCAATACATATGAAAGAGCTGATGTTTGTCAAGGTCAACAGCTGCACTGAGAAAGATAAAGCTGAGGCTTTCAGAATATCCCAGGTGTACGGCGTTAAGATAGAAGATTACAACAAGAATACAATTCTTTTTGAATGTACGATGACCGAGGATAAAAATAACAGCCTCTTAAAACTGCTTAGCGAAACCTATGGATACAGACTTGAGGTAGTCCGCGGCGGCGCCGTTGCAATCGAGGCTGTAAGTTATACAGACAGATAATCAGTGTTTCATCTGTTTGCTCAGTGAATTCGTATACCATATGGTGAATATCATATACACAACTGTAATGATGAACCACGATATTTTAAGAGGTGTCAGGCTGTAGATTAGTCTGAACACACTTAAGGGAATCCATATAACTGAGAATACAATTGTTATAATTAAGAGCGTCCTGCCATCCGGGGCGCCTTTTTTAATCTGTTTGATTGAGAGAATGAGCTGTGCAGCGATAAGAATTGCTGTAAGCACAATAATTGATATTATCATATATAACACTCCTGCAAAAATTATTCAATAGGCAGCTTTAACAGCCATTCAGATATCGGAATCATCTCAGGCTTACTGTTAAGTATGGTTACATTTCCTAAAGAATCCGGCGAAGCACACAAATCGTGAAGCTTAAGCTGATGTCCCGTTTCCCGTGCGGTTCCGTTGCCACCGTCAAATATTTCCGCGTGTCCGCCAAGAACCGAATCAATTGCTTTGCGCACAAAAGGATAATGTGTGCATCCGAGCACAACGGCATCGGGCGGATTATCGATATAATTCCGCAAAAGCTGCTTAAGGTATTCAATCAGTTCTTCTCCTTCTATAATTCCGCGTTCCACAAACTCCACTATGCCCGGGCAGGCAAGTGTAAATATATCGGCATCATTCTCATAACGAGCCATAAGCCTGTGAAATTTCTCTTCATGAAGTGTGACAGCGGTCGCCAGAACCAGAACACGTCCATGCGGCTTATGAAGTACAGCCGGCTTAAGCGCAGGTTCTATTCCGATGACGGGAACGCCTTCATATTTGGCGCGAAGTGCCCTTACCGCGGCAGTTGTTGCCGTATTGCATGCAATAACCAGACATTTACAGCCCATTCCTATGAGGTAGCCGGCCGTATGAAAGGTAAGCTCTCTGACCTCATCAAGCGGTCTTGTTCCGTAAGGTGCGTTGAGTGAATCGCCAAAATATATATAATTCTCATTCGGCATAATTGATGTAAGTTCGCGGAGAACACTTATACCGCCGACTCCGGAGTCAAATACTCCTATTGGTCTATTATCATAAATCATAATACAATGCCTCTGCTGTTCTATAAAATACAAGCATAGATACAGTATATCAAATAAAGTGTTTTTTTTCTACTTGTACTGAATATTTTTCTGTTAAAAAACATACAATAAGTGGAAGGAGCACAGTGCCATATGCGTAAAACCATTTTAAAATCAGTAATTTATATTGCAGCGTGTCTTATAGTTCCATTTGTCATAACAATGTGCATGACCGGAAACAATGGCAGCGGTAGTGGAAAGGACGCGGTAAAAACGGTTGTTAAGCAGAATGACCTGTTCATCCGTGATATGGATATGACGGATTACGTCATAGGAACGGTTGCAGCATACTATAAGGCAGAAGACAGTCCGGAATTCCTCAAAGCGTTCGCAGTGGTAATCAGGACTTATGGGGAATATGTGAAATCAAATGGGGCAGCGGCTGATTCTGCCGGCCCTGCCCTCAAATTTATGAGTACCGGCGATATGCAGACTGCCTGGGGCAGTGATTATGGTACATATTATAATACAATAAAAAAGGCTGTTGATGATACCAAGAATGAGGTTATGCAATATGATAACAAATTATTCATTCCTTATTTTCATATAATCAGTACAGGTTATACAAGAGCTTCCGATATCGGCTATCTCTCTTCCGTCGACTGTATGGAGGACAGAAATGACGATAATTATATCTCGGTTGTAAAATACACTGACAGTGAAGCCCTCGACCGTCTTGAAAACACATGGCCCGACATAAGGATGGACGCAGAGGACGCCGGTGTATTTCAGATAATAGAGCGAGATGATTCCGGATATGTTACGGAAATAATGGCAGGGCGCATCACAACGGACGGCGAGACTTTTGCCTCATGTATGGGTCTTAAATCATCATCATTCACCGTCAACATCAGTTCCGGCAACGTAATATTCACGGTAAAAGGAGATGGCGCTGGGTACGGAATGTCCCTATGCAACGCCAGAACCAAAGCATCCGCCGGTGCAGTGTACAAAGAAATTCTGAATTATTATTATAAAAATATAACCATAACCAATGTATAAAAAATCTCAATCCGGAAAAGATATCTGTATACACTAAATTGCGGCAGAACGTATATACATGGTCTGCACGGATGGAGGTAATTGTGAACAGAAAAAAAAGAAAAGTTGACGGCGAGAAAATTTTCTCCATTGTAGCCAGTCTTGCCATAGTTGCTGCACTGGTTGTGGGAGTAATTTCGATAGTCAGGGCAACTTCAAACAGTAAAAAACAGAACTATATCGACCTTAATATTGCCAACAATTCAACGGAAAAAGACACACAGGTTCCGACCAGAATAGAGCCTGTCACAACGGCACCGTCAGCCAGCGAGCCGGCTACGGACGCACCGACACTTCCTGCAGCGCAGGTGCAGGATGAGACTCCTGTGCAGGTAAATGCACCTGTCTTCTCTTTTAACGATGGCAGCAGCCTTGTCTGGCCCGTGGATGGAGATGTGATTCTGGGATACAACATGGACAACACCATATACTTCCCGACTCTCGACCAGTACAAATGTAACCCGGCGATAATCATTTCAGCAGAGGTAGGCACGGACGTTAAGAGTGCCGCTCCTGGTCTTGTAGAAAACATCTATGAGGATCCAATCCTTGGGACAAGCATGGTAATATCGGTCGGAGACGGCTATAAAATAACCTACGGACAGCTTCAGGAGCCCGCAGTCGGCATATCCGACACAGTCGAAGCCGGAACCGTTATCGGCAAAATCGCAAAACCGACGAGGTACTTTACCGAGGAAGGCAGCAACCTCTATTTTGAACTCGATAATGGCGATACACCTGTAGATCCACTGACTCACCTGATCGACAAGTAAACGCCGGCCAGAACATTTCCGTCGGATGCCGCCGGCCAGAACATTTCCGTCGGCACACTTTCGTTTGGTTGCAGGCGCAGCGGATACTAAGGTTTCGTACCGAAACCAAGTACCGGCGTCTGCAAACAGCCGCGGAAGTGTTCAGTCCGGCGTTATAGTGCGCGCGAGGGTAGTTCGGGATTATGTGGGGGGATAGTGCCGCGCGTGGAGGATAGGATACAGTTCTGATTGAGATGCAGTTACATTACGGTTGAAGATACATAAGCAACCCGCGGAGAAACCCATAAACAGTCGTGAGAGCATCTCCGCGTGAATCATATGACACATTTCCGATCGTAGAACCGGCTCCACCCGGCCAATGAATACATAAACACCCCGACATAAACCCACTGCGGCTG
>FR889241.1:17003-28741 GCA_000431815.1 Butyrivibrio sp. CAG:318 | reverse complement strand
GCCCCCTGCGGCTGTCTGCACACGCCGGTGCTTAATCCGCCAAAGGCGGATTTTAGCATCCGTTGCGCGTGCAGCCAAGCGAGAGCGTGCCGTCAGGGGGGTTATGCCGGGGTGTTAGTTGTTTGCACACTCCGGATATTTGTGTTATTATAGATTCATAAAATTACAGGAGATACGTATATGAAACTTACAATTCTTGGAACGGGCAACGCACTTGTTACGGAATGCTATAATACATGTTTTGCATTGCAGGATAGCGATGAAGTTTTTCTTGTGGATGGGGGCGGCGGAAGTACGATACTGACCAGATTGAAGCAGGCCGGGATAGATATAGGAAGTATACATACGATATTTGTTACACATAAGCATATTGACCACATATTGGGAATCATCTGGATGATCAGGATAATCGGACAGAAAATGAACGGTGGTAAATATGATGGAAATGTTATCATATATGCACATGATGAAGTTAAGGCACTTCTGTATGAGATGGCGGAGAAATTGTTGCAGCCTAAGGAAGTCAGGCTTATCGGAGACAGGATTATACTGCATGAAGTGAAAGACGGCGAGGCATACGAGATAATCGGATGCAGGACAACTTTTTTTGATATTGGTTCCACCAAAGCAAAACAGTTTGGATTTATGATGGAACTGCCGGGCGGAGACAGGTTCACATGCTGCGGAGACGAACCTTATAATGAATGTGAGGAAAGATATGCCAAGGGCAGCAAATGGCTTTTGCATGAAGCATTCTGTCTTTATTCACAGGCGGATGTGTTCAAACCGTATGAGAAACATCACTCAACGGTCAAGGATGCCTGTGAACTTGCAGAAAAACTTGGAGTATCTAATCTGATACTGTATCACACAGAGGACAGTAATATCAAAGACAGAAAGCGGCTTTACAGCGAAGAAGGCAGGAAGTATTATAACGGCAATCTGTATATTCCGGAGGATCTGGAGACTTTTGATATCTGAAAATATAATAAATGTTTTAAACGGACATTTGAGGTGAATACTTATGACAAAGAAACAACTTGCACTTGAGGTTATAAAACGACTTAAAGAGGCATATCCTGATGCCGGATGCACTCTTGAATATGAAGAAGCATGGAAACTTCTGGTGAGTGTAAGGCTGGCGGCACAGTGCACGGATGCAAGGGTAAATGTGGTTGTTAAAGGACTTTTTGAAAAATATCCTACGGTTGATGCACTTGCTGCGGCAGAAGTCAGTGATATAGAAGCTATAGTGAGGCCGTGTGGGCTCGGGCCGAGCAAAGCGAGGGACATAAGCGCATGTATGCGAATGCTGCGTGATGAATACGGCGGCAAAGTACCGGAAGATTTTAATGAACTTCTTAAGCTTCCGGGCGTCGGCCGTAAAAGTGCCAATCTCGTTATGGGAGACGTATTTGGCAGACCGGCCATAGTGACGGACACGCATTGTATAAGGCTGTCGAACAGAATAGGTCTGGTAGACGGTATTACGGAACCTAAGAAGGTAGAGATGGCATTGTGGAAAATAGTGCCGCCAAAAGAGGGCAGTGACTTGTGCCACAGGCTGGTGGAACATGGCCGCGAGGTATGCACGGCAAGAACACATCCGCATTGTGAACGATGTGTATTATCAGATATATGTAAGAAAAAAATCTAAATTTTTACTTACACTTTAAAAATAAAGTGTGTTAAAATTTAATTACCGGAGGTTTGATTGAAACGGAAAGGTGATGGAATGTTCAAGGTAGGAGAATATGTCGTATATGGCAACACCGGAGTCTGCAAGGTGGAGGACATAACGACGATGGATATGGTAGGCACAGAGAAGGAATATTATGTTCTGGTTCCGGTATATAATAAGAATGGCAGGGCATTTCTTCCGGTCGATAATACCAAGGTAGTTATAAGACCTGTACTTACGAAAGATGAAGCACTGAAGCTGATTGATACGATACCGCAGATAGAAGAGATTCCGCCGGTCAATGATAAAGTCAGGGAAGAGCGGTATAAAGAGCTTGCAAAAGCCTGTGACTGCAGAAGCTGGGTAACCATAATCAAGACGATTTATATACGCCGTCAGGAAAGGATGGCACAGGGCAAGAAGGTCACATCCACGGATGAGAGATATTTTAAGCTTGCCGAGGACAGCTTATACAGTGAACTTGGATTTGCGATGAATATGGATAAAGAAGATGTATCCGATTTTATTAAAGAGAGAATAGATGCATGATTAAACCGCCGGATGGCAATAAGCCGATCCGGCGGAAATTTTATGCCATTTCCTGTTTACTTTGTCTGCTTTTGATAACGACCAGGGAGATTACCATGATGGCTGCCGCGAATAGGAGCTGTATGCCCATGGAAATCCATGAATTATTGCTCAATGATCCTTTGTAGTATTTTAACTCTTCAGTGACATTGATGTACCAGTATGTCGGCAGGCACTTTGACAAAGCGACAACCTTATCCGGAAGAAGCTCTCTGGAAACGAACACGCCACACAGGAATGAGGTAGAGAGGCCGATAATGTTCGACCATATCGACAGTGCGGAAAGCTTTTTGCTTAATTGTGCGATAAGGAACGTTACCGAAATCGACACCAACATATAGCACAGGGCGTTGAGGCCGAAATACAATGTGGCTTTTGTGAAAAAGTCATCCTTATACATAACGACACATACTGCCGTAAAAATTAATATGACGATAGATGCAAAAGTCAGCATGCCAAATACAATCCCGGCATTTCTGGTGGCAAAGCTTGTTCCGGAAACCGCGGTGCGGGCCTTTAATTCCGGCTTGTTCCAGATTATCAGTGTTGAGCCGAGGGTATTGATAAGAAGACACAGTATCACATACGGGAAATATGTGAAAAAGTAGCTTATCGTTTTTACGGCAGGCATCGCATCGGAGACGTCATCATTTTTACCGGATCCGGAAAGTGCGACATCAACATGTATTTTGGCAATGTCGGCGGCTTTTTTGCATGCTTCTCCCATGGAAAGACCGGAATTCAGGCACGCACTGACGTTCTGTATATAAGATTCGGCCTGGGACTGCACGATATACGAAGTATTTGAATCGGGAGCACTGTATGACTCAAGCATATCGGCGTAGGAGTTGCCGGCCATGCCATCCTCGAAGCCTTTGTTTATCACAAGAATATAATCCACGGTACGGTAGAACAGGTCATCGGCCCATTTTTCTTTGTTATCGTTGATGCTCACGATGTTATGGCAGGAACTGATGTAATCCACCAGCGATTTGGAAAGTTCGGAATTGTCATCGTCAATAATCGCAACATTTAATTTGGAGGAAGTGAATGATGCTATATCTTTATTCTGACCGTTGTTTGTCACGACAATTGCTATACCGACGAAAATACCGAGATAAAGCAGGCCGGACGGCAGATTGCGAATAAGCATTTTCAAAAACGTCTTATAAATTTGCATAATTTTTCCTCCTTGTCATAAGATATGACAGTGTACACAGAATTACTGAAATAACTGTCAGAGTTATAATGTTGGTAAAAAATCTTTCGTGTGTATTATATATTACCAGTGAGTACAGCGCATCCTGTATAAGTGTCGCAGGATTGATGCAGTTGATTATTGGCATGCTCTTTTCAATCCATATCTTTATCGGGTGTACCATAAGTCCCGAGAGAAATGATGAACCAAGTGAATACACGAGAAAAATAGCTATCTGTACATTCTCCTTGACAGGGAGAGTGCCGACGAAAATACCACTCGCGATACCGACCAGCGAACCGGCAGCGCAGGTAAGAGCTACATAACCGGCTTCATTACCGAGATTAATATGGAGCACACATATCATATAGAACAATAAAATTGCCATTGAAATGAGCTGCAGTGTGTAAGCTGCCAGAAATTCAGCAGCTATCATGGTATGCCGCTTAACCGGTGCAGTTGACTTGCGCATGCCTTCAGGAGTGATGTTGGGCTGCATCTGCCTTGCGACCGAACTTCCGAGAAAACCACCGAAAAGTGCCGCCATTCCTATTAACGAGAAATAGTATACGGATATTTCGTCCATAGGGCTGTCGGTAAGTTTTTTCTCACTTATGTATGTCCGGGAAGAGAAAATATTTCCGATAAGCGAAACAAGCTTGTCAGGATTTTCTTTGACGATATCGGATATCAGAGAACTTTTCTGCTCAAATTCATCCAGAAAACTCTGAACCGCCGTCTGGTTAAGGCCGCTTTTAGCTACGGTCATGGAGATTTCGTCGCCCACATAGATGATAGCATCGACTTTACCGTCATTTAAAAGCGATTTGGCCGAAGCAATGTCGGTTTCGGTCACATTAAGGAATTCCTCACCCTGAGTATCGGATTTGGATACGGCATCAAGTGTGGCCTTAAAAATCGCGTTTTCCTTTTCATATACAACCGCTGTCGGAATGGAATGGAAGTTGTTGGTCTTGTCGCTTATGCCCGAAAATGCTGCGAAAAAACATGTACACAGTATGATCGGGAAGAACAGACACCAGAAGATATCCTCCTTCATGCGCAGAAGCGCTTTTAATCTGTATTTATATAAATGTCCGAACATAAGCGCCTCCTTAATCCCTGAGTGCCTTACCGGTAATGGCTAAGAATACGTCATTTAACGTCGGCTGTTCTGATGTAACTTTTCCGAAACTTACATCTTTGCTCTTTAAATAATCGAGTATGCGTATGAGATTGTGTTTTCCGCCGTCATACGATAATGTAAGCAGTCCGTCCGTATATTCTGCCTGGTAGAGGTGCTCAAATCCCCTGATTTCTTCAAGCATTGAATCTTCAAGAGCCGGAATATGTATTTTTATCGTCTCGGAATTACGTATCATGGACTTGAGCTCGTCAGAAGTTCCGAGAGCGATATTTTTACCCTTATCCATTATGGCGATGCGGGTGCATATCTGTTCAACTTCTTCCATGTAATGTGAGGTGTAAATTATGGTTGCACCTTTTTTGTTGAGTTCGACAATGCCCTCAAGGATTCTGTTACGGCTTTGCGGGTCAACGGCTACGGTCGGTTCGTCAAGAATGATAAGCTCCGGCTTGTGGGCGATGCCGCATGCTATGTTAAGCCTGCGCAAAAGTCCGCCGGAAAGCTTCTTGGGACGGAATTTTACGAATTCACCGAGTCCGGCAAATTCAATTGCTTCTTCGACATATTGTCTGCGCGGTGTTTTATCTTTTATATATAATCCGCAGAAATAATCTATGTTTTCGTACACGTTCAGCTCTTCAAATACAGCCACATTCTGCATCACGATACCGATTCGTCGTTTGACATCGTAATTATCGGGTGTCATCTGCTGCCCGAATATTTCGATGCTGCCTTTGTCATATTTTAAAAGGGACAGGAGGCAGTTGATGGTGGTTGTTTTGCCGGAACCGTTAGGACCGAGCAGACCGAATATTTCACCTTTTTGTATTTCGAGATTAAAATGGTCAAGCGCAATAAGCTCTTTGTAACGCTTAACCAGATTTTCTATTTTAACAACTGTTTCGCTCATAAAATATCCTTCTTTCTTTTTTGATGATTTAAGTGTAATATATTGGTAAGATTAAAGTAAGTGAATGTAGTCACAATCAGATATGACATTTGTCACAAGGATGGGTATGAACAGAAATACAGATAAAATTTTATTGACTTTTTTTACAGTGCTTTATATTGTGATGTCAGAGTGCGCGCAGAGGCCGGTAATTTCTGTGCTCATTGCCATAATATGTGCCGGAGCCGGAATACTTACGCTTAACACCCGGTACCGCATTCTCTCGTATGTGCTTGGCGCGGCAGCTGCGATAACCGGCAGACCGTTTGAGTGCATCACTATATATATCGTTTATGATATGGTGAGCGATACGGCTTATCGTAACCGCCGCGAATGCGTTATGGGAATTGCAGGAATTATCCTTATCGCGGTGAGATACATGATGTATCCCGGTACTGGAAGTGTCATAGATGACATATCAGACAAACCGGTTCCGGCGATTATCTTCTTAGCCGGTATGCTTGCGGCTGCATATATTGCGTGGATTGATACACAGTATGAGATTACGAAGCAGGCCAATATCAGGATGCGTGATGATACCGAAGAATTCAGGCGCAATATGACGGAGAAAAATAAGTTGTTACGCATGCAGCAGGATAATGAGATTGCCGTGGCAACACTTTCCGAGAGGAACAGGATAGCAAGGGAAATACATGATAATGTAGGACATCTCCTAAGCCGTGCGATTATACAGATGGGTGCGTTACGTACAATTAATACGGATAAGAATATGGCGGCACCGCTAGAACAGATAAGTGCGACGTTGTCCGAATCGATGGATAATATAAGAAAGAGCGTGCATGACCTTCATAGTGAGTCGGTAAATCTTGAGCAAAAACTGCGCGATGAAATTTCCAAAGAAGATAACTGTGATGTAAGGCTTAATTACGATGTCATTAATGATATGCCGGTACAGGCCAAATATAGCGTGATTTCGATAGTTTCGGAAGCACTTCATAATATAAGCAGACACTCGGATGCGACCAGAGCGGATGTCACGGTAACCGAACACCCGGCTTTTTATCAGATTGTAATAAACGATAATGGACATCCGGCAGCGGTAAATGAAACAGGGATAGGAATACATAATATGGAAGCCAGAATTAATGAACTCGGCGGAACATTTATGATAGATACACATAAAGGATTCAGGATTTTTGCGACTATTCCCATTAAGGAAAGGAACTGATATATGATTAAAGTAGCGATAGTCGATGATGATGCCATTGTGGCAATGTCGATGCAGACAATTCTGGGCGCAGCATCCGATATGGAGGTTGTGGCTCTTGGATATGATGGCGGAGATGCCATAGAAATTTACGACCGGTACAGACCGGATATTCTTCTTACGGATATACAGATGAAGGAGATGAGCGGACTTGAGGCAGCCATGCGCATTGTCAGACAGTATCCTGATGCGCGGATAATATTGCTTACAACTTTTCAGGATGACGAATATGTTAAGGAAGCTTTGAAAATTGGTGCCAAGGGATACATCCTGAAACAGGACTTTGCCGGAGTTATTCCTGCAATAAGGGCTGTATACTCAGGACAGAGTGTCTGGGGAAATGAAATAATAAGCAGGATACCGGATATGATTAAGGACAAAGATGATGCGGCATACAGTGTCTACGGAATAACGGACAAGGAGTATGAAATAATAGAACTTGTTGCACAGGGATTTTCCAACAAAGAAATAGCCGAAAAGTTATATCTTGGTGCCGGGACCGTGCGCAATTATATAAGTACAGTACTTGAAAAACTGCATTTAAGGGATAGAACACAGCTTGCAGTGTATTATTATAAACATTAACTTCTGCGCCAGACATAAAGAAGTTCGGGCTCATTTGGCGTCAGCTTGTCGTGACCGGATTTCTGAGTGAAATCATGCTCTTCATAAGATCTGATCATAAAAAATCCCCATATCCCTAATACATTACATAATAAGTATAACCAAAATGTATGAATAGAGATAGGGGGAAATTAGCGAAAGTATGCTTTAAAATTCTAATATGGTTTCGCCTTCGTTTTCGTATTCATCAAAATAAATGTATGATGAAACATCACCGCATTTAATGACGTTAAAATTATCATGACTGATATCGGCAGTGCTTTCGGCACCTTTTCCGAGAATAAGCGCGTGATTCTTTCTTACCCATATCAGAACTTCATTGACATCAACGCTTACATAGTGATGCCCGGCACTCATCATTTCTTCGTCATAATCTATCGGACTTCTGAAACGCAGCATAAGCATATCCTCCGGGAGATATACATATCGTCCGCGCGCATTTTCCTTGTAAACCGGTGCGATCATAATGCTCTCACCCACGAAAAGCTGATCCTCCACAAGTCTTGCCTCGCGGTCTTTTCTGTATATCATTCCGATTGGCGTAAAAAGCAGGGTGCCGTTCTTTACAGCTTTGATATATTCGCTGTAGAGATACGGAATGAGGCTGTAGCGCAGGTTCAAAAGATTGCGGAAACTGTCAATGTCTTTGAACTGATAGATTTCCTGAAGCCTTGTACCGAGTGCGGCATGATTACGCATAAGCGGCGTAAACATGGACATTTCGATGAATCGCATAAGGAGCTCTTCTGTCGTATCCGCACCGAATCCGCCGGTATCCGCTCCGCAATAGAGGAAACCACACATATTGAGAGCCGGAAGCTGGTGCATAATCAGTTCAATATGTGACCACCATGAAGCGTTGTCGCCCGTCCAGATTCCGCCGTAGCGGTGCATGCCGATATAGGATGAACGGGAAAACATAAGAATCCGTCGTCCCGGTGCTATTTTATCGAAAGCCTCCGAAGCCGAACGTGTCATATTGTATCCATAGAGATTGTGTACCTTATCATGACGTACCATTTTGCCGTCAACATTGTGGTAGAAGCTTCGGTAATCCTCCGGATTATTTGCAAGGCTGTTTACCATTCCCTGAAAAGCCCATAAATCCTGTAAATCAATGTCTTTGCCATCATATTCATGAAGTTTTTCAAATACGGCCTTGAGAGATTTGTCAGAGTAGAAAAGAGCAGGCTCATTCATATCATTCCAGAAACCGTCAATTCCCTTGTCCGTAAGGCAGGCATAGTGTTCGCCGAACCATTTTCTGGCCTCAGGATTGAGAAAATCAGGCATATGAACTCTTCCCGGCCATACAGCTGCAACAAAATCATTGCCGTTGGCATCCTTACAGAAGTAATTATTTTTAACACCCTCTTCATATATTTCATATCCGTCCTCTATCTTGACACCGGCATCGATAATCGGAATAAGATGAATGTTGTCGTGCTTCATTTCAGCCACAAAATCCGCAAAATCCGGGAAACGTTCCTCGTTGATGGTGAAATCCTCATATCTTGTCATATAATCTATATCCATACAGATACCGTCAAGCGGAAGGTGGTTGTCCCGGTGGCCGGAAACGACCTCACGGACGTCTTCTTCATTTATGTAACCCCACCTTGACTGTATATAGCCAAAAGCCCATTTTGGTGCAATATAGCTTTCACCAATGATTTTTCTGAACTCGCCGATTATTTCAAGAGGGGATTTTCCTTCTATTATATATAAATCATAATCAGCTTCATCGACCTCGATTGTCATGACATCCTTGTCGGTAAAAGCAATATCAAATGTTACAATTGACGGATAATCGATAAAAAGTCCCATGCATATATTTTCACCGTCAATAACGGCAAAATTGTGCGCAGCATATAATGAATGCCTGCTTTCTGTCTGGTTGGGATCATCCGTGCAGTTGCTTATATATTTGCGTCCGCGCTTGTTGATTCCGCCAATGTTTTCGCCAAGACCATATATAATGTCATCCGGAGCAAGTTTGATGGTGAGAGTCCTGCTGTCCTTTGAGATTCCGACGGCATCCGGCAAAGCCTGTGTGCAGGCAGGGATGTCCGCGATTACAGCTTCTGTCCTGAACGGACTGCCAAAAGTATATTTAGTAATCATAGAGCCTCCTTAGTTATTTTGATACTGTGATTATACCGCAGCCAAGGCTTTTTTTACAGTGGAAAATATTTTTTTGAAAAAAATAATATTTCCTATTGACACACTAGGAAATAGATGTTAATATAGCCTCAACAACAATTCATAGCAACTTGATATGAATTAATTACGATAAGAAAACAGTGAGAAAAAGGAGAATAACATTATGAGCAAGAAAACATATTCAGAGAGAAATTTAAAGTTTGAGACATTACAGTTACATGTAGGACAGGAGTCGGCAGATCCTGTTACGGATGCGAGAGCGGTTCCTATTTACCAGAGTTCATCATATGTGTTCAGAAATTCACAGCACGCTGCTGACAGATTCGGACTCAAGGATGCAGGCAATATTTACGGAAGACTTACGAATCCGACAGAGGATGTATTTGAAAAAAGAATAGCAGCACTTGAAGGCGGCGTCGCAGCACTTGCGGTTGCATCAGGTGCGGCAGCGGTAACATACACCATCCAGAACCTTGCGCTTGCAGGAGACCATATCGTAGCAGCCAAGAATATTTACGGAGGAACATACAATCTCTTGGCACATACACTTGTTGACTACGGAGTTAAGACAACATTCGTTGATCCGCTTGACTTAAGCGCATTTGAAAATGCTATTCAGGATAACACCAAGGCAATATATATTGAGACACTTGGTAACCCTAATTCAGAAGTAGCCGATATTGAAGGCATTGCCAAGATCGCACATGCACATAAGATTCCTCTTGTAATCGATAGTACATTTGCAACCCCTTATCTCGTAAGACCGATTGAATACGGCGCAGATATCGTGGTTCATTCAGCTACCAAGTTCATCGGAGGACACGGAACCACAATCGGCGGCGTGATCGTTGACAGCGGTAAATTCGACTGGAAGGCATCGGGCAAATTCCCACAGCTTACCGAACCGAACCCAAGCTATCACGGAATCAGCTTTGCTGATGCAGCAGGTTCCGCAGCATTTGTTACAAGAATCAGAGCTATTCTTTTAAGAGATACCGGTGCAACACTTTCACCGCTCCATGCATGGATATTCCTTCAGGGACTTGAGACACTTTCTTTAAGAGTTGAGAGACATGTTGAGAATGCTCTTAAAGTAGTTGAATACCTTAAGAATCACCCGCAGGTTGAGGCAGTTCATCATCCGTCGGTAAGCACGGATCCGGAACAGCAGAGACTTTACAAGAAATATTTCCCTAACGGCGGTGGCTCAATCTTTACATTCGAGATTAAGGGCGATGAGAAGAAAGCCCAGGAATTCATCGATAACCTTGAGCTTTTCTCACTCCTTGCCAACGTAGCGGATGTTAAGTCACTTGTAATCCATCCGTATACAACAACTCACGCAGAGCTCAACGCAGAGGAACTTGCAGACCAGGGCATCAAGCCTAATACGATCAGACTTTCAATCGGTACAGAGAATATTGATGATATTATCGAAGACCTTGACGAAGCATTTAAAGCAGTACAATAATAATTTATAATAAATAATAGGAGGAATTTAATTATGGCAAAAATATACGCAAACGCATCAGAATTAATCGGAGGAACACCGCTTGTAGCATTTGATAAGCTGGCGGCTAAATATGAAGCACCGGCCAAAATACTTGCAAAGCTTGAGTATTTTAACCCGGCAGGAAGTGTTAAGGACAGAGTTGCGAGAGAGATAATTGAAGATGCAGAGAAGAGCGGAAAGCTTAAACCGGGCGCAACAATCATTGAGCCTACATCAGGTAACACCGGAATCGGTCTTGCATCAATTGCGGCAGCCAAAGGATACAGATTAATCATTGTTATGCCTGAGACCATGAGCGTTGAAAGACGTAATATAATCAAGGCATATGGCGCGGAAATCGTTCTTTCCGAAGGCGCAAAGGGTATGCCGGGGGCAATTGCAAAGGCCGAGGAAATACAGAAGGAGACTCCGGGCAGCATAATTGCGGGACAGTTTGTGAATCCGGCCAATCCACAGGCACACAGAAAAACAACCGGTCCGGAGATCTGGAATGATACTGACGGCAAGGTAGACATTTTTGTCGCAGGTGTAGGAACCGGCGGAACCGTCACAGGTGTCGGCGAATATCTTAAGTCGAAGAACCCGGATGTTAAGATCGTTGCGGTAGAACCTCTTACATCCCCTGTTCTTTCACAGGGCAAGAGCGG
>FR889241.1:0-16987 GCA_000431815.1 Butyrivibrio sp. CAG:318 | reverse complement strand
GCAAGAGCGGTTCACACAAGATTCAGGGTATCGGTGCAGGTTTTGTTCCGGAAGTACTTAATACCAGGATTTATGATGAGGTTATACCTGTTGACAATGATGCAGCATTTGAAGTAGGTAAGGCAATTGCAAGAGAAGAGGGCGTGCTTGTTGGAATTTCTTCAGGAGCAGCTGCATGGGCAGCACTTGAACTTGCAAAACGTCCTGAGAATAAGGGCAAGAATATCGTGGTTCTTCTTCCGGACAGCGGAGACAGATATTACTCTACAGCGCTTTTTGCAGACTGATTAATATAATATAATAGCAAAGCACCGCAGCATGTATAAAAAAGCATGTTATGCGGTGCTTATTTTTGCTGTTGTAAAACAGAAATACAATTGATATATTTAAAGAAAAATACCAAAAAGGAGACATTTGGAAAATGAAATGTGAGAGAATTTTTCTTAATGATGATAAAAGCGTATGGTTTGATACATATCTCTGGGATAATTCTGCAGAGTTAAAGCCTGGATATAAGAGACCGGCAGTGCTTGTGTGTCCGGGAGGCGGATATAAGTATTCTTCTGACAGAGAAGCGGAGCCGATAGCACTTACATTTGCAGCCGCCGGATATCATGCGTTTGTGCTCAGATACAGCGTTGATCTGGCTGCGGTGATGCCTGCACCGCTTAAGGATGCGGCTAAAGCGATGGCTTATATTAAAGATCACGCAGATGAATGGTATCTTGACAGCAGATATGTTTTTGTATCAGGATTTTCTGCTGGGGGACATCTTGCTGCGGCATTAAGCGTATTCTGGGATAATGAAGAGATGTTCCCTGAGTATAAGGATAATTTTGACAGAATCAGACCTGCGGGAATGATTCTCGGATACCCGGTTATAGATTTAAAGAGCACTGCCAGACGCCTTGATATAGGAGTAGAAGGATATCCTGACTATGACAAAATCAATTTCGGACAGGTGCATCCGAATGTGAATCCTGCGGACATATTTGTCAGGGAGAATAATAAGACATATGTGAATTTCGAGATTGCGATGAATGCGTATATGTTTGGAGGATATCCGACTGATGAGCAGATATATCAATACAGCCTCCAGAACCATGTTACGGATACGACCCCTCCGGCATTTATATGGCACGGGGGAGAGGACGGACTTATTTATCCGCGTAATTCATTTATGTTTGCTGAAGCTCTCAGAGAGCATAACATTCCGTGCGAACTTCATGTATTCGGCAAAGGCGGTCACGGGCTGGGACTGGCCAACGAAGTTACAGAGAACAATCCGTGGGAAGTCAATGAGCAGTGTGCCATGTGGCCCAAGCTTGCCGCTGACTGGATTAAATCAATCCTCCGTCAGCAGTAATTATCTGACCTGTCACATATTCACTCAGATTAGATATATCATAAATAATATGTGCTGCCTCAATAGGAGTGCACATTCTGCCCGCCGGGATTTCATCTATGAGGTCCCGGCGTTCTTCATCGCTTAAAAAGGCATTCATAGAAGTATCAACCACCCCGAAAGCAACAGCATTAACAGCTATGCGGCTGGGAGCAAGTTCTTTAGCGAGAGCTTTTGTAAAAGAATTAACTCCGCCCTTGGAAGCGGAATAAGCAGTTTCACATGATGCACCGCATACTCCCCACATGGATGAGATGTTTATGATCCTTCCGCATCCATTGTGTAAAAAATACGGAATAGCACATTTACAAACATTGAATACGGAAGTCAGATTAGTGCCTATTATTCGTTGCCATTCGTCGGGAGCCATGTCCTGCAATAATCCTACATATGATATGCCGGCATTATTGATCACTATGTCCGGAATCATGGAACTTTCTTTAAGAATATTGAATATTCCATTCACATTATCGAATTGTGCGACATCTTTTACGAAGCTCATAAAAGGTGCACCCAGTTCTTTAAGAACGTTTTCCAGAGAATGTAATTCATCGCTTTCCTTTGAACAGTTTATTATGACGTTATACCCCTTCCTGGCATATAAAATGGCTGTTTCACGGCCAATCCCCCTTGATGAACCGGTGATAAATACGGTTTTTGACATTGTGGATAACCTCCGGATTTGATTTTATGGTCATTATAACATAAAAACATGTCAAGAGAAAGTCGTTAAAAGGCACATTTTCGTCAAAATGCATAAAAAAGTGGAGCGAAAACGTTAAAGTAAGAATAATTACTGTTTTGACAACATGGTTATTTATATTATAATGTGGAAAATTATCCACAAATTTCCATGCCTGTTTTGTGGGAAATGTGAGTTATACACGAAGTTATCCACATTATCCACAAAGTTTGTGGATACTTATGAACGAGGATTATTGTTTTTTCAAGACAAAAATTTGTTTTGTGAAAACTCACGAATTGCATAAACCGACAAAAAACTTTATGAAAAGACTTGACAAAAAAGTTATTAGAAAATTTATATTTTAGGTTGATGAATTTTCAAAATATGGTATAATAAAAATGTAATCAACAAGAATTGTCAGACAATTCCGACGGCGGTTCAGAGATTACAATATGTAGTAAAGGAGTTGGGCACTATGCGTTTTAAAATTACAGGTAAGAATATCGAGGTTACAGAAGGACTCAAGAAGGCTATCGAGGATAAGATAGGTAAGTTAGATAAGTATTTCAGTACGGAAATAACTGCTAATGTTACACTTTCTGTTGAAAGAGACAGACAGAAGATAGAGGTTACAATCCCTGTTAAGGGCAGCATAATCAGAGCTGAAGAGGTCAGCAGTGATATGTATGTTTCCATAGATCTTGTTGAAGAGATTATTGAGAGACAGCTCAGAAGATATAAGACCAGGATTGTTAATTCCAAACAGGCCGGCGGCGATTTCAGCGCACAGTACATTGAGAAGGAGTACGATGACGAGCCGGAGATTAAGATTGTAAGAAGCAAGAAATTCGGAATTAAGCCGATGGATCCTGAGGAAGCATGCATCCAGATGGAACTTCTCGGACATTCATTTTATGTATTTTCTAACTCGGAGACGGATGAAGTTAATGTCGTATATAAGAGAAAGAACGGTACATACGGACTTATTGAACCTGAACTCGATTAAGTACAGGATAACCGGTTAATATGATTTTTTACGGAGACTGCCATTAGACAGTCTCCTTTTTTACACGAAAACGCACACACAAGTTTTCGTTTTACCTTGAAAAATTGCTGATAAAGTGATAGAATAGCTTGTATTAGCAGTAAATTATAGAAAATCACCTTGAAAGGGATATGAATAATGAGCATTATTGATAAAATATTTGGAACTCATAGTCAGAGAGAAATCAAGAGAATTACACCGATAGTTGATAAAATTGAGGCATTAAGACCTCAGATGTTAGAGCTCACGGATGAGCAGATGAGAGATAAAACACAGGAATTTAAAGACAGGCTTGCAGCAGGCGAGACACTTGATGACCTTCTTGTAGAAGCATATGCACTTGTAAGGGAGGCAGCGAGAAGAGTGCTTCATACAGAACATTACAGAGTGCAGCTTATGGGTGGTATTATTCTCCATCAGGGAAGAATCGCAGAGATGAGAACCGGTGAAGGTAAGACACAGACATGTCTTCTTCCGGCATATCTTAATGCATTGGAAGGCAAGGGCGTACATATTGTTACGGTTAATGATTATCTTGCCAAGCGTGATGCCGAGTGGATGGGCCAGGTACATGAATTCCTCGGACTTACGGTCGGAGTTGTCCTTAATGGTATGGATGGCGATGATAGACGTAAGGCATATAATTCTGATATCACATATATAACCAATAACGAACTTGGATTTGATTATCTCAGGGATAACATGGTTATCTATAAGGAACAGCTTGTACAGAGAGGCCTTAATTATGCAATCGTCGATGAGGTCGACTCGGTTCTTATCGATGAAGCCAGAACCCCTCTTATAATATCGGGACAGAGTGGTAAGTCGACAAGACTTTATGAACTCTGCGATGTTCTTGCGCGTCAGCTTGAAAAGGGTACCGAGACGGAACTTTCCAAGATGGCTGCTATTATGAAAGAAGATACAGAAGAGACCGGAGATTTTGTAGTCAATGAGAAAGAGAAGACGGTCAATCTTACAGAAGCAGGTGTACGCAAGGTTGAGCAGTTTTTCCATATTGATAACCTTGCCGATGCAGAGAATCTTGAAATCCAGCATAACGTAATTCTTGCACTCAGAGCCAATTATCTTATGTTCAAGGATCAGGATTATGTTGTCAAAGACGATCAGGTTATGATAGTTGATGAATTTACGGGACGTATCATGCCGGGAAGAAGATATTCAGATGGACTCCATCAGGCGATAGAAGCCAAGGAGCATGTTAAAGTTAAGAGAGAAAGCCGCACGCTTGCGACTATCACATTCCAGAACTTCTTCAACAAATACAATAAGAAAGCAGGTATGACGGGTACAGCGCTTACCGAAGAGAACGAGTTCAGAGAAATTTACGGAATGGATGTTATTGAGATTCCGACGAATAAGCCGGTTATCCGTATTGATAAAGAGGATGCCGTATATAAGACAAGAAGGGGCAAGCTCCGTGCCGTGATCAATGAAATCGAGGAGGCACATGCAAAGGGACAGCCTGTACTTGTAGGTACGATTACAATCGAGCAGTCAGAAGAGATAAGTGCTCTTTTAAGAAAACACAACATAGCACATAACGTACTTAATGCCAAGTTCCATGAGCGCGAGGCAGAGATTGTTGCCCAGGCCGGTGTACACGGTGCAGTAACAATTGCGACCAATATGGCAGGCCGTGGTACCGATATTAAGCTTGATGACGAAGCAAGAGCAGCGGGCGGACTTAAGATAATCGGAACCGAGAGACATGAGTCAAGACGTATTGATAACCAGCTCCGCGGACGTTCGGGACGTCAGGGAGATCCGGGTGAATCAAGATTTTATATATCCCTTGAAGATGATATTATGAGACTTTTCGCATCGGAGAAACTCATGGGCGTATTTAACGCACTGAACATTTCTGAAGATGAGCCGATTGAGCATCCTATGCTTTCAAGTGCAATAGAGAAAGCACAGAAGAAGATAGAGAACAATAACTTTGGTATACGTAAGAATCTCCTTGAATACGATCAGGTTAATAATGATCAGAGAGAGATTATATATGAAGAGAGACGCCGTGTCCTTGACGGAGAAAGCATGAGAGACGTCATCATGAAATGGCTTGCCGACAAGGTTGAATCATGTGTTAATAAATGCATCAGCGATGAACTTGCGCCGGATGAATGGGATCTTAATGATCTTAACAGCATTCTTCTTCCTATAATACCGCTTCAGCCGATAACGGACGTAAGCATGTATAAGAAGAAAAATGAGCTTATCCATGATCTCAAGGAACAGGCAGTTAAGCTTTATGAAGCCAAGGAAGCCGAATTCCCTGAACCTGAACAGATGAGGGAAATTGAGCGTGTTGTTCTCCTCAAGGTTCTTGATGCCAAGTGGATGGAGCATATAGATGACATGGACCAGCTCAGACAGGGTATTGGACTTCAGGCATTCGGACAGCGTAATCCGGTTGTTGAATATAAGATGGCAGGATTTGATATGTTTGATGCCATGACATCAGCTATAGAAGAAGATACGGTAAGACTTCTTCTTCATGTCAAGATAGAGCAGAAGGTTGAACGTGAAGAAGTAGCGAAAGTAACCGGCACCAATAAAGACGACAGCGTTTCGAAAGGCCCGGTTAAGCGTGAGACCAAGAAAATCCAGCGAAATGATCCGTGTCCATGCGGAAGCGGACTTAAGTATAAGAATTGCTGTGGCAGAAATGCCTGATTTGATAATATAATATTTTAAAGGTGGTGAAATAGTGGTTGAATTAGACCAGTTCCGTTATGAACTTAGCGGATTTGAAGGACCATTAGAAGAATTGAGGGATTCACTTTGACTTAGATAATAAGTCTAAGCGAATCGAAGAAATAGAAATGCATATGGAGGATCCGGGATTCTGGGATGATCCGGAGAAATCGCAGATAAAGCTTAAGGAATTAAAAGCCCTTAAGGACTCTTTCGATAATTATAACGAGCTTGTCAAACAGAAAGAAGATGCTGAGATTTTTATTGAGATGGCAGAGGATGAGAATGATGCATCCCTTATCCCTGAGATTGCGGAGCTTATTACGAACTTTAAGGAACTTTTTGATAAGGTAAGGATAAGCACACTCCTGTGCGATGAATATGACAGTAATAATGCAATATTAAGACTTAATGCCGGAGCAGGAGGAACCGAAAGCTGTGACTGGGCATCAATGCTTCTGCGTATGTACACAAGGTGGGCAGAATCCAAGGGATATTCGATAGATACCCTTGATTATCTTGATGGTGATGAAGCAGGAGTTAAGTCCGTAACCATACAGGTTAACGGAGAAAATGCTTACGGTTATCTTAAATCGGAAAAAGGCGTTCACCGTCTGGTTCGTATTTCACCGTTTAATGCAAACGGAAAAAGACAGACGTCTTTTGTGTCATGCGATGTAATGCCGGATATAGAGGAAGATCTTGATATTGAAATCAATGATGATGATTTAAGAATTGATACCTATCGTTCCAGCGGAGCGGGCGGTCAGCACATCAACAAGACTTCATCAGCGATACGTATTACGCATATACCGACAGGCACCGTTGTGCAGTGCCAGAATGAACGTTCACAGCATCAGAATAAGGACAAAGCAATGCAGATGCTCAAGGCAAAGCTGTATCTTCTTAAACAGCAGGAAAATGCAGACAAAGAAGCACAGATACGAGGCGAAGTCAAAGAAATAGGCTGGGGTAGCCAGATAAGAAGTTATGTACTTCAACCGTATACCCTGGTTAAAGATCACAGAACCAATGCTGAGACCGGCAACGCTCAGGCGGTTCTTGATGGCGACATTGATTTGTTTTTGGGAGAATACCTTAAATGGATTCATAGAACAAACAAGGAGGATTAAGTTATGGCTTTTTTTCAGCCGGTTGTATTCAGACTCGATAATGAAAAATATGGTATTAATATATCATATGTCAGTGGCATTGAATATGAACAGACAATTGTAAGAGTTCCTAATTCATCAAGAAATATCAAAGGAATAATTAATCTTCGTGGCGAGGTTATACCTGTACTGGATTTGCGTACCAAGTTTAATATGGCTAACCTGACGGCACCTAAGGATGCGGAATTAATAATTATCAATCTTCCTAATAATAAGATTGCCATAGAAGTTGATGGCGTAGAACAGATTCATCATATAGATGAGAACGACATTGTGGATATGCCGGAAATAGCCAAAAGCGGCGGCGCAGATTATTTTGACCGTGTTGCCAAACTTGATGGTAAATTGATAATCATAATTAATCCGCTTGAGTTATTGTCCGAAGAAGAACTTCAGGCTGTTAATGAACTTACGGCGGACAAGGCAGAATAAAATAATCAGGAGAAAGAAAATGGTAAACATTGCAGTATTAGGCTATGGCACAGTTGGTTCAGGTGTTGTAGAAGTATTGAGAACCAATCAGGAATCAATCAACAAGAGAGCAGGTCAGGAAATTAATCTCAAATATGTGCTTGATCTTCGCGATTTCCCGGGTGATCCTGTAGAAAAAGTACTTGTTCATGACTATGACACTATCCTTAATGATGATGACGTCAAAATTGTTGTTGAGGTTATGGGCGGAGTTAATCCGGCATATCAATTTGTTAAGAACGCGCTTTTAAAAGGCAAGAGCGTGTGTACATCTAATAAAGAACTTGTTGCCAAACATGGCGCCGAGCTTCTTGAAATAGCCAAAGCTAATAAGATTAACTTCCTCTTTGAGGCAAGTGTCGGAGGTGGTATACCTATTATCAGACCGTTAAATCAGTCATTAACAGCTGATGAAATTGTTGAAATCTCCGGAATTTTAAATGGTACTACCAATTACATTC
This sequence comes from Butyrivibrio sp. CAG:318, assembly GCA_000431815.1. GTDB lineage: Bacteria > Bacillota > Clostridia > Lachnospirales > Lachnospiraceae > Eshraghiella. The sequence continues at coordinate 9,027 of FR889241.1, read as the reverse complement.
TTACCAAAATGTCCAAAGAAGGTCTTCCTTTTGATACAGTTCTTAAAGAGGCACAGGAACTCGGATATGCAGAACGTAACCCGGAAGCAGATGTCGAAGGATATGATGCATGCCGTAAGATAGCTATACTTTCATCACTTGCATGCGGACATCAGGTTGATTTTGAAGATATATATACAGAAGGAATAACCAAGATTACAGATGTTGATTTCAAATATGCATCCAAACTTGATGTTTCCATTAAACTCATCGGATCAAGCAGAAAAGTCGGAAACGGTTTTGCAGCTATGGTTGCACCGAAGATGATCAGTAATGACCATCCTCTCGCAGGCGTTAATGGTGTAATGAATGCCATCTTTGTAAAGGGTAACGTACTTGGAGACGTTATGTTCTACGGAGCAGGAGCAGGTAAGCTTCCGACAGCCAGCGCGGTTGTTTCGGATGTCGTTGATGCAGTTAAACATATGGGAACCAATATTATGACAATATGGAGTACACATAAGGCCGATCTTGTAGACATTAAGAATGTTGTGACAAGATTCTTTATCCGTGTCAAAGGTGATGACGATGCCGATATTGCAGCAGTTAAGGCGGCGTTTAACGGAGAAATTGTAAGAGCAGATGGCGTTACCGGAGAGTTCGGATGTGTAACGGCACCTATGACAGAGAAAGAATATGCAGACAAAGCTGCAGGCTTTGATGGAATTATTTCCATGATAAGATACGAAGGCTGATTATCTGCCCGGAACAGAATTTATTGTAATTAAAGGCTTTACAGCCGCTATGAAATAGAGAACATTAATCGTGTAATATGATTAATGTTCTTTCTTTTGGTATTGACAAATCCGGTGCCGTGTAATATTATTTCGATAAAATAACAATAAAATCCTCTTTTGTTACAAAAGAGTCGGAGGAATGACAAATGGTTAAAGTAGCTAAATTTGGCGGAAGCTCACTTGCAAGTGCGGAGCAGTTCCGTAAGGTGGCAGATATCATACTTGCTGACCCGGCAAGAAAATATGTTGTACCATCTGCACCGGGAAAGCGTTTCGCGGAAGACGTTAAGGTAACGGACATGCTTTATGCATGCTATAAGGCAGCGGTAAGCGGCCAGGATTTTGAAAATAGATTCGATGAGATTAAGGCAAGATATAACGGTATTATAAGCGAACTTGGCATGGAACTTTCACTTGAGAAGGAGTATGAAGCGATTGCCGCTGGTTTCAAAGGACGTGCAGGACGTGATTATGCAGCTTCGAGAGGAGAATTCCTTAACGGTATTATCCTTGCCAAATATCTTGGCTATGAGTTTATTGATGCTGCGGATGTAGTATTTTTTAACGAAGACGGTACATTTAATGCAGATATGACGAATCAGACTCTTCATGAGAGACTGGAAGGAGTAGAACGTGCGGTGATTCCGGGATTTTACGGTTCTACACCTAACGATACGATTAAGACATTCTCAAGAGGCGGCTCCGATATAACGGGCTCAATTGTCGCAGCAGCAGTTCATGCAGACCTTTATGAGAACTGGACGGATGTATCGGGATTTATGATTGCAGACCCAAGAATTATTGATAATCCGGCCTCAATTAACACGATAACATATAAGGAACTTCGTGAACTTTCATACATGGGTGCAACGGTTCTTCATGAAGATGCGATTTTCCCTGTCCGCAAGGAAGGAATTCCTATTAATATTAAGAATACGAATGCACCGGAAGACCACGGTACAATGATTGTTGAAAGTACATCCAAGAAACCTGAGTATATAATCACAGGTATAGCAGGTAAGAAGGGATTTTCAGCTGTCAATATCGAGAAAGATATGATGAATTCCGAAATAGGATTCGGACGCCGTGTGCTTGAACAGTTTGAGAAACAGGGATTGTCATTTGAACATATGCCATCGGGAATCGATACAATGACAATAATAGTACACCAGAAAGAATTTGAAGAGAAGGAACAGGAAATACTTGCAGGTATCCACAGAAATGCATCTCCTGATTCGATTGAAATTGAACCGGGTCTTGCGCTTATTGCGGTAGTGGGACGTGGCATGAAGTCGGCAAAAGGAACAGCTCTCAAGATTTTTGAGGCGCTTTATAAATCTGATGTCAATGTCAAGATGATTGATCAGGGATCAAGTGAGCTTAATATTATCATAGGTGTTCTCGAAGAAGAGTTTGAGACAGCTTTTAAGGCTATTTATAATGCATTTGTAAAATAATATAATTAAAATAAAGCGCCCGGACTGAAGTGGATTTCAGAACGGGCGTTTTTGTGATTATTTTGCTTTATTATAAAATTCAACAAGTTCTTTATATTGTGCCATAAAATCAGGGTCGGCCATAAGCTTTAATGAAAGAATGGTCATTATAATACCGAAAACGGCACCGACAGCACCGGTGATAATACCTGCAATTGCTTTGCTGGAATGCCTTGGCGCGGCACCTTTACTGAATATTCCAAGAAAAACAGCAATTATTCCGGGAATCACACCGAGGTATGCGCAGCATCCTAACGGAATTGAAATGATGCCAAGAATCAGTGAAGCTATTGCCATGCCCTTGCGGTCCTGTGGCGGATAACCGTTTCCCTGGTTATAATTGTTGTAATTATAGTCATTATTATAATTATTGTTATAGTTATTGTCCATAATATCCTCCTGAGAAATGCTATTGATAATTTTAACATTGAATAATGGAATTGTAAAGACCGGCAGTGTTGACAGATTATATTAAACCTTGATAACTTTTTACGGATAGATTATAATCATATAAGGGAGAAGCGGAGGAATAATGAAGACGGAATTTGATGTCAATATATCAGAGAAGAATATGTTTGTTTTTCTTTTTAACAATACTTACAGAAGAATGACCGGTATAATCTGGATAATTTTCAGCATAGTAATTATTGGTGTAACAGTGTATACATGGGGTGATGTGAAAATACAGAATTCCATACTTATGATCCTGTTAGCATCGCTTTATACAGTGATCAACCCGCTTATGCTATATTCCAGAGCCAGGAAACAGGTCAGGAATAATGATTATTTTGCGAATGTGCTGCATTATGTCGTTGACGAAGAAGGCGTGAAGGTATCCCAGAACGGACAGAATGCCTCGGTTAAGTGGGACGAAGTCTGGAAAATAGTAAGATACGGCAGTGAAATAGCAGCGTATGTGAGTACGGACAGAGCTTTTATATGGCCGATGGAAAGTATTAAAGATAATTACAATGACATTGTACAAATGGCAGAAGAACACATAGGAAAGAGATGCCATATAAGAAAGAGTGCTTAATATGATTATTGAAACGCGTTCGCCGGAGATGACATACCGGCTTGGAGAAGCTATCGGAAGACAGGTAAAGCCCGGTGATATAATCTGCCTTAACGGAGATCTGGGCGTTGGCAAGACTGTTTTTACACAGGGACTGGCTTTGGGACTTGGAATTGATGAACCGGTATGCAGCCCTACATTTACAATAATACAGGAATATGATACCGGAAGAATACCATTGTACCATTTCGATGTATACCGTATATCAGGCCCGTGGGATATGGACGAACTCGGCTATGAAGAATATTTTTACGGGGATGGCGTATGCCTTATAGAATGGGGCAGACTTATAGAGGAATTGCTTCCGGATGACACAATATATGTGACGATTGAGAAGGATAATTCCGAGGGGTTCGATTATCGTAGAATTGAAATCAGCCACGATTATGAAATAGAAGGACTTACAATATGAAAATATTAGCAATAGAAGCATCATCTTTAGTGGCCTCGGTGGCTATACTGACAGATGATATTATTACAGCGGAATATACGATTAATCATAAGATAACACATTCGCAGACTTTGCTTCCGATGATAGATGAAGTGTGCAAAAGGACCGAGACGGAAGTCGAAGAATTTGATGCGATAGCAATATCATCGGGTCCGGGGTCGTTCACAGGACTGAGAATAGGGTCGGCGACAGCCAAGGGTCTGGGAATGGCATTGAATATTCCGCTTATCCATGTACCTACATTAGATGCGATGGCATATAACGCCTTTGGGACGGATATGCTTATATGTCCGATAATGGACGCAAGACGGTCGCAGGTATATACGGGAATATACAGTTTTGAGAACAATGAATTTGTCATACATCATGAATCGTGTGCCGTTTCAATAGAAGAGCTGATTCAAATGCTTTCCGGATACGGACGCCGCGTGATTTTCATAGGTGACGGAATACCGGCAGCCAGAGATATAATAGATGCCAAAGCGGATTTCGATTATATATACGCACCGGCCGGAATGAACAGACAGCGTGCTTCAAGCGTGGCAATTCTCGGAGCACTTTATTATAAAGACGGCAGGACGGAAACTGCTGCAGAACACCTTCCTGATTACCTTAGAATGTCACAGGCGGAAAGGGAACGTAAGGAGAGAGAGAATGGCTGATGAATTTCATGTCATCATAAGACGCATGCGTGCAGAAGATGCAGCATATGTGGCAGAAATAGAACGGAAATCTTTTTCTGAGCCGTGGCCCGAGAAAGAATTTACCAAGGCCTCGGCAGCTGATAATTACATATATCTTGTTGCCGAACATAATAATAAAATAATTGGATATGCAGGCTGTGTATTTGCAGCCGATGAAGCCGATATAACTAATATAGCAGTTGATTTTGAAGCGAGAAGGATGGGAATAGGACGCAGACTTCTTTTGTGCCTTGTCGAACAGGCACAGAAAGCAGGACTTGCAAATATTTTTCTTGAAGTCAGGGTGAGCAATGAGGCGGCCCGTGGGCTGTATGTGCAGACGGGGTTCGAGACTGTCGGACTCAGGAAGAATTTTTATTCAAAGCCGGCAGAAGATGGCATATTAATGGTAAAAAACTTACAATAATCGCCTATATTAATATATAGATGGTCAAGTGTATAATTATTCCGTGATATATAATACGAAAGGGATAATATAATACAATGCAAAAATATGACATCAATAACAGGCTTGAAGAGGTCCGGTGTAATGCATGCGGACAGAAAATAATGCACATGAAGAATATAATAACAGGACCGGCATTGAGCTTCAGGGCAGAATGGGGATATTTTTCCGATAAGGACGGAGAAAGCCACTGCTTTGAACTGTGTGAGAAATGCTACGACATGATTGTGGCGGATTTTATGATTCCGGTTGAAATTACAGAAAGGACGGAACTTCTATAGGAAGGAACCGATACGAACAGAATGCTGGATTTGTGTTTGCTGGGAACCGGAGGGATGATGCCTCTTCCGGGCAGATGGACAACTTCATTAATGACAAGATATAACGGAAGCTCGTTATTGATAGATTGTGGAGAAGGGACTCAGGTTGCGCTTAAGAAGACCGGATGGAGTTTTAAACCGGTAGATGTGATCTGCATAACTCATTTTCATGCGGACCATATAGCAGGACTTCCGGGATTCCTGCTGGCAATGGGTAACGCGGACANNCTGCTGACAATGGGTAACGCGGACAGAACGGAGGATCTGCTTATAATCGGACCAAAAGGGATAGAGCGAGTGGTTAATTCATTGAGAATCATTGCACCTGAACTTCCGTTCAAAATCAGATTTTATGAGCTTACCGGTGATTTTGAGACAATTGAAGCATGCGGATATACTATAGATGCATTTAAGGTGCATCACAGAGTTGTCTGCTATGGATATAATATAAGAATCGGAAGACAGGGGCGGTTCGATGCGCAGGCTGCCAGAGAACAGGGCATACCCCTTGAATATTGGAACCGGCTCCAGCACGGAGAAACTATATGCGAAGATGGGATATGTTACACTCCCGAAATGGTTATGGGATCTCCTCGTAAAGGAATCAAAGTGACTTATTGTACCGATTCAAGACCGGTGAAGGCGATAGCGGACAATGCCGTTGATGCTGATCTTTTTATATGCGAAGGAATGTACGGAGAAGATGGCAAAGAAAGCAAAGCAAGGGAATACCGCCATATGACGATGTACGAAGCCGCAAAGCTCGCAGCAGAAGCCGGACCCAAAGAAATGTGGCTTACACATTACAGTCCGTCACTTGTAAGACCGGATGAGTATCTGCCTAAGGTGAAACAGATTTTTGCCAACACAAAAATGCCTAAGGATGGTTGGATGAAAACAATTGATTTTGTGGATTAAAGAAGGGAAGGGATATTATGAAAAAAGGATTCGGCAAATTAAGAAAACCTATTATAATTACAATTCTTGCGCTGCTTGTGGTCTCATATTATATTTACCTGACGCACAGAAATGTGAACAATGATGATAAAATGACATCGAACTCAGCTGTCTCGGAGATAACGTCGCGCGATCTGGAGAAAAACTATCCGGGAACGCCGCGCGCAGTTGTGTCTTATTTTGCAGACATCCAGAAAATCTGGTATAAAGAAGACATAACCGGTGATGAACTCACCGGGCTTGCACAGCATGCAAGAGCGCTTTTTGATGATGAGCTGCTGGCGGCCAATGATTATGAACAGTACATGAATAATTTAAGAAGTGAGATAACCTCATACAAAGAAAAAGAAAGCTATATTACAGAGTGTATAGTAGAGGATGGATATGATACGGAATATAAAACATTCCAAAATAAGTCATATGCTTTTGTCAACACCAAATACTACGTTAAAGATGATAAGAATTTAAGTGTAGTATATGAGAAGTATACACTCAGAAAGGATTCGGATTCCCATTGGAAAATTCTTTTCTGGGAAGTGACTGACGGAACCGAAATGGAAGAAAAATAATGGATGATGTATTAATACTTGCAATAGAAAGCTCATGTGATGAAACAGCTGCGGCGGTGGTAAAGAACGGCAGGACTGTGCTTTCCAACATAATATCATCTCAGATAGACCTGCACACTTTGTACGGCGGAGTTGTGCCTGAATTAGCATCCAGAAAACACATGGAACAGGTAAATCAAGTGACGGAGCAGGCACTTGCCAAGGCGGGAGTAACCCTTGATGACATAACAGCTATAGCGGTGACCTACGGGCCAGGACTTGTCGGAGCATTGCTTGTCGGGGTTGCCTTTGCAAAAGCTCTTGCTTTTGCGGCACATAAACCACTGGTAGGAGTGCATCATATAGAAGGACATATAAGCGCCAATTATATAGAAAATCATGAACTGGTACCGCCTTTTGGATGCCTTGTTGTATCCGGCGGACATACGCATCTCGTGAATGTGTGGGACTACGGTAAGTATGAAATACTCGGCCGTACAAGAGATGATGCTGCGGGAGAGGCTTTTGATAAAGTGGCGAGGGCAGTGGGCCTTGGATATCCCGGAGGACCTAAGATTGATAAACTCGCCAAAGAAGGTAATCCTGATGCAATAGAATTTCCTCGTGCACACATAAACGGTTCGGATTACGATTTCAGCTTCAGTGGTCTGAAATCATCCGTACTCAATTACCTGAACCATTGCGAAATGAAAAATATACAGGTGAACAGGGCGGATCTCGTGGCTTCATTCCAGAAAGCGGTAGTGGACGTGCTTGTATCCCATGCGATGGAGGCAGTATCTGAATTCGGATTTAAACAGTTTGCAATTGCGGGCGGAGTGGCTTCGAATTCTGCACTCAGATCAGCCATGGAGAAGGCATGCGCGGAACGTGATGTTAAATTCTACAGGCCGTCACCTATACTGTGTACCGATAATGCAGCGATGATAGGGGCAGCGGGGTATTACGACTATATGGCAGGAATCAGATCCGGACTTGACCTGAACGCAGTTCCTAACCTTAAATTAGGAGAACGCTGATGGATTATAAGAAAAATTATGCCATCGTGCTTGCCGGAGGAAAAGGAAGCAGGATGGAAAGCGATATACCCAAACAATACATAAATATCGATGGATATCCGGTATTATACTATTCGCTGAAAGCATTTGAAGATTTTGATGCGGTAACCGGGGTTATTCTGGTTACTATTGCTGATGATATCGAGTACTGCCGGCGTGAAATGGTTAACAAATATAATTTTACCAAAGTTAAAACCATTGTCGCAGGAGGCGCGGAAAGATATGATTCAGTATGCAATGCACTTGATACTATAATAGAAGATAACAGTCTGGTTTTTATCCATGATGGGGCAAGAGCCTGCATAGACAAGGATACTCTTGCAAAACTGTATTCCGATGCCTGCCGTTACCGGAATGCAGTTGCAGCGGTTACATCCAAGGATACGATAAGACTGTCGGATGATAATAAAACGTCGGTTTCAACTCCGCCGCGCGACAAGGTGTGGATTATACAGACACCGCAGGTGTTCAATACCGGCGAAATAAAGAAAGCATATAATAAGATGAAGGCATCCGGAATGTGCACCGGTATTACGGATGATGCAATGGTTATGGAAAGATTCGGCAATGAAAAGATTCATCTTACGGAGTCATCATATACCAATATAAAGGTCACAACGCCTGACGATTTGTATGTCGCAGAGAACATTCTGAAAAATCGTAAAAAAAATAAAAATAGTTGTTGACATATACGCATTCATTTGTTAGAATAACAACTGTCGCTGAAACAGCGTAGCAATATGGAGAGGTACCGAAGCGGTCATAACGGGGCGGTCTTGAAAACCGTTTGTCTTCACGGGCGCATGGGTTCGAATCCCATCCTCTCCGCTAATTAAAACCACTTGAGTAAGTGGTTTTAATAATGTAAATCGGCACATAAGAATCAGGTAAGCCAATAGGCTCTGTTTTTTAGCAGAAGTACCCAAGAGGCTGAAGGGACACCCCTGGAAAGGGTGCAGGTCGTTAATAGCGGCGCGAGGGTTCAAATCCCTCCTTCTGCGTTGGTGATTAATCACCGCAAAACACATCGAAAAAACTTCTAAAAAAGTTTAAAAAAATTGTTGACAAACAAATGACGATGTGATATATTAATTAAGCTGTCGCTGAGAGATACAGACGAACAGCGAACAAGAACCTTGATAATCAAACAGTGAAACAACCCTGAAAATTTCAAAG
>FR889240.1:7241-28530 GCA_000431815.1 Butyrivibrio sp. CAG:318 | reverse complement strand
ACTTGTCCCAATTATAACTCAAGCACCGAGAATAATCTCATCATAATCCGCAGTATTGATCGGTTTCTTAACTATCTCTGGTCTGAATTTCTTATCGTTCATTTCGACACTGCTTCTCGATTTTTTGTCCATCCAATTTAAGTCAGCCTTGGTATATGCTTCTTTAGGTGTAATTTCATATAAATCAAATTTGCCTGCCTGCGCAACTGTCTCGGCTACTTTCTTCGTTGTGCCGCTTGCACTGAAATATGCTACTAATTTTCTGCCCATTTTTGTTACCTCCATATTAAAAAAGATATATAAGTTACCTTACATATCTATTCTAATTCTATATTTTATTTATGTCTAATACCTATATCAAATCATCATTAATGCCTTAAAGGCATTGATTTCTTCGATAAACTTATTTACCGCCCGGGAATTCGGTATGTTTCTGCGCCAGGCTATCACAGTGTTAGCTGTTATCGCAGGATACAATCTTCTCTGCACCAGCAGATCCTTACGCCAGTACCTTGCCGCACCCTCAATCGATACCGGATAACCAAGTCCTGCCATTGCCATAACGCCGGCATTGGTTCCGAGATTACTCGTAAGCGCAATCTGTATCCTGTCAAAATCTTTACCGAACCAGTTGGCCAGTTCGCTCTGCACATTCACACGTTCCGGAATTATAAGAGGTTTGTCGATAAGATCCTGTTTCTTAATGTATTTATGCGATGCCAGCTCATCATCCGGCCTCATGCTTACGACCCAGTGGTCGCTGCCGACTAGTCTGATATACTCCATATCCTGTGTATCCACCGGTTCCATAAAAAGTCCTACGTCCACAAGTCCTTTATTCATCATCTCATATATCATGTCTGCTGTTGCAGTGTGTATTGCAATCTGGACCAGTGGATATTTGGATTTAAATCTGCGGCATATCTCTGCCAGCTTCTCAACCACCGCAAATTCGCCGCACCCTATGGTAACCGTTCCTTCAACATATTCGTCTGCTCCATGCAGTTCTTCAATAGTGCGTCCCTCCAGATCTATGATTTCAAGTGCACGTCTTTTAAGCAGGATTCCCTCCTGCGTCAATGTAATATTTCTTCCTGTCCGCACAAAAAGTGATGTTCCAAGCTCGTTCTCAAGTTGTGCAAGCTGCCTTGACAATGTCGGCTGTGTTATATGTAACTGTTCGGCTGCTTTCGTAAAACTTTGTTCCTTGGCAACCATCAGAAAATACTTTAATACTCTGAGTTCCATTTTTACTCTCCGTATACACTAAAGCTTCCGGGAAAAATATTCCCGGAAGCTTATGATATCTATCTGTCGTTCAAATCAACATATTCTTCATGATGTCCGACATATTTATATGCCGGACGGATTATCTTGCCCTTATTGACAAGTTCTTCCAACCTGTGTGCGCTCCATCCTGCGATACGCGAAATAGCAAATATCGGAGTGAACATCTGCTCCGGTATTCCAAGCATTGTATATACGAATCCGCTGTAGAAATCGACATTCGCACATATTGGCTTCAATGTGTGGCGGGACTTGGATACAAGTTCTTTAGCTATTCTCTCAACCCTGTCATAAAGCTCAAACTCTTTGACAAAACCCTTCTCCTCGGACAGACGCTTGGCATATTCCTTAAGAATAACCTCACGCGGGTCTGATAATGTATATACCGCATGTCCGATACCGTAAATAAGTCCGGCATTGTCGAAAGCCTGCTTATCAAGTATCTTCTGAAGATATTCGCGAAGAGCATCCTCATCTTCCCAATCGGATACATGTTCCTTAATATCATCAAACATACGCTTAACCTTAAGGTTCGCACCACCGTGCTTAGGTCCCTTAAGCGATGCAACAGATGCTGCAACCGTTGAATATGTATCCGTTCCGGATGATGTAACTACATGCGTGGTAAATGTTGAGTTATTACCACCGCCGTGTTCTGCATGAAGTACAAGCGCAACATCAAGAACCTTAGCTTCAAGTTCAGTATATTTACCATCAGGTCTGAGCATTCTCAATATGTTCTCAGCTGTTGAACATTGCGGATCCGGGTTACGTATAATAAGAACATCATCCATCTTAAAATGCATATATGACTGATATGCAAATACCGATATAACCGGCATCTTGGCAATAAGCTGCAACGCCTGTCTCAATACGTTCGGTACAGAAATATCTTCAGCCATCTCATCATATGAATACAATGTGACGATACTCTTCTCCAATGCATTCATAATGTTACTGCTCGGTGCTTTCATAATAACGTCACGCACGAACTGTCCCGAAAGTTCTCTTAATCCTCCGAGAATATCTATAAACTGTCTTAACTGTTCCCTCGTAGGAAGCGCGCCAAATAACAGAAGATATGTTGCTTCTTCAAACGCAAATCTTCTTCTGTCGCCTTTGCGGATAAGATCCTGGACATTATATCCCTGGAAATAGAGACGACCATCACACGGCACCCTGTCTCCGTCAACCACGTCGAATCCCACTACATCGGAAATCTCCGTGAGTCCCGTAAGAACACCCTTACCGTTGCTCTCTCTTAGTCCTCTCTTAACATCATATTCAATATATAAATTAGAATCAATGACACCGGATGCCATACAATACTTAACAAGCTCATCAAACTGACTGTCCAGTTCCGGCCTTAATTCCATCATCTCTTTATTGTTCAAGGGTCTTCCTCCTGTACGCTGATTAACCTTTATTTTACATCATTGAATGATATATTTCAAGTGCGCAATATCAACCTGAACTTAATAAAATTAATTTATATTCTAAATAACTTTATATATTTTCGTGCAAAATTCTCCAAGTTTAATTTCTGCGGTATTATCCACGACCTTTACAGACTCGTCCTCATCATAATGAACCGGCCCATCAAAACAATCGGCATCAGATGCCAGAAGCAGCTTAAGACCCGACGCACCTTCAACATGACAATAATAATTTTCCTCCGGCGTATTTGTAAATTTACACACTATCACCAGACGTTCCGTGGACGAGCGGCGTTCATACGCATATATGCACCGCCCTTCCTCATGGCAGTCAATCCACATAAAACCGTCATTGTCAAAATCCTTCTCCCATAATGCAGAATGCTCAAGATAGAGCTTATTAAGCTCCATCATATAACGATGGAATGCATCATGAACCGGATACTTTAGGATATCCCAGTCCTGTTCCCTCGTCTCATCCCATTCTCTTAACTGTCCAATTTCATTTCCCATGAAATTCAGTTTCTTACCCGGATGCGTATACATATACATATAGAGAGCCCTCGCCTGAGGGAATTTCTCATCATACTGTCCGTTCATCTTCTGCATAATAGTTGCCTTGCCATGCACGACCTCATCATGTGAGAACGGGAGTATAAAATTCTCCGAATAATAATACATCATAGAAAAAGTTAATTTATGATAATCTTTTATCCTATCGTCCATGCCATCTTTAAAATAGATAAGCGTATCGTTCATCCAGCCAAGGTCCCATTTGTAATCAAATCCGAGCCCACCCCAGTCGGCGCACTTGGTAATTCCCGGATAAGGACTGGAATCCTCCGCAGCCAGAATGATTGACGGATACATTCCCTTAAGTCCGCGGTTCATATATTGCAGAAATTGAAGTGCATTTCTATTAATTCCGCGTCTGGAATCACCCTGCCAGTATATGATATTACTTATGGCGTCCATTCGAAGTCCGTCAAAATGATATTCCTTCAACCAGTAATTAGCGCAGGACTGCAGGTAACTTTGAACCTCTCCGCGGGAGTGATTGAAATTCCTGCTTCCCCATTCGCTGTATCCGACATCGCAGTTCGGATATTCATATATTGCGGTGCCGTCATACATTGACAGGCCATATCCATCCACCGCAAAATGCACCGGCACAAAGTCAAGCAGCACTCCGATTCCATTCTGATGGCATTTGTCTATAAATTCCCGCAGTTCGTCCGCTGTTCCGTAACGTGATGTCGGGCTGTAAAATCCTGTAGACTGGTATCCCCACGAATTATCACACGGATGCTCTGCAATCGGCATCATTTCGACATAATTATATCCGTTTTCCTTAAGATAAGGTATCAGGATGTCGGCAAGCTCATTATACTTATACCAGCCATTCTCATTCTCCGGATTGGTTTTCCACGAGCCGGCATGGATTTCGTATATATTAAGAGGACCCCGGCGGCAGTCCGAACGGTCGCGCATCCATTTCGTGTCATGAAATACATATCTGTTCATATCTCTGGCTATTGAAGCACTGTCAGGCCGTAATTCCATCCCAAATCCATACGGGTCGCAATGTTCCGTCACGCTGCCATCCCTTCCGTAAATACGGTATTTGTACATCATTCCATCCTCGACACCGTCTGTGATCAGTTCCCAGAACTTACCGTCGTGAATCCGGTTCATCTCATAGTCCTTCCAGCCGGTAAATTCCCCGATTACCGTAACCCTCGATGCATTCGGTGCATAAGTGCGGAAATAACCTCTGTTTCCATCCAGATGGCAGCCCAGAAAATCATATGCGTCAAAAATTTTGCCAGTATAAAATCCGTAAATATCCATTCCATCCTCCGTTTAGCAACGCGTGTCGTATAATTGACACCAGTCGTTTTAGTATGATATATTTATTTTATACTCATTTATTACCTATTTCCACCAACGGATTTTTAAATAAGTATGATAAACAACTAATCACTCAAATTGTCTAAAAAGGAGACTACTATGGATTTAAGAATTGAAAGAACCAGGCGCAGCATTATCAATGCATTCATTGAACTGCGTTCAGCCAAAAATATAGAAAAAATAACTGTGAAGGAACTTGCCGAGAAAGCATGTATCAATAAAGCGACTTTTTATCAGCACTACCACGATATATATGATTTATCGGGACAGCTTGAAGACGAGCTTATCCGAAATGTGATCAATTCCATTCCCGACCCGGAGCTTATAATAACAGATACTCCAAAAGGATTTGCAGAATATTCTTCCGCTATACTCTCACAAAGCGGACTGTTTCACATTCTTTTTGCCGGAAGCCGGCGTACTGTTTTATTGGAAAGACTCGATTATGAAATCAAGAAATTAATATATGAAAAAATGCCGCAGTACAAGGACAGTCTAGAGTTTGATTTACTCTTTACCGTCCTTATACACGGCACATTTGATGCTTTTCTTACACATACCGATAAAGATGTCGCACAAGTTATAGATATCCTCGGCAACATAAGCAACTGTATGGTATCCGGCTACCGGAATTTAATTTAATTATTGATAATAAATCCCGCAAGGAGTTCGTTAAGCTGCTCTGCTTTCTCGGCAAGATTCTCGGCTGCACTGTCAAGTGACTCAATCTGTGAAAGCTGTGACTGCGCATTGGTGTATACCGTTGCCGTACCTGATGCGGTCTCAGCCGATACTGCCGATATACCTTCCATTGCACCGAGAGTCTGTTTACGGGCATCTTCCATATTATTAATATCACTGCTTATAGAATCCAGAGATTCTGTAAATCTTGACATATGGTCATTAATCTGTTCAAAAGCCTTGGCTGTCTCGGAAACTGTTGTCTCCTGCTTGCTGACAATTCCTCTTGCCTCGTCCGCTATACCAACAACCTCTCTTGTATTGCTTGTAATCTCTTCGATAATCTTGCTGATTTCTTCCGCAGATTCCCTGGACTGTTCAGCAAGTTTACGGATTTCCTCCGCAACTACCGCAAATCCCTTTCCGGCCTCTCCGGCTCTTGCTGCCTCAATTGACGCATTAAGTGAAAGGAGATTCGTCTGGGCTGCTATACTGTTAATAGCTTCAATGATATTACCGATTGTAAGTGATTTCTCTTCGAGAAGTCTGATTGACTCAATAACACTTCCGGTAATTCTGGTTGTCGCCACGGCACTTTCTGTCATTGTTGAAAGACTGTTCTTACCGTCTTTTACAACCTTCTCAGTGCTATGTGCCATATTCATGATATCTACGGAACTTCCCTGGACATCATGTATCTTCTGTGATAATGTATCCATCTGTGACAGGCATCTCTCGGATTCGGTATCAAGATTAGCCGTTCCTGTCTCTATCTCCTTGATCGAATGCTGAATCTGATCTGATGATTCATGAATCGATCTCGAATTCTCAGTAACAAGTTCAGAAGCTGCCGCAACTTCATGTGCAACCTCTCTCACCTTGCCGATAATGTGGCACATGCTTTCTGCCATGCCGTTGACCCCGGCCGCAAGAAGTGCAAATTCATCCTTACGCGATGTAATAACTCTTGCGTCAAGATTTCCGTCTGCGATAAGTATAAGCTGTTTATTAGTCTTATTTATTGTGCCGCTTATACCTCTTGAAAATGCCATTGCTATAAGTCCTGCTATAATAGCTGAAACAATTACAAGTATTATTGTAAGAAGTTTGATTTCCGAAGCCTGCTCCGTGAGTACGCTTTCAGGAACAAGTGCACATATTGTCGCTCCTCTTCCGCTGAGCACCGAATATATAAAAAGATATTTTTCTCCGTTATATTTTACATATTTCTGTCCTGAATCTTCACCGGAATCAGCAATGTCCTTATAGAAATCCTTATCTGTAAAAATAGGCTTCTCCGGGTTCGTTCCATCGCTTAAAAGTTCTGTACCGTCAGTTGTAATTATCGCTGCAATTGTTCCCTTGCCAACCTGAAGGGATGAAATCGCATCCGTTACAACTTCCTTATCAATATCAACGATAAGATATGCGCTATAATCCTTCATATGGCGCACAAGTCTCAATCCATAATCGTCGGAACTTGTTCCCATTGCACTGTCTGCTGCCGATTCATTACCGAAAAGATAGAAATTATATGCATCATTCTTCGATATCGAACCATTTTCCGTATCGGCATAAGCACTGTACAGCTTATCCGTTTCCGTATTGGTCGTTATAAGTGATTTTACATTGTCAGCAAGTATGTACATATTAGTTACGGAACCGTCTGTTGTAATGTTCTTCTTCATCTCTTGGGAATATCTCTTTGCAAATGAAATGCTTTCACTCTTATTCATAAGATTCTTAAAATAAACGCTTAAATCCGCATTGTTAAGATATTCTTTGTATTTGTCCTGGACATTGTCCACTGTAAGCCTGAAGAACTCATTGGTCATGCCTATGGTCTGACTCATACTGTCCTCATAACTCTTTATAATACCTTTGGATGCCTTAGCGTATGAGGATACACCAAGAACAACTATTAAAATCACTGGTATAAGAAATCCTGCAACCATTTTGATGCCGATTCTCCTGCCCCAGAATATTTTATTAACGCCGGCTGCTTTCTTCTTAGGTCTGGCTGCCTTAGGCGCTTTGACAGGCTTAGCTGCCTTTACTGCCTTTACTGCCTTTACTTTGGGCTCTTTAATTTTCTTAGGCTTAGTCATCACTATTTCTCCTTCCAAGGTACGCTATCGCCGAGTGAGCCGCTATATTGCCCTCTCCGACTGCTTTACTTATCTGATATGGTGTTCCGGTGCAATCACCTGCCGCATAACATCCCGGCATGTTGGTTGCCATATTACGGTCCGTGACAATATGTCCGCCGGACACATCAAGTCCGTGCAAAAGAACATCCGCGGAAACCGACTGCTTTAACATAAAAACGCCATCGACCGCTATTGTACTTCCATCCTGCAGTTCCACGCATTCGACATAATCTGTTCCTTTAACAGCCTTCATCCGTGACTGTGCCATCACAAGATTATCCCGCTTCATGTCACTATTAAATAACGGAAAATAAACCACCTCGCCCGCAAGCGAACAGAGGTAATCGACTTCATCTTCCATATTGGAATTATCACACAGTACGGCAATTCTGCGGCCTTCGTACAGCCTTCCGTCGCAGGTGGCACAATAACTCACACCGCGGCCAAGCATCTTTCTTTCTCCGGGAAGTGCCCTGACTGTCTCGACCCCCGTCGCAATGATAACGGTTGAGGCCTCATATTGCTTCTGATCTGCCATTATGAGATAATAATTTTCCATCTTATAGATGCCGGTAATACGTTCATCGATAATTGGAATCTCAAGCTTAACCAATTGTTCACGAAACCGTTCATTCAGTTGTGGCCCGCTTATAGCATCGATTGCCGGATAATTCACTATCTGTTCGGAGCTCTCTATTTTAGCACTTAATTTACTGCTGCCAAATAACAGAAAAGACTTCCTCCGGATACGGGCATTGATTGCTGCCGATATTCCGGCCGGTCCCGTTCCGATTACAGCGATATCCGCTCTATCCATATCTTCTTCCTTTCTTAATGTATTCCCGACTTTACTGCTCGAAATTATTATAACACGCATTCCCCAAAATATCACTATCAATTTACGAAATTTTTCGCAAAATAACCGATTCCCGATTCGACGTTTCTATGTTCAAATTCAACGTCATTTCCTGTATATTCGCATATAAAGCTTGCTTAACTTAATCATATTTTATCATCCCATTATCAAAATCCTAACCGGTTCCTGATTGTTGCGTAAAATCCGTAAAACAAAAAAAGCCTCAAACCAGCGAAAAGCATAGCTTGCGACTTTCGAGTGCGCCTTCAGGGGTTCGAACCCTGGACACCCTGATTAAGAGTCAGGTGCTCTACCAACTGAGCTAAAGGCGCGTATTTAATTGTTGTCTCTCGTCGAGCACGTTTGTTATGATAACAGACTTGTCAGTGTTTGTCAACCACTTTTTCACCATTTATTCATAATTTTTTTATATATTTTTTACCGATATGGACGTCACTATGATATACTGACTTTTGGAGGTGCACAATGGGATTTACTGAATTAAGAAATAACCTTATAGATATAATCCGCGAAGAGCAGGCCAAGCTTGGTTTCCGCGAGGAGAAAATACGTCTTTACTATCCGTTATCGTCACTCAACCATCTGCTTGAAGCACATGATGACGCCGACGCGATGAACGCACGGCTTGCCGCGATGCCCGCCGAGATAACAGACACTCTGGGAGATGTGGTTGTCACACACAAGGGCGACCGCTTCTGCTTCAATATTCCGGAGAAAGGCAGCGTGTATGTACACGAGAATACACCGGATAATGATTTTATCAAGGCATTGGTTGATCTTCTGGCCGGACACGGCACCACGCTCGATGATGTTCTGGCACTGTTCATGTCATATTCGCCGGACATTATCTGCGAACCGGTCGATAACGGTGAATTTGATGTTCTGTACCGGTTCCCGGAAAATTTTGGTGACCCTTATTTCTATTGTTTCAAGGATGAGGGATGTCATATCATATATCACAGGTTCCTGCCGGCGGATTATTACGATTTTGATTTCTGATAAAATAACGGAGGCTCAGCATTTACAGCTGCCTCCGTTTAATATTTTCTTAACTTCCGTGAACGCCCTTTTGAATTTCAACAGGTAGCAGTTCACTTTTACATATTTAAGTGTGCCCAGATATATTCTGTCTTTGATACAGCACTTCATACCCCATCCCCCTCTGTTATTACCTTTCGGCGATTAATTTGTTGATCGGCGTTCCCATTTGTGAGAATCTGATTTCATACTCAGTCATAACATTGCCCTCGTTCATGGCGTCGTTATGCAGATCATATGTAACGGCCGTCAGCTTCCAGCCGGCTTCCTTAACCTCTTCCACGGAAAAATCAAACAATGCTCTGTTATCCGTCTTGAACCCAACACGTCCGTCCGCAGCCAGAATATTATTGTATCTGGCAAAAAACTGTCTCGATGTAAGTCTGCGCTTTGCATGGCGGTCCTTCGGCCATGGATCTGAGAAATTAAGATAAATCCGGTCTATCTCACCGTTTGCAAATATTTCTTCGATATGTTCCGCATCCATCCTGATAAAAATCACATTCGGAAGTTCAAGTTCATTCTGTTTCTCAAGCGCACGCACAAGCACGCTTGAGTACTTCTCTATTCCTATATAATTAATGTCCGGATTCTGTGTGGCAAGTGTCATAAGAAACTTACCCTTTCCGGTTCCGATTTCCAGTCTGATCGGATTATTATTGCCGAAAAATTCATTCCAGCGGCCCTTATACTGTTCCGGTTCATTGACAGTGTATTTACTGTCGATCATCGCTTCCCTTGCGCCGCGTACATTTCTGAGTCTCATGTATTCCTCTCCTGTTTCTTTTGATAATATCAATATTATAAACCTTGCATTTATTTTGTGCAAAGGATATTATATAGACATAATGCTATTAAAGGATTGTATATGAAAATAAAAAAGCTTTCAATACTTATTTTATCTATAATATTTATTATATGCCACCCGGCGGAAACTGTTAATGTATCGGCCGATGATTCATCTGCCCTGGGGCTTCCGGAATTTCCGAAAATAAGTTCCGATTACGTCGTTCTTATGGACGCCGACAGCGGGGAAATTCTATATTCCTCCAATGCCGATACACAATGTTACCCGGCCAGTACGACCAAGCTTCTCACTGCACTTCTGACTGTTGAGAACTGTTCGCTTACCGATACCGTAACCTTTTCGCAGGCAGCTGTGGACAGCATTGATTACGGAGATGCCAACGCATCGATTTCACCGGGAGAAGAGCTTACCATCGAGCAGGCACTCTATTGTCTGATACTGCGCTCTGCGAACGAAGTCGCCTATGGTCTGGCCGAGCATGTCGGACAGACAGTATCTTCTTTTGCATCAATGATGAACAGCCGCATGGAAGAACTCGGTGCCACGCATACGCATTTTACGAATCCGAGCGGTCTTTCCGACCAGTTCCATTACACAACGCCTTATGATATGGCACTTATTGCGCAGGCATGTTTTAATAACAAAACCCTTATGAAAATAGTTTCACATTCAGGTGTATACACAATCGGTCCTACCAACAAAAGCAATTTTACCCGCTATTACAGACATCGTTATCAGATGCTTCCGGGCGGCGATTATGCATACAAATATTCGCTTGGCGGCAAGACGGGTTACACTGATGCTGCCGGCAACTGCCTTGTATCTTTTGCACAGAAAGATGACTTAAGATTAATCTGCGTGATTATGAAATCTACCGATGCCGGACGTTACAAAGACACAACCGCCCTTTTTGACTACTATTTTAATAATTATCATAAAGTATATCTTGATAATTCCGCATCATCCCTTTCGACGGGACAGGTTGACATTCTTAATATAACCGGCCGTGTATCATCATCCTCGGATATATCAATCGGTTTTGCCGATGACACTTACCTTCTGGTTCCCACCAGCGTTAAGCTCTCCGAACTTACCGGAATCGTGACTTACTCCGATAATCCGGCTTATGCCGGCAAGGATGGCGGTTTTGCATGCATAACCTATTATTACGGTAACACCAATGTCGGCAATGCCACTATTATGATCAATTACACCGGCAACAATAAAAACACCG
The DNA here is from genome assembly GCA_000431815.1 of Butyrivibrio sp. CAG:318. Lineage (GTDB taxonomy): Bacteria > Bacillota > Clostridia > Lachnospirales > Lachnospiraceae > Eshraghiella. The sequence continues at coordinate 17,108 of FR889240.1, read as the reverse complement.
GTCTTGACGGTGTTCCTCATGCTTCTTACAGCACATACAACCCGTCGAAAGACACGGTGTTCCATATCAATATTCCTATTGTGGCCGGCATCATACTCGGTGTCGGATTAATCACAGCCGGAATAATATTTATATTGCGCAACTTCAGACGCCGCAGAAGCCATTACGGATCACGTCGTCTCAGATTCTGATTCCGCAGCTTCTTTAAGCCGGCGCTCCATCTCGCGATGGCGGCGCTCACGCCTTTTCTCGCGGTTGATAATCTGTCTGTCACGTATCTGTACAGCGCCTTCTTCATCCGTCAGTTTAAGAATCTTAATTCCATACCAGAGGTTATCATGTGTCATACGGACTTTAACCTTGCCCTTAACATAACCATGCTGCTCGCAGAAACCTACGCCACAGTACATCCTCTGATTGCCGATGGAATACCATTTGATCACCCTCTTGACATTACGTCCGCATACGCAGCAATGCATTGAACGGACCCTGCTGTCCTTCATGATCATTTCCCTCTCCGGAAATCCTCTCGAAATATATTTTGTGTAAGTTCCGTAATTGAAGAAAAATTCTTCCTCTTTATTATCCGGAATGCAATAAGTATCCACGGATGTATACCGCTTAACGCGTTCAAAATCGATTACTTCAAACACCCTCGCCGTATATATCGCATCATACACTGCCGTGTGAAACGGTATCTCTTTATTAATCTTCTGCTCATCAATCGCCGTCTCAAGCGAAACTCTGGTCTTGCCATCCGAAAAGCACAGACTGTACAGCTTCTGAATATCATAAAATACAAGTGGTTTCTCAAACTTATGATCCACTCCAAAATATTTACAATTATTCTGAAGTTCGGCCAGGTCCATCGAACCCCATGTCCCGAACATGTAATCGCCGTCACTGCCGCACCAGTCAAAAAAACGCGTGGCCGCCTCATTAAACTTATCGCTCTTATCAAGTTCGCTGATAGTAAGCTTAGTCATGTCCTTTGTAATCTTATGGAGTGCACGGTACACTGTCGGAGATACGAACTCATGGAACTCACTCACATATTGCCTGTTGTCATCAACTTTAACCGCTCCAATTTCAATTATCTCGAACTTAAGATCTTTATTTTCATTTTTTTTGCCGCTAGGACACTGGTTCCATTCCAGGTCCAGAATAATATAATTCATAAAAAAATCCTCGTTATTATCATTATAACGTGTATGCGGCAGAATGTCGATGTTTTTTTGGATTGAATTCCTGTTGTAGAGCACCCCTCCCCGATTTTATTTGATATATTTTCTGATTGTAGGTATAAGCTTACTCATATCTACCGGCTTCGCTATGTGGTCGTTCATTCCCACGCTCAATGCCTTTTCCCTGTCCTCAGCAAATGCGTTGGCCGTCATCGCAACAATCGGTATTGAAGCCTTTGCTTTGTCGTCCATCCGCCTTATATTAATCGTCGCATTATATCCGTCAAGAACCGGCATCTGGATATCCATAAGAATTATCGAATAATACCCTGCCGGCCTGTCTTTGAGCATTTCCACACAGTCAACCCCGTTAGCGGCACGTTCTACCATAAATCCCACTTCCGAAAGGAGTGTAACAGCAATCTCTGCATTCAGGTCGTTATCTTCCGCCAATAAAATTCTTATCCCCTTTAAATCCTCAGGATTACCTATATTTTCATCCGTCTTCGGCTGTGTATCTTCCTGTGTCGCTATCCTGCACGGTATTCTCACCCTAAAGGTCGTCCCCTCACCAACCTTACTCTGAAGATCTATCGTACCGTCCATCATATCAACCAGTTTCTTAACAATTCCCATTCCAAGTCCGGTGCCCGCTATTCCGCTTGCTGTTGAGGAACGTTCTCTGGTAAATGACTCATAAATGTGTTTCTGGAATTCACGGGTCATTCCTATTCCGTTATCGCTTACCGTCAGTTCCTGTATACACCATCCTTCTCTCTCATCCTCTTCCTGGCTTATAGCACAATGAATCCAGCCTCCATCATTAGTATACTTGATGGAATTGCTCATGAGATTGAGGATTATCTCTGTAATGCGTACCGTATCCATATATATATACGGGTAAATTATCTCCTTCGAAACGGTAAGCTGCTGCTTCTTCTTATCGATTTCGGCCTGTATCATAACCTTGCATTCATCTATTATGCTTCCGGCTGCAACCGGAGTTTCCTCTATTGTAACCTTGCCGGATTCAATCCTTGATAGTTCAAGCACATTATCTATAATAGAGAGCATTTTATTACCGCTTATCCGGATTTTCTGAAGATATTCTTTGACTTTATCTGATACACCGGCTTCCTGCTCCGCCAGCTGCGTAAACCCCAGTATTGCATTCATCGGTGTCCTGATATCATGGCTCATATTAAATAAAAAAGCTGATTTTGCCGCATTGGCCGCATCTGCTGCACTGACAGCTTTCTCCAGTTCTTCCCGCTGCTGGATCTTGATATACTTCTGTTTTCTTAAGTATATATGTACGATATTTGCCAATATTGCAAAAACAACTATCGCAATTATGGAAATCATAAATGCCCTATGATTATCTGCTTCCATACAAGCATATGTGCTTTCCATATCCATTTCCATACATAATGCCCCGATAATATCCCCTGTTCCATCCGATGCTTCTACCGGATAGCATGCCGTAAAAATATGGCCCCATGTCGTGTCCACTATCTTATTGGAATAAACAACTTTACCGGAAAGAGCCTGTTCTATATATGGCACCATCTCTTTCTCAATTAATGTTCCCGGATACGCATAATCATCCGCATCCGAATCCAGTCCATCCACAAGGTAAATCAGCTTTCCGTCATCTGTTTTTTTGGCAGTATACAGATATCTCGTTGAATTCAATGCGCGCAGTTCATTAAGCTGCTTCTGCAACTTCTTATAACACGGCAGACCGATATCGTCAACTGATGATATTGAATCAAAATCTTCCCTGACAAATTTATCCGACATATGCTTATGTATTGCATCAGCGCACTGTTTGTTTCTTGCAACAGACTCATCAAGTGCCGAACTATTATAATTCCTCTGCAGAATGAACGTATATCCAAGAACCAAAAGTGCAATCACTAACATTCCGATAATTGTCTGGAATATAACGCCGGTATGTATTTTTTTCAAATTATATGTCCTCCTGATTTCTTGCTCCCCGCAGCATATGTATATCATAGTCCATCGTCTTTACATATGCAACAACATATTACATCAGTATGAATCACATAATAACACAGCAGCGTCATACCCCTCTACTTTTCCGTCAAATACGCTCTCTCCAAGCAAATTGTATTGTCCGGCATACTCATTGAATTCCTTCGTATCATTACTGCAATTAAAAATCAGAGCTACTGTCTCCTCGGTATTTTTCCTGATTAATACAATCGTTCCGTCTTCGTCCCTTGTGATTGTCTCAGCCAATTCGCCTTCTACAATGCATGCGTGTGTTCTTCGGACTTGTATTAACCGTTTATACCATTCAAGCATCCCATTGTCCCTGTATTCTTCATCCCAATACATACCACGTCTGCAATCCGGATCGTTTGCTCCCGGCATTGCTAACTCATCTCCATAATATATCATAGGCATTCCGGGCATCAATAACTGGAAGGCTGCTGCCAGGTGCTGTTTTTGCTTATTATTGCACAGGTGTAAAAATCTTGCCGTATCATGACTGTCAATCAGATTCCACATAAGCGGATAACATTTTTTGTTTAAACGTCCCTTCATATACCCGAGGTTCTGTATAAAACGGCTGACACCGATTTTCTCATCTGCAAGCAGATCTATCAGATTCAGATAGAACGGATAATTCATAACCGTATCCCATTCATCTCCCTCAAGGAAATCTCCCGCATAATGCCAGATTTCTCCGATTATCAGCGCATCTTTCTTCACTGCCTTAACTGCTCTTCTGAAATGTTTCCAGAAATAATGGCTGATTTCATCTCCTACATCCATTCTCCATCCATCAATATCGCATTCTTTGAGCCAATAGCATGCAACATCTGTAACATATTTTTCAACCTCAGGGTTTTTAAGATTAAGCTTCGGCATTCCGCTATAATAGCCAAAACATTTGAAATTTGGTGCCTGTCCGGATTCATTATCAAGCGGGAATTTATCAATAAAATACCAGTCCAGATATTTGGACTTTTCTTTATTTTCAAGGATGTCCTTAAATGCAAAAAAATCTCTTCCTGTGTGGTTAAACACTGCGTCCAGAACTACTTTTATTCCATATTGATGTGCTTTTTGCACCAATTCCCTGAGATCTTCTGCTGTTCCGAATGAAGGATCTATTTGGTAATAATCAATGGTGTCATATTTATGGCACGAATCCGATTTAAAAATAGGTGTCAAATATATAACATCAATTCCCAGATCCCGGATATAATCCAGATGGTCAATAATTCCTCTGATGTCACCGTGAAGATTGTCCGTAAATGTAATTGGTGCTTTATACCATAATTCCTTATCCACCGGCTGTGATGCAGCATAACGTGACGGGAAAATCTGATACACGACCTTATTTGCTGCCCACTCAGGCACTTCAAACATCTCTTCCTCTCTAAGATTCTGCGGACAGTCAAACATTCTGTCTATGTTTGTAATGCATTCTTTACTGAACTCATAGTTTCCGTAATATGCTTTTTCCCCCTGCATGTCTGTAAATTCAAAAAAATAGCGGAGACATATCATATCCATCCGGATCTGTGCCTCATAATAATCATGAAACTGCGAAGACGCAATTTTCTTCATCGGAACCGTCTTTCGTGTATCCTTCATTTCTATTGATATATACTTGTCCATATAGTGAAGGATTATCTCTTTTATATCATCTTTTTTTACCTGTATGCGTATCACAAACAAACCCTTATCAATCGCATAACAGAATCTTTTGTCCATATCATGAAGAATTGCTGAATATTCCATATATATCTTCCTTTACATATTCCTTTTTCTTATATTTTAACTCTTTTTTCCAGACAATTCTATCATTATATCCATGATAATTTTAACTTTTTCTACTGTTATCGTTTATTATCTAATCTGTCAGCAATCTGTCTGTGGTTTATAAACATATCCGTTACCTGATAACTCTCTGTTTCTTCGTATTTCATCTTGGAACTTGAAATAAAAACGTGGCTGACTACTTATTTGCTAATTTCTTTATAGTTTTCTCCCCATGCCCACAGGGAGTCAAGGATCGGCTTCAAACTTTGTCCAAGTGCTGTAAGGCTATATTCCACACGAGGCGGTACTTCGGCATATACTTTTCGTTCTACTAAAGCGTCAGCTTCCATTTCACGCAGGTTGGAAGTGAGAACCTTCTGACTTACCTGCCCCACGCTTCTTTGCAATTCACCAAATCTTTTTGTGCCGCCAATGAGGTCACGAAGTATCAACACCTTCTATTTATTCCCTATCAAAGCTAGTGTTGTTTCCACCGGACAAGCTGGCAATTCTTTTTTTGTTGACATTTTTATTCCTCCGAGCTCTTTATTTTACGCAATAGTTTCCAAAAGGTAACAACAGCACATTATTGTGCCTACTTTACTGTTTCTCTGTACGGATTTATTATAATAGCACAGGCAAACAAAAACAAGCTAAAGTTCAAGGAGGTAAAACAAAATAAACTCTTTGGCAATTGCCAGGAACACACAATAACCAAAATGGAGGAAAAAGACATGAAAAAAGTAGTTAAATTTTTACAGGCAAACCCTGTACAGTATCTCACTTTTGAAGTGCATCAATTCTTGCTTGTGGGTTTGCGAAGCCGATCCTTGACCTGTAATGCGCAGCCGATATGCCGTCTTGGTTGCAATCTGCTCGAAAATATGATATAATCAAACAAAATAATTCCGAATTTGCAGGTGAAAAATGAGCGCATACCGAATTGCAGTTTGCGATGATGACGATATAATACGAGAAAATTTATGTTCTCTTTGCAGTGATATTTTAACCAACGACAGTGTTGAATATAGGCTTGAGTCTTTCCGTTCGGCCTGTGAGCTTGAAAAACGGTTGGATACCGAAAGCTGTCCTTTTGAGCTGCTGATACTTGACATTCAAATGGAAGGTATGACGGGTATGGAGCTTGCCCGGTCTTTAAGAGATAAAGGCAATCGGGTGTCCATTATTTTTGTAACAGCCTGTGAGGATTACCTCAGCGAAGGGTACGGCGTTCAGCCTATCCATTTTCTCTTAAAGCCCGTGCGCCGAGAGGCTTTGGCAAGCGCGATTCACACTGATCTCAAATTAAATTACATACCTAAAACGGTTGTGGTTCATATCGGAAATAAGCTGGTGCATTTATCGCTTTCGGATATTCGGTACATTGAGAGCTACAACCACAGCATCGTAATTCATCAAAGCACCGATAACAGCACCTATTATTTTTCGCTTTCGGATTTTGAAAAGCAGCTTCCGATGGGGCAATTTGCACGCTGTCACAACAGTTATCTTGTGAATTTGGATGAGGTACGGGAAATCGGGCGGACTGAGCTTTCCCTGCAAAGCGGCGAAACGCTCCCGATGGGGAGAACCTATTATAAAGCCTTTCAAAGTGCATTTGTGCGCTATATAAATCAATAACTATTAAAACAAAAAAGAAGGACTCCGTTTATTTTAAAGCGGTGCCCTTCTTTATTTTTGCTTATTTTTTCGGCAACTTCAGCGCCGTTTGAACGGTGAAGGTCTGATTCTCCGAAGTGAAAATATCCAGCATGCTGTGGTAACGCACGGCGACGGCGCTCATCAGCTTTAAGCCGAAGCCGTGGGTCTCTGCATCGTTCTTGGTCGTGATATAGTTGCCGTTCGCATCCTGCCTGCGCTTGCCGGAATACGAATTTTCACACTTGACGGCAAGAAAGCCGTTCTTTGTTTCAATCTGAAAGCGGACAAACCGTTTTCCGGCATCCGCCTCAGCGGCGGCTTCCAGTGCGTTGTCAAGCATATTCATAAGCAGCTCGCACAGATCGCTTTCCGCAACGGTAAGCTGCGGCGGAACGGAAACAAGCGCCTCAAAGCGGATGTCCGACTGGGCGGCACGATAAGCGGCGTCCTGCAGGATCGTATTGACTGTGAAATTTTCGGTAAACTGCGTTTGCGCCAAGTGATCGTTTTGCTGCTTTATATCCCCGATCAATTGCCCCAGCGCCTCATAATCGCCCTTTTGATACAGTGCGTCAAGAGCGATTATTTTATGCTTCATTTCGTGACGAATGGCGGCGCTGTCGGTCACTTTGCTTTCCATCGCACGATAGCTGTTCATAATCAATTCGTTGCGCAGACGGAGCGTTTTGCTTTCCATCTGCTGTGCAATAATCGAACGCATTACGGCATAGGCGGAAATAACGGCACACACCGCAACCATCCAAACGGTGACCCAATACAAAAGTCCCGAATAATCTGCAAGCTCCGTAACATCCGCAAACAGCCTGCCGATATATTTGGAAAGGTAGCTTTTTCTGAAAAAGGATACCGTGTATGCAATCCCCAATGCGGCGGCGCTGGCAATAGCGGAGATTCCGAAGTATTTCCAAAATTTACGCTGCCGGTTCATCACAAGATAAACGACCAAAAGCACGAGCAGCAAAATACCGATCTCCTGTCGGTTCAGAAAATCGACCAACCCGTCACTGAGAAAATGGTGTCCCATTCCTTTGGTAATCCGTTGCATCGTAAGCCCCACGGAGGCAAGGAAAAGCGGTATCAGACTCCAATCTGCCTTTTTGCGTGTCACGCTCAAAAGGAACAGTCCGGCGATCATCAGCGATATAAAAGCGGTAGCGCCGGCAGGAATACCGTAGTAGTTTGCATAAGCGTAGCTTTCGATTTCTTGCGCATCCACCGGCACAAAGCGCGGCAGCGGCGGGAAAATAAGGCTCGCCGTGTCGGTCACCGTGCCGGTAACCGTAAGGCGGCACTCGGTGTCCTGCGGCAGAGGGATAATCGCCTGCGTCTGTCCCACGGCATTCTCCGGCACCGTGGTCTCCGATTGCCATACTTCTTTTCCGTCTATGCTGACGGTCATATTCAGCCCTGCTGTTTCAAATACCAAATTGCCGTATTCGCTGCTTGCCGGGATGACTGTTTCAAGTCGAAAGCGGTCTCCTACTTCGGGCGACACGGTATAATCCAGCTCCGTTTCCGTGCCGTCTGCTCCTACCGTATAGGCGGTTTGCCACTCAAGGTATTGTATGGATGTATTGAGCTTCGTGAAATTCTGCAAAAAGCACACCATGCCGATGCAAAGCGCAAAAAACAGCGCTAAACATATCCATCGTAAATATTTTTTCATTCCGACGAGGCACCTCCCCGTTTCATTTTTTCTGCATTTTATATGGAGAAAATTATCCGTATACTATTGTACTTGAAAATCCGCATTTTTACAAGGAGCATTTCGCCCAAGCGACCGTTTACAGCGTAAACGACCGAAATACAGCGTAGACGACACAACCGAAACCGCCCCTATTATGATATAATAGATAATAGCATAAGTATCGTGAAATATCATGCCACGCTTGCTTATCCGCTTTCAGATTCTGCTGCCGTAGCGGGCAGCAAAACCAATTATCAAAGGAGACCTGAGCTATGAACAAAAAATTCATCATCCGACGGGCAGTGTGCGCAGCGCTGGCGCTTGTGATGATCGTTGCCTGTCTGCCGCTTTCGGCATTTGCCGCAAGCAGCGACAGCCCAACCTTTTCATCCGATGCAGCCAATTCGCTGATGAAAAACACCGTCCCTGCCGGATACGACAAGACGACCAACCCTTACGGTTACGATGTTGACCGCCCATTTGCGATGGTGGAGCAAAACGAGCTGATTTATTTTGAGACATATACCGGTCGCACCACAGGCAAAATAGCAGATGTAGGGACAGCTAACAGCCTGCAAAGCTTTATATCCAATAGCAATACCGCCTCGGACAGTTCACTGCCCAATGTGGATATAAGTGCTTTCAGCAACTATGCCTATATGCAGGCTGTGGCATTTGACCCATACGGCACAGGACGGCGTGACCACATCGCATATGTTGGTCTGAACCGCGGCGACCAAAAGGTCTATGCCCATGTTTATGATGCGGTAAACAACAGATTCATCTGCTCACAAGCAGTCGGTGAAATGAAGTGGATCTTTGACAGCAAAGGTAATCTTGCGATGGAAAATTTCTTCTCCAACAACCTGATAACGGTTGCGGCGGGTGACTTTGACAACGACGGCAAGGACACCATTATCGTCTATGTGCCAAACAGCTGTACAACTATAGGGGAAATTACCGATGTTAATGATTCCGAAAGGAACAATAGTCTCGGCTGCTTTATTAAGGAATACTCTTTTGACAACGACACCCTTACTATGCACAACAACACGGTGAATGATCAGGGACACAATGAAATCGGAGACAGTCTACTTCACGATGGATATATCAAAAAGTATCATACCAAAAACGGCAACGGCAGTGCGGATCGTCTCAAACATAAGAATTCACCATATAACTATTTTAACAAAATGTATGTAAGCATGCGTGTTGGTGACTATAACGGAGACGGAATCGATGACCTTGCCGTTTTATCCACTCCTTTCACTGAAGCCGTGGATCTGGATTATTTGGCTCCGCAGCTCAAGATAAAATACGGCACCGGGACAGAATACAATGGAATATTGTCTGACTGTATCGTCGATCAGGGAGCTGATAAAATTTATAATATAATAGACAAGACCCAACCAGACAAGAACGGAGAATATGACGCTGCGACCATGAAGGCCGTCTCACTCGCCAGCGGTGACTTCAACAACGATGGTTATGAGGATCTCGTCGTGGTCGGAA
>FR889240.1:0-7179 GCA_000431815.1 Butyrivibrio sp. CAG:318 | reverse complement strand
TTCCTTTTCGACACTACATACCGAAACAAAGAAAATTTCGCATACTCAGTGCTTCTCAACAATCGGAACAAGGGCTTTGTGCAAGGTGCTGTAAAGACTATGACATCCAATAAATGGACACAGGAAAGTGGCGACGGAGGTCCGGTTTGGTATACAACTGCAGAGGCAGTCGCCTTTGACAGTAAAGCCGCAGCGGACTACCTATTTCTCAATGGCTCAGTCTATACATACAATGCTTCTCTCGGGCAATTTGATGCGGTTTCTTCCCAGGGTTATACGACGAGCGGATTTCAATTCAACGACGGGCTCGGTGGCAAGGAAGAATTGTTCCGCTCGGTTGCCGTGGGCAATTTTGACGGCAACAATGCCGGCAGAGAGCAGATCGTGTTTGTTGCTTCTTGCCGAGACAAGGATGATGTTTATTCCTTCAAAAAGGGTATGATCACCGGCGTATATAGTGATTCTAAAGACGAATATGGCAAGGTAACCGGCTTTAAAACCACAATATCTGATTGGGGTCCCAACAATGCGAACGGCGGCAGCCTCGGCTGCGGAGCACAGGTGTTGCTCACATCCTGTGACCGTGATCAGGACGGTGTTATCGCCCGTTACAAAGGCGTTAGCTACGCTTACAGCGACCCCGAAGTCAAGGCGGTTTTGCAGGCGGCTCCTTATTTTGCGGCACTGGGCGATTCGGCAAATAACGAGACCGACTACACCATAACCGAAAGCTATGAACTGGAGCAGTCCTCCTCGAACAATGTTTCATATAGTGTGGGTATGTCCTACAGCTACGGCGGACTGCTTTCCCCTTTTGAGGTGAATATTTCGGCAGGCTATTCTTTGGAGTGGAGCAAGACCTTTTCCGAAGCACTGGAAACCGAATACGCTATGACCGTCAAGGCACAGGCGTATAACACAGCATTGGTTGCAAGGACACCGGTATTTGTCTACTGCTATGAGGTTCTGGACGAAAACGGCAAGTGGTCGGATGGCACGGCGATAACCCTCTCCATACCGCAGCAGCCGGTGTATCAGCAGATGAGCATTGACGACTACAACAGCTTTGCTGAAGAATACAACTCCTATATGGAGAAAAATGGCAATCGCGCCATCACCAAGGAGTCGGATAAGACCTCCAAAGATGAAGCCTGCTACTACCGTCTTGAAAAAATCAACGAAGCGGAAAACTGGCTGGACGGCAACGAGGGCAACCCCTATATGTACAATCAGTTGGGCTGGGGCGCATACAGTGCACTCGGCGCTCAGCAGCTCAGCCAGAACACTATCCGTATGGGCTATGCGGGAGGTCTGAATGAGGTTTCCTATTCAAAGAGCAATATCAAATCGGTTTCTGAGGAGATTTCTCACGGATTTTACTTCAACTTCTCCATCAGCTTCGGCGTGTTCGGCGACGGTATCCTATTCTCGCACGATGTGGGCTTTGAAACAAGTCTGAGTTACAGCAACGGTTCGGGCGTTTCGACCACCAAAACCTCCTCGCAGGGATGCATCGGTGCGGTCAACGACATTGACGGCCCGGCTCTTGCCGAGGAAGGAATCCCGGCAAGCATTTACACGCAGTATACCTTTGACTGGACGCTGGGGCAGTGGTTCAGACACCTCTATGGTGAGGAAGGCAACAAGACCGTCTTTATCGGCTACAGCCTATCAAATGTCAGCACACCTGCTCCTGCAGTAGATGATTTAGAGGCAAACCTGTTTGCAGATGATGCGGTGCATCTTACATGGTCTCAGCCCGACAAGACCCCCGGCTGGCCGGAGGTAGAGGGTTACTATGTGTATCGCGCGGAAAACGGCGAATGTACGAAAATTTCCGATCTGCTTCCTGCCGATACGACATCCTATGAGATTGAGAACCTGAAAACCAATACCAACTTTGGTTTTGCTGTTACCTCCGTTTGCAAGGTGGACGGCAAAGAAAAGGAAAGCACATGGTCGAATATTGCCGCAGTTACCACGGCAAAGAGGGACTATAAAGTCAACTACTCAGTGGATAACGCAAAGGCTGCCGACATCAAGGTGCGGCATCTCGGCAATGTTGAGATCCAATCCGGAGATGAGATCAGCGAGAGCGAAATCATCAAGGTAAAGGTCACCCCGAAAAGCGGGCGGTATGAGCTTGTATCCCTTACCCTTGACAACGGCGGTGAAACAATGGTATTCACACCCGAAAAAGACGGAACAATCGTATGTGCCTTTACTCTGAACGGTGAAGCCAATATGCGTGTTTCCACCAAGCGAGCAATAAATTCCGCTCAGATCACATTTACCGATACCTACACGGCAGATGGCACGGTGATTGGAACGGTCAGCGCGGCGGTGGGCGATGTTACTCTGAATGCCCCCGGCGGCACGGTTACCGATGATGTGACTTTTACCGCCGTACCCGGCAAGGGCTACGGACTGAAATCATGGAAAATTACCGACGCAAGTGGCACCACCGAAACTATAGACGCGGCAGGCTCTAACAGCTATACATTGGGGCTTGCTTCCGAAAAATACACAGTCGAGGCAGAATTCGTAAGTCTTTCTGAAATCGGCAGGCTTGTAAAGGTCAATCTCCCGGCAGAGGGCGGTACGGTGGAAATCACCGACGCAAACGGCGACAGCGTTACTCTGAATGAGAATAACAGCGTGTATGTTCCTGTAAATTCCAAGCTGACCTTCACCGTCAAGACGGACGCGGGCTGCAAGTTCCGCGCATGGACGGATGACGCCGAGGGACAAAGCGGTAAAAGCTTCACCATGACGATTACAAAGGACACCGAGATCGGTGTGGAATTCGATGTTCCCGTGCGTGTGGGCTTGACCTATTCTGCCGCAAGCGGTGAACAGACCGGTGCCGTGGCGACCAAGCAGGGCTATCAGTCAGGCGCAGGCATTCCCGTCGGCACGAAAATTACTCTTACTGCACAGGCAGCGGAAAATTACCGTGTGCAGAAGCTCGTCATTACCCGTGGCGGCAAGGTTGACACCGTAACGATCGACGACAAGCTGTACAGCCAGTATGATTATGAGCTTGTTGTGGACGCTGAAACCGACATTCAGGTGTATTTCACCGAAATCGAACAATACACGGTTACGGTGGATAACCCGAAGCACGCAGATATGACAATCAAAAACGGTGACAAAGATTTCGTAAGCGGCAAAACCGTCCGTTACGGCGATGAAATCATCGTAACGGTCAAGCCGAATGAAAACTACCGCCTTGCGGACGTGGCTTCGTGGATCGACAACGGCGACGGCAGCTATACCTATAAAACCGGCGCAATCAAGGCGGATACCAATATCTCGGTGAAAATCGAGGAGATACCGGAATATACGGTCACATTCCCCACAACTATTGATGGCTGTATCCTTTCGGTTAAAAACGATAAAGAAAAGATTTCAAGCGGTGACAAGCTTCGTGAGGGAACACGGCTTACCGCAACCGTAACGCTTGACCCGACCTATATTCTCAAGGGCTGGTACATCGGCGGCGAGCTGCTCTCCGAAATCAATAAGACCGAAGTCACCTTTACGGTGGACGGCGATATGCTCATTACCGTTATTGTAGCCGATGTCAAGGGTGACAAAGGCGATGCCGGAAACAACGGTGCTGCCGGAGTCGGCGTCAAGGATGCTGTTGTAGATGAAAATGGCAACCTCATCATCACTCTGACTGACGGCACTGTGTACAATCTCGGAAATGTCACCGGAGCCAAGGGCGACAAGGGTGACGCAGGCAAGGACGGCCAAAACGGTCAAGACGGATCAAATGGTTCGAACGGCTTGAACGGAACCGGAATCCAGTCAGCGCATATTGACGCAGACGGCAATCTTATCATCACCTTTACCGACGGAGTTGTTACCAACCTCGGCAAGATCGTCGGCACAGACGGAAAAGACGGTAAGGATGGTGCTGACGGTAAAGACGGCATCGGAATTAAGGGCTGCCGTATTGACGATGACGGCAACCTGATCCTTACGCTGACCGACAACACAACGCTGGATGCGGGCAATATTTCCGCAATCAGCGATAGGGTCAGTGTTTCCAAGCCCCTTGCTACCGCAGCAGTTTCTCTTTCCGGAGGGTCTCTTCTTTGGAATATTGTTTCGCTTGTTTCGGCGATTGTAAGGAAGAAAAAACTAATTTAATTCGGATGATTGTTCGAATTTAAAAGGATGCAAGACCACCGGCTATCAGCGGCGGTGTTCTGACAAGTGTAACAGTATTTGATAAGAGGAAAAGGCATTCCGTCAAATAATCAGAGATAAGTAACAATTAACGAACCATCACGGAAACATAGCAAATACGGCACAGAGGTCATAAAAACCGCTGTGCCGTATTTCTTTCCTTGGCGACTGTTTTTGAGAAACAAGCAATTTCTCGGTCATAACCCAACATTTTTTGCCGGATTCCATGTTTACTGTGTATATCACACTTATGCACTCTTCACTTTTGCCCCGGCAGCGGATACACTGATATCAACAGATACCGAATACAGCGAGGCAGTTATGAAAACAAGGAGATGTCCCTAACAACCATGTACGTAAGGGAACAAATACTACCCCCAAAAAGGCGAAAAAATCTTTTTTACAGTCCTACCACATTGATATGATGGACTTTGACGAAAGCGGGTTGTACTTTCTAACGGCAAAAGGAAAAAGCTTTTACAGACGCTTGTGTGCCAATCCTAATATTGCTCTTACCGATACGATGGGTTCTGATACCATGAGTACCGTTGCAGTTTCAATAAAAGGAAAAATTGAGGAATTGGGAGCTGCTGGATTACAAGATTTATTTGAGAAGAATCCTTATATGGAAGACATCTACCCTTCAGAGGAATCGCGCTCTGCTCTGACTGTATTTAAGTTATATGAAGGAACCGGGGAAATGTTTGATTTATCAAAATTGCCACCGGAGATTTCTGCTAAACCAGCGGTGATTGACCAGATTCATTGTTTACGTTGTGGTAATTGCTATGAGATATGTCCCGCAAGAGCAGTTATCAAGAAAGACTAACTATTAAAAGTCAAGTCTGAAAATGAAATATTTTGAATGAATTGCAGAAATGCATTTCAGATATATTTTGAACTCGATTAGAGCTCGTTGAACCTTGAAAACTGCATGACAAAAAGAGCATCGTCGCAGGTGCTCAAAAAGGAGTACTGAATTAGAAAGACTTAAGCAGCCTTGATATATTGCTGGTTAGTTTTCTCAAGATGATAAATGACTCGAACCAACTTTTTAACAGCATGAGAAATGGCAACATTGTAATGCTTGCCTTCGGCTCGTTTCTTTGCTAGATATTCAGCAAACGTTGGGTCCCAATGGCAGACATATCATCATTTTTAAAGACACACTCCCCAGTCTCCAAACACTTCCTACAGCCTCAGCAATACTCAATGTTCTTTTCAAACAAATTGATATATGTCAGACCATGACCAAATTTCTCAGCCTGCTTGGCAGCATACTTCAACAAAACAAGCAGCCACACACCGTAGTGCATGACTGCTATGTAAAAAGTTCGGAAAGGATTTTTGCGACCTGACACAGTTTCCTGTCCCTTAATCTCCATCAACATAAAAATATCTCCATCATTTCAAAAGAGAATGACGGAGATATCTCGCCTTGTTTATTCTTGTAGCAACCAATCGGCTATATCATGAATCTCTATTCCTTCATAGGTATATTTCGGATGCCTGGTTCGGGCAATAATCATTTTCGGATAAGCATCTCGTATCTGAAGCAGAGGAGAGCATTCTCTTTCAAATGTTTCC
Organism: Butyrivibrio sp. CAG:318; assembly: GCA_000431815.1. Taxonomy (GTDB): domain Bacteria; phylum Bacillota; class Clostridia; order Lachnospirales; family Lachnospiraceae; genus Eshraghiella. The sequence goes on along the minus strand of FR889240.1, from coordinate 1,392 downwards.
TGTCCGGAAATGTTGTCGCTTTAAGCATCTCGGATCTGAAGCAGAGGAGAGCATTCTCTCTCAAATGTTTCCTGCCCGGAAATGTTGTCGCTGACCTGAATATAAATCTTCTCGCTGCCTCTCTGAGCAACAAAATCAATTTCCTTTTGATAGAGTTTTCCGACATAAACATCGTATCCACGGCGAAGAAGTTCGATGCAGACGATGTTTTCATATATTCTGCCATAGTCTATATTTCTGATTCCCAGCATTGCATATCTGATGCCGCTATCACATAAGTAAAATTTCTCAGAGCTTTCAAGATATTTTTTACCACGGATGTCGTATCTTCTAATATCATAGAATACAAAAGCATTACACAGATACTTAATGTACTTGCCAATGGTTACATGATTGGTTGGGATCTCATTCGATGTCAGAAGCTGACTGACTTTATTAGGAGAAGTCAGGTTGCTGATATTATCCATAAGGAACTCGCTCAGGCGTTGTAAAACCAAAGTGTCCGGCAAAGCGTACTTCTGCACCAGATCTCTTGTGACAATTGTTTCATAGACCTCTTTGATATAATTTGTTCTGTCTTTTTCGGTTCTGTAAGCGTATGAGCCTGCTAATCCGCCCTTAATGGAGTACTCATCAAAAAGCTTGTCTTTATCACTTACATCATCATAATACTGGCAATACTCCCGGAAGCTGAAAGGAAACACATGAATTTCAATATATCGTCCGGTAAACAGAGTTGCCAGGTCCGCACTCAGCAGAAATGCATTGGATCCTGTTACATAGATGTCGTATTTTCCCTTAGCGTACAGGCTGTTGATTGCCAGCTCAAACCTTGGACACATCTGCACTTCATCTACAAACAGGTAGTTTGTCTTACCTTCCTGATAATGTTCTTCCACATAGGCATGTAATGTATGGTATTCCTTGATTTCTTCATACGCTAAATCCATGAAATCAATAAAGATAATATTGATGTTTTCAAAATTATTTTTCAAATATTCAATATACGCTTGCATCAATTTGGACTTACCGGATCTACGAATACCCGTTATGATCTTAATGTCAGGAGTTCCTTTCAGTTCAATGATTCTATCGAGATAGTTTGCTCTCGTTATTGTTTTCATACGGTTACCCACTTTCAAAAACTAAATATTTTTCATTTTCTGAAACCACTTCGCTGTAATTATTATACCGTCCGCTGATAGTATATGCAAGACTTCGCTTTCATAAACACAAATTTTTTTATTTTTCGAAAGCGGCAGCTGTATAAAGATATGCAAAATTATATCTTGATGGAACGATGCAAATATGGGTGGATGCAGAGGACACTCTTTATTCACTTTCTTTTTATTTTAATAAGCCGCTATATTTAGTGCCTACTTTTCACTGTAT
>FR889239.1 GCA_000431815.1 Butyrivibrio sp. CAG:318 | reverse complement strand
GCATAATATTTGGGATCGGATGCCATCTTCTCCATTTCTTCCTTTGAGAAAATAACCGTAAACTCTTTATCACTTTGTGCTAAAATATCTTTAGCATTATCACCATTTTCAAAATCTGCAACCATAAAGTCCATATCTGTTCTTGAGCCACGCATATCTTTAAGCATTTTTTGTGCCTCTTTACTTAGATTTTTTTCGGCTATACTTTCTGTCACATTTTTCTTGACCTTATCATTTTCTGTTGTTTTCGCTGTTTCTTTTTTCTTATCTACTGTACCTGCCTTGTAGGTATTCTGATAACTTCCATAAACAGTACCCGTTGTATTCACATTCATTGACATATCCTTTGTCCTCCTTCTCTGAATCCGTTCTTTATTATTTATTGTTTCTAATATTATATATCGGCTTTATTCCGAAAACTATAATCCTCCCTGTTATTTTTATCCCATGATTATTGAAAATCTAAAATTTGAAATTCACTCTTAAATCAGATTATGCATTAAATATTATTGCTATTGACAAACCACCTAAATATGAATTAAAAGATACTTCTTGCTCAACAGAAAAAAGCAGCCTATTCTAAGCGGCCACACTTTTTCCGGCACCTTCACTTCCTGTTCATATTCCGGATATTTTTGTAGCATTTTCAGAAATGGAACAATTGGTCCACGAATCACTTCTTTACTTCTCTCCCAGCGTTCTATTGTTGGCTTTGAACAATTGATAAATTCTGCAAACTCTTTCTGCGTCAAATGTAATTCTTTTCGAATCTGTTTAATTTCCCTTGCAGTTGTGTATTCCGGTGTTACAAATAATCTTTTTTTCATAAACTCACCTTCCGGTTTTATGATTACCGACTTTTTCTTTATTAAAACATGAATTCGCAACACAAGAGAACTTGCTTTCTTGTACAGAATTCATGAACGACAAAATCATTAAGCACGAAGTGCGTCAAGCATGTAATGCTTGGATTTTGGAGTTATTATATCACAAAATCTAATATTTGCAAGCAAAAACCATTATTTTGATTGCTTTTCTTGTGATAAAACAATCAAAATAATGGTTTTCTCAACTTACAAAAAAACATATATGACAATTCCGACACATAATTAGCTTTTCACAATTCAACATCGCCGGTTTCTACTGCAATGGAAAAATGTGTAAAGCTCCACTTTTACTGATAAATGCCGATGCCGCAATCAATATCCTAGCCTTTCGAACAAGTAAGCTGTTCTTCTAAAAACACACAGGCATCCTTTACGCAGTCTATGCATGACCTTTTTATGATTCCATCATCCACCCCTTTTAACTGTCTGCATACGACTGTTCCGTTTTGCTCTTTAAATGCATTAATAATTTTTCGGGCGCTTTGCATAGTATTTGGGGAATTTTTATTAATTAATCCCAACATACTTACAGCGCCTATCAGTGCCCCACAGGTTCCTTCCATACTTCCTCCAAATCCACCCGCAAATCCCTGTGTCAGATTCTTAGCTGTTTCTTCATCTATTCCAGCCAGGTCACTATAAGAGCATGCAACAGCCTGTGCACAGTTATAACCATTCTTTTTTCTCTCTTCTGCTTCTTTCACTCGTGTATTCATATGTTTCTCCTTGTTATTAATTCCTATTCTTCATCTTCAAATCCCGTTTAGCGGTTTCTTTTTCCTGTATTCTCTGTCCCTCGGATTTCCTCATGATAGAAATAATCTACAATCACCGGATGCCCCTGTGGGACTCTG
>FR889238.1 GCA_000431815.1 Butyrivibrio sp. CAG:318 | reverse complement strand
GGTGGTGGATGAAAAGTAAGTGGCTGAAAGTGACGGAAATTTTTGATTTAAACAAATCTGAAGTTGTGGAGGTAATTATCAATGAGAAATATTTACGATAATAGTGAATTTTTTGCCGCATATGCGGAAATGGGAAGAAGCAAAGATGGTCTGAAAGCTGCTGGAGAGTGGCATCAGTTGCAACCGTTATTCCCTAAATTACAGGGAAAAAAAGTTTTGGATTTAGGATGTGGTTACGGTTGGCATTGCAAATATGCCGCACAAATGGGAGCTACTGAAATTCTTGGTATTGATAGTAGTCAAAAAATGATTGCAAAAGCAGTAGCTGATAACTCTGATGACAAAATCAAGTATAAAGTTTGCGGTGTTGAAGAATACATTTATCCTGAAAATACTTATGACCTAGTTGTTTCTAACCTGGTACTGCACTATATCGAAAATTTAGCTAATGTTTATCAAAAGGTGTATTGCACATTAAAAGTAGGTGGGTATTTCCTATTCAATATTGAACATCCGACTTTCACCGCAGGTGTTAATGAGGATTGGATTTATGATGAAAATGGGAAACCTAAATATTGGCCAATCGACAATTACTATTACACAGGCGAAAGAGAAACCAATTTTCTTGGTCAACGAGTAATTAAACAGCACCACACATTAACGCAGATATTGAATCCACTTATAAAATGTGGTTTTCAAATTGAGGCTATTGAGGAAGCAATGCCTCCGGCAGATATGATGGGTATGCCGGGAATGTGTAATGAAATGCGTAGACCTATGATGTTGTTGGTTAAGGTTAAAAAGGTTTAATAAACAACTTCAAGTTTGTATATGAGATTTACAGATAGTGAAAAATAGTGTAAAAA
>FR889237.1 GCA_000431815.1 Butyrivibrio sp. CAG:318 | reverse complement strand
GCGAGCAAATGAAAGCTGCCGGTGCTAAACGTGCCCTGCCGCTGAAAGTGGGAGGCGCCTTCCACTCTCCGCTGATGAACCCCGCCAAAGTGGAACTGGAAGCTGCTATCAACGCTACTGAAATTCATACTCCGAAATGCCCTGTATATCAGAACGTGGACGCTTTGCCTCACACAGATCCCGCTGAAATCAAGGCAAACCTGGTAGCTCAGCTCACCGCTTCCGTACGCTGGACCCAGACAGTGAAGAATATGGTTGCCGATGGTGCCGATGACTTTACCGAATGCGGACCGGGTGCTGTACTGCAAGGACTGATCAAGAAAATTGATGGATCGGTCAACGCACACGGTATTGCTTGATAAACAAAATTCAGTTATTATAAATTTTATACGGATTACCGGAATATGCTGAGTAATCCGTATTTTTTTTATGGCATTTCACAAAAATATTCGTAAGTTTGTCGGTATCTAAACGAGATCAGACTATGAATGAATTTAAATATAACATTGGTTATGCCCTGAGCGGAGGATTTATAAAAGGATTTGCCCATTTGGGGATTATGCAGGCTTTGCATGAACATGGCATCAGGCCGGAAATACTTTCCGGAGTAAGTGCAGGTGCTCTTGCCGCTGTCTTCTATGCCGACGGCAAAGAGCCTTATCATATTGTTGAACTTTTTGAGCACCATTCATTCAAAGAACTGACCACTTTTTCTATCAACAAAC
>FR889236.1 GCA_000431815.1 Butyrivibrio sp. CAG:318 | reverse complement strand
CATCGAGGAATCAGCGAAAGGCAGTGAGGCAGAGAGCGACTTTGCCGGACTGTTTGATGACTATGATGTAAACAGCAATAAACTGGGTTCTACCGTTGCAAAGCGTAATGAAAAACTTGTAAAACTGCTGAATGGCGTAGGCGAAATGAATCTGGGAGATGTGAAAGACCATTCTATTGATGCCTTTGGTGATGCGTATGAGTACCTTATGACCATGTACGCATCGAATGCCGGAAAATCTGGTGGAGAGTTTTTTACTCCGGCAGATGTGTCTGAATTGCTCACACGTCTTGGAACTGTAGGAAAAACAGAAATCAATAAAGTATATGATCCAGCTTGTGGTTCTGGGTCATTGCTTTTGAAGGCAGAGAAAATTCTTGGCAAGGATGCTATCCGTAACGGTTTTTATGGACAGGAGATCAACATTACAACCTACAACCTGTGCCGTATTAATATGTTCCTGCATGATGTAGGATTTGATAAATTTGATATAGCTTGTGAAGATACATTGCTCAGTCCTCAGCATTGGGATGATGAGCCATTTGAGTTGATCGTGTCTAATCCGCCATATTCTATCAAGTGGGCGGGAGATGAAAATCCATTGCTCATCAATGACCCTCGTTTTGCTCCGGCAGGAGTTCTGGCACCTAAGAGCAAAGCTGATATGGCGTTTATTATGCACAGCTTGTCATGGCTTGCGTCGAACGGAACTGCTGCTATTGTATGTTTTCCGGGAATTATGTATCGTGGCGGTGCAGAGCAGAAAATCCGTAAGTATCTGGTGGATAATAACTATATTGATTGTATTATTCAGTTGCCGAGTAACCTGTTCTTTGGAACTTCGATTGCAACCTGTATCATGGTAATGAAAAAGAACAAGGCGGATAACAAGACTTTGTTTATCGATGCTACAAGCGAATGCGTGAAGGTTACTAACAATAATAAGCTGACACCGGAGAATATTGACCGTATTGTGGATGTGTTTGATAAGCGTGAAGAAGTGGAACATTTTGCATATCTGGCAAGCTATGAAGAAGTATCTGGCAATGATTATAATTTGTCTGTATCCACTTATGTCGAAGCCGAAGATACCAGAGAGAAAATTGATATCGTGAAGTTGAATGCGGAAATCAAAGAAATTGTTGCTCGTGAGCAAGTGCTTCGTGATGAGATTGATAAGATTATTAACGAGATTGAGGGATAACTATGCGAGGTGAACGTGAATTAAGATGTATAAATATTGTCAAAGATGCAATGTTTTGTAAAAATGGTAACCCCATGCAAAACCCATTTACACATAAAATGTATTTGGACGTATCAGATGATGAGTTCAAGAAAGATAGAATTTGGCTTGTTAATTCAGAATGCCACAAATCATATTTTGGACTGGAGGAAAATAACCGTGAAGAATTCGAATGCACTTTACGGGTGGCTCAGGCAAATCCTGATGCAAGTCGTTTTCCTGATTTTATATTTGAAAGTGGATTTATAGAGCATTTTCAGGTGACATCATCACCTACAACGAGAAAGGGTTCTACACATGCAAGAAAAGAAAGCGAGTTTCGTTGCACTGTTGATATTGAAACAAAGGAAATTGAGAGTGAGTGGAATGAAACTCCAAGTTTTGATAAGGTGCGTTCAAAGTCATGGTCATTTTCCAATCCTACGCATTCTTACGAATTTTTATCCGATTCGTTTAGAAGCAACTGGCAACATCATATGGAGAGTTACAAAAAGTATACTGGTTCAAAACAAATTGGTATATTTATGATTGAATATCCCGAAAATGCTTTGGCAATGTGTGAAAATGTTTATCATGATTGGATAGACGGAATGTCTCAAGGAGATATGCGAGGGCAAGAAAAGTTCAAGGAATATCGCCTCAGTAGGGATAAAAAACTATTGAAATATATTTATCAATTCAAAAATGAGATACAATATGTGATTTTTCTGAATCAAGCGAGGATTGAGGTCATCCGGACTGGGAATATACCATATCTTATAAAGTTGTTACCGTGGGACTATGCAATATATCCACTTCAGGTAACCACTATAGCTTCAGTGTATAATATTAGTATACCCGTAGACCAAAAGCAAGGAGATGAAATAAATGACTAATCTTGAGAGACTAATACAAGAACTTTGTCCTAGTGGAGTGGAGTATAAAAAGCTAGGCGATGTTGCCACTATATCAAGAGGCGGAAATTTTCAAAAGAAAGATTTTGTTGAACAGGGTGTTCCTTGCATTCATTATGGACAGATTTATACAAAGTATGGTTTGTTTGTAGATAGTACGCTGACATTTATAAGTGAGGAGAATGCTAAAAAGCAGAAAATGGCTGTTAAAAATGATGTCATTATGGCGGTTACCAGTGAAAATATTGAAGATGTATGCAAGAGTTTAGCGTGGCTGGGTGACGAAGATGTTGCAGTCAGTGCACATTCTGCGATTATTCATCATACATTAAATCCTAAATATCTTGTGTATTATCTCCATACTGAACAGTTTAATTTTCAAAAGAGAAAATTAGCGCACGGAACTAAGGTTATAGAGGTTACGCCGGATAGGCTAAATGATGTGAGGCTCCCTGTACCTCCTTTGGAGGTACAACGCGAAATAGTCAATATTTTAGATTCTTTCACGTTACTTACAGCCGAGCTTACAGCCGAGCTTACAGCTCGGAAGAAACAGTATGAATTTTACAGAGATAAGTTGCTATCCTTTGATACGGATGTGAA
>FR889235.1:9720-12229 GCA_000431815.1 Butyrivibrio sp. CAG:318 | reverse complement strand
TTCTGGCGTTGAATTTTACAATTAAAGTGACCGAGACGGGTGACGTGTCCTTTTTATGGGACTTGCCTGTTATTAAAATAAAAAGCAGTACAATTAAAATTATTCCCAGAACGACAAAGAGAACTGTGTAAATGATTTCTTTTAATTTTACGACAAGTATTTTGGTTTTGGAACTCATGGAAAACTCCCATATCTGATTAATACAGAATATTAGCAGGTGAGGGGAAATATTACTTTTTTTTGATTATGGGCAGGATGGAGGATGAAGATGAAACTTAAACTTCTGATGGGCGCTTCAGGATATGGTAAAACATATAAATTATATGATATGATAATAAAAGACGCAGCCGGCAATTACGAAGATGCGAACCGCAGATACATAGTGGTTGTGCCGGAACAGTCATCAATGCAGGCACAGAAGGATATTGTGCGCATGCATCCGAACGGAGGTATGTTTAATATTGATGTTCTTACGTTTGGACGTATGTGCTACAGGATTTTTGATGAATTGGGAATATCGCCGGCCAGGAGTATAGATGACACGGGCAAGAATCTTGTTATACGTAAGATAATGGATTCAGTGAAGGATGAGCTTAAGATTATTAAGGCGGGCAGGAACCAGGGATTTGTAAGCGAAGTAAAATCAATGGTTTCGGAACTTAAGCAGTACGGCGTGAAACCGGACGGGCTCGAAGAAATTGCCGGAAAGATAGAAGCGGGTGACAGACTGAAACAGAAGTTAATAGATATTTCGCGCATTTATAAAGCATTTGAAGAATATATAAACGGAAGATATACAACCGTCGAAGACAGACCGGAAACAATGCTTTCGGTTATGGAGCGCTCCGGATTTTTTAAAGGGGCGGATGTGGTATTTGACGGATTTACAGGATTCACGCCGGTGCAATACAGAATAATAGAACAGATTATGAAGGTGGCAAGGCAGGTCACGATAACGGTTACACTTCCGGAAGATGAACCGTATAATGTAATATATGGAGACGAAGACCTGTTTGAGATGAGCAAGACAATGATATCCAAAGCAGTCAGGATAGCAGAGGAATGCGGTGCAGGGATCGAATACGCCAGAATTGAACCTGACTACGATAAATTCAGGTTTGCCAAGTCGGAAGCGCTCGGGTTTCTTGAACGCAATATATTCAGATATAACGGTAAGAAATTTGATAAGCCGACTGAAGATATAAGATTTGCAAGACCGGATAATCCGGCGGATGAGCTTGTGTGCACGGCATCCGATATACTCAGGCAGGTCAGGGAGAAGGGATTAAGATTCAGGGATATAGCGATAGTTGTCGGTGATATGGAGATGTATGCTGATGATGCTGTCAGAATTTTTACGGAGAGCGGGATACCCTTTTTCGTGGATGCCAAGAGAAGTATCATGGGAAATCCGCTGGTGGAGTATGTCCGTTCGGCAATTGAGATAATTACAAGCAATTATTCGTACGAAAGTATATTCAGATTCCTTAAGAACGGTTTATGTGATATCGCGGATGATGATGTTGATATAGCAGAGAATTATGTCATTGCCTATGGAATCAGGGGATATAAGGCATGGAGTGAGAATTTTGTGCGCAGGTATCCGGGCAAAGAGAAAAATATGACGACAGTAAATTCCGTCCGTAAGCTGCTTGTGGATAAAATTAATATATTAAAAGATGCTTTTTCGGATAAAGAAGCATCGGCTGGCAAATATGTGCATGCCATATATGAATTTATGGAGCAGGAAAATCTCTACGATAAGATGGAAAATTTTGCGGCGGATATGGAAGAAGCAGCCGGAACCGATATGTATATGAGAGCCAGGGCTGACGGGTACAGACAGGTGTATGCAGGGGTGCTTGGACTGCTTGACCAGATGTATGCACTTATGGGAGACGAGAAAATATCCTTACAGGATCTGGCGCAGATAATCGATGCAGGTTTTGAAGAAATCAAAGTTGGAATAATACCGCCGTCGGTTGACTGTGTGACACTCGGAGATATAGAAAGAACGAGACTTGAGCATGTGAAAATGCTCTATATACTTGGCGTCAATGAAGGTGTGATTCCGAAGCTTTCCACATCGAAAGGCGTATTGTCAGACAATGAACGCAAGGTGCTTAGCGATAACAAGGTTGAATTGTCGCCCACACCTAGGGAGAAAATATTTATACAGAATTTTTATCTGTATCTTAATATGACTGAACCGGAATGCGGATTATACCTGATGAGCCACAGGTTTGATAATGCCGGTAAAGAATGCAGGGTTTCGAGAGTGTATACGATGGTAGAATCCATGTATCCGGGAGTGAAAGCGGAGAATGTCAGGTCAGCCATGGCTCATATCACGAGTGCAGAAGCCGGAAGACATATGATAACGGATTCAACTGACATGCTTATGTATTATATGATGCACGAACCGTATAAGAAAGAGATAGACAGGCTTGTTGGAGTTTTTGCGGCAGAAGAAGAGCCGGACAGCCTGACACGCAAAGCTTCGGAAGAG
>FR889235.1:0-9701 GCA_000431815.1 Butyrivibrio sp. CAG:318 | reverse complement strand
CGGAAGAGCTTTATGCACAACTTAAGACAGGAAGCATATCCAGAATAGAGAAATATGCCGGATGTGCATTTGAACATTTTGCCGGATATGGCCTGGAACTCGAGGAGCGCAGGATGTATGAACTCAGTGCGGCGGACATGGGAGTAGTGTTCCATCGTGCGATAGAAATTATATCTGTAAGGCTTAAGAGTGAGGGAAGAGATTTCGCGGATCTTGCAGATGAAGAGATTTACACGGTGGCAGAAACCGCGGTTATGGATGCATCGGTTGATTTTTCGCAGTCGTACTTTTCCGATAACAGCACCAATGCCTATATCAAAAAGCGAATTATAGATATGACGGCAAGAACTGTATGGGCACTGGGAAGGCAGCTTAAGTCCGGAATATTTAAGCCGGTCGAATTTGAGGAGGATTTTTACCGTAAAGAAGGAGATGTCCTTATTAAAGGTAAAATAGACCGTGTGGATATCGCGGAAGAAAATGATAAGATTCATGTGAAAGTTATAGATTATAAGTCAGGGAAAAACGAATTTTCCGCAGATAAATTGTATGTTGGGCTGAAACTGCAGCTTATGTTATACCTGGATGCGATGCTTAAGAAAGCTGCCGGTAAATATCCTGATAAACAGATTATTGCAGCGGGCGCTTTTTATAACCATATCGATAATCCTATAATTGCCGGCGAACGTGACCGGAGCGCGGAAAAATACGAGAAAGCCCTGCTTGAGAGTATGCGGCCGGGCGGAGTTGTGAGTGTCGAAAGCGTGTATTTAATGGATGACTGGGATGAAGGTAAATCATTATGTACACCGGCATCTAAGCGTTACGGAAAGCTTGCGCTCGGCAGAAATGTATTTACCGACAGGCAGTTAAGATGTCTTGCCGATTATGCAGCCGGGAAACTTGCCGGACTTGAACATGAGATTCGGGAAGGCAATGTCAAGGCCGAACCATATGAAGGAGAGTGCGATTACTGTCCGTACGGCGGAATATGTCATATGGGAAGCAATATGCCTAAGACCAGGCAGGTTCCGAAAATTTCCGGCAGGGAAGATATGTGGCAGCAGTTCGGATACAGGGAGGAAGACTGATGGAGTGGACGAAAGAACAACAGAAAGTAATTGATTTCAGAGGCGGAAATCTTCTGGTCAGCGCAGCAGCCGGTTCAGGTAAAACAGCTGTCATGATTGAGCGGATTATCAGGAAAGTGCTTGATGAGAAAGAACATACGGGAATAGATGATATTGTTGTCGTTACATTTACGAAGGCGGCGGCCGAGGAGATGAAAACAAGGCTTTCGAGGGCGTTTGAAAAGGAACTTTCGGCAAATCCTGACAACAGATATCTGATCAGGCAGATATCACTGGTGGACAGTGCACGTATATGTACGATAGACAGTTTCTGTTCATATATTGTCAGAAATTATTATAATGCAATAGGAATAGATCCGTCATTCAGAATCGCGGATGAAGGCGAGCTTAACCTTATGCGGGCGGATGTAATGTCGGATATTATAGAAAGACATTTTGCGGATAATGACGGGGCATTTGAAGATTTTGTCGAGGCATTTGCCGGAGGCAAGAAATTAGACAGAATATATGATATTATAATAGGACTTCACCGGTTTGCACAAAGCAATCCGTGGCCGTCTGAGTGGATTAATAAATGCCTCAGGGATTATCTTGTGGATGAAGATGAATATGAGAATCTCCCGGTTGTGAAAGACACGATTGGTTATATCAAAGCATCGCTGGCAGAGTGTGTACAGGAATACGGAGAGATACTTGATGAATGCTGTCAGCCCGGAGGACCGAATAAATACAGCCCTGTCATTGAGGAGGAGAGAGAACGCCTCCAAAAAGCGATGGAAGGCAATACGCTTGAAGAATTGGAGACAGCCCTTGATATTAAATATTCAAGACTTCCCGCAGACAAGAATACATCCGAAGATGCAAGGACATATGTTAAGAATATAAGGGATGGTATCAAGAAGAGAATAGCAGCACTAAAAGATAATTATCTTACGGACGTTCACAGACAATATGGCGATATGGCGCAATGCAGCCATTATGTAAGAACAATAACATCACTCACATCGGAATTTACTGATGCATATCAGAAAGCAAAGGCTGCTTCCAACATAGTGGATTTTCCGGATATAGAACACTATGCGCTTGACATATTGGTAAAGCGAACGGATGAGGGATACGAATATACGGAAATAGCGGACGAACTGGCAGCGCAATATAAGGAAATATATATTGATGAATACCAGGACAGCAATCTTGTCCAGGAACTTATATTGAAAGCCGTATCCAGGGAACGTTTCGGCAATCCGGATATGTTTATGGTGGGAGATGTCAAACAGAGCATTTACAAATTCAGGATGGCCAATCCGGGGCTTTTTATCGAAAAATACCACAGTTACGGCAAAGAAGGCAGTCATGTGTGCATGGAACTTCATAAGAATTTCAGGAGCCGTAAGAATGTAATAAACTCAGTAAATGATGTTTTTTACATGGCAATGAAGGAAGAGATAGGCGGAATCGGATACAGCAGGGAGGCGGCACTTAATTACGGACTTAACGCAGAAGGCGAAGCGGATGATACGACTGATATATATATTGCGGATAAAGATGGATTTGAAGGTGTAGAGACGTCTGACATATATTACAATATGGCAGTAAATGTGGTAAAGCGTCTGATGTCGGAAAACAGTAATCTTCGTTACCGGGATATTGTAATTCTGTTAAGAAGCGATAAGAAAGATGCACCGGGATATGCTGCAGCTCTTAACGCACATAACATTCCGTGCGTGTATTCCAAGACAACGGGATATTTTGACTCATATGAAGTAAGTAAAGTACTTGATCTGCTGCGTGTAATAGACAATCCGAGACAGGAAATACCGCTTGCGGGAGTGATGCGTTCTTTTTTTGCCGCATTTACAACAGAAGAGCTTGCCGTCATAAAAGGCAGAAAGCGCAGGACGCAGCTGTATGACTGTGTAATCGAGTATGCCGGACGTGAAGACGATACGGCTGCCAGGTGCAGGAATCTGCTTGATTTTATAGAGCATTACAGAAAAATAAGCCGTGTGGCCACTATAAACGAATTGATATCAGATATTATATATAACAGCGGGTATTATGAATATGCCGGCACAATGACGGGAGGAAAACTCCGTAAGGCTAATCTGGAAATGCTTGTGCAGAAGGCCAGGGAATTTGAAAAAACAAGCTATTCAGGACTGTTTAATTTCTTAAGATATATAGAGAAACTACGCAAATACGAGGTGGATTACGGGGAAGCCCAGTCAGAGTCCGAAGAGGACGATGTAGTGAGGATAATGAGCATTCATAAGAGCAAGGGACTGGAATTTCCGGTGGTCATTCTCGGCAACAGCGCCAAGGAATATAATCTGGATGACACTAAAAATGATATTATATATGATAGTGAATTTGGAATAGGAATTTCGGATGTTGATCTGAAATACCGTATCAAGTATGACACTGCATACAGACGCATGCTTTCACGCAGAATGAAAGCGGATGATATCGGAGAGGAACTGAGGATACTTTATGTTGCGATGACAAGAGCCGTAGACAAACTCATCGTTCTTGGTGTGACATCCTGTGATAAGAGGATGGAAGTGTGGAAACGCTGCTCATCCTCCGGAAGAATGGGAATTAATTACATAATGGAGAACAGAAGTTATCTTGATATCATTATGCCGCTGGCAATTAATTCCGGAAGCATAGGAAAATTTGATGTACATGTGATAGACCGGGATGAATTGTCGCATACGGCGGTAGCTCCGTTAATAGACCGTTCTGTTGAGATTAAAAGGATGATTACAGGATTATCGGATATAGAAAATGATGGCAAGGATTACGAAATGATGTGCAAAGCACTTGATTATGTGTATCCGCATAATAATGTATATTCGCTCAGAGCCAAATATTCCGTTTCGGAACTTAAGCATAAGGCGATGGAGGAAAGTGAGCTTCTTGAAGCACAGATTACGCCGCCGGAGAAAATCAAACCTGTTCCCGAATTTATAGAGAAGACGGAGAACGACGGAATATCAAGAGGAAATGCTTATCATAAGGTATTTGAACTGCTTGATTATGACCATGCGCAGGATATTGATGCCATACGCAGACAGCTCGACGGATGGATTGATGAAGGACGAATAAGCATGGAATACGCAGGACTTGTTAATCTGCGCAAATATACGGATTTCCTTGAAACAGATCTGGGAAAACGTATGAAAAAGGCTTATGATGATAATAAATTATATCGAGAACAGCCGTTTACAATGGAAGTCAGTTCATCTGAGATCGACCCATCATATCCTGAAGACGAGAAGGTCCTTATTCAGGGTATAATTGATGCATTTTTCTTTGAAGACGATAAAGTGTATATAGTGGATTATAAGACTGACCGTGTATCATCGGATGTTGTTCTGACAGAGCGTTATGGCAGGCAGCTTTCGCTGTACAGCGAGGCACTTTCAAAAATAACCGGAATGGAATGTGGAGGATGTTATATATATTCCGTACATCTTAACCGTGCTGTCATAATATAATATTATATGGATCAGAAAATAGAAAACCAGTTGAACCTTGCGATAAATATACCGGAAGACGAACGTGTAAGAACACAGGATCTTGATACCGGATATAACATGACGGAGAATGAATGGGAACTTATCGTTAAGTACAATGGAAATATTGAGACTGCCGCAATGAATATTGCAGACAGTCTTAAAATATTGCTCGGAGGATACGCACTTGTAAGGATAAAGCAGGAGAGAATAGATGAATTTGCCGCACTCCGTGAAGTTATATATATTGAAAAACCAAAGAAACTATATTTTGAACTTGAGAATTCCGGCAGTGTGTCATGCCTTGATTTTCAGTATACGGACAGTGCACTTGACGGCAGTGGGGTAATTACTGCCATAATAGACAGCTCAGTGGATTACAGGCATCCTGATTTTATGACGGAGGAAGGAAAAACAAGAATAATAGAACTGTATGACGAGAATACCGGACGTGTGTACAGTGAGGATGATATAAATGCAGCGATAGGCGGTGATTTATCGAGGGTTCCGGTGGAAGATGTGAGCGGACACGGAACACATGTTGCGGGAATAGCCGCAGGAAACGGCAGGGCATCGAATGGGAGATACAGGGGAGTGGCATATAAATCCCGGCTTCTTATCGTGAAACTTGGCAACGATTTGTATTTCAGCAGTGCCAGACTAATGGAAGCACTGGATTATGTCATAAGGAAAGCTGCAAGCCTGTCAATGCCTGTTGCGATTAACATGAGTTTCGGAAATAATTACGGGGCGCATGACGGCACTTCGTTACTGGAAACATATATCAATGCCGTGGCTGATATATGGCAGTGCGTGATAGTTGCGGGCAGCGGCAACGAGGCCACCAGAAAAATACATGTTATGCATGATTTTGCCAAAGCGGCCGCTCCCGTTATTTCTACGGAGCTCGTTATTGGGCGCTATGAGCCGTCAATAGACATCCAGATATGGAAAAATTATGCGGACATATACAGGATAACGCTTACGGCACCCGACGGGCGCAGGTACGGACCGGTGCAGGGTGATGACGTTATCACTGTTTTCAGGGCGGGCAGTACTGAAATATATGTGTATTTCGGACAGCCGTCACCATACAGTGTCAATCAGGAAATATTTATCCAGATGATAGGTGCGGATTATATTTCAAGCGGAATATGGATCATAGAAGCGGAAGCGTTGGATGTGCGTGACGGCATATACCATATGTGGCTTCCGGCCGGGAATTTTGTGAGCAGTGATACCGGTTTTACGAAAAGCAGTCCGGACGTAACACTGACGATACCATCAACTTCATACAATGTGATAACGGTCGGAGCATACAATGGACGTACAGGTTCATATGCCGATTTCTCGGGACGGGGATATACAAGGGTAATCCGCACCGTGAAACCGGATATAGTTGCACCGGGAGTAAATATTATGTCACCGGCACCGGGAGGTGGATATTCAGTCCAGAGCGGTACATCCATGGCAGCTCCGTTTGTGACCGGCACTGCAGCACTTCTTATGCAATGGGGTATTGTAAAAGGCAGGGATCCGTATATGTACGGAGCCAAAATAAAAGCACAGCTCATACGCGGAGCTGTGCCGTTAAAATCCGTTCCGGTTCCGTCGGAGAGAGCCGGATGGGGAGCATTATGTGTCAGAAAAAGCATACCGGATTAAACAATCAGGCGGAAGCATATATAATTGGTTCCGTCAATATCACGGTTGGAAGCATCTATGCTTCCTTTATATGTGCGCACCATTCCGGAAAGTCTTGAAAGACCGATTCCGTGCGGCCTTCCGTCATTACGTTTCTTAGTGGAAAAACCATCGGAGAAAATTTTCTTTATGGATGTGTCACTTATTACAGGTGACGGGTTCATAATCGTAAATACTGACTGTTCACCCCTGTTACTGAGTTCAATAAAGGCTTCACTGTGCTCAGGCGTTGCTTCTATTGCATTATCGATAAGAATTCCAAGCATCTCGATCAGGTCGTATTCGACCACCGAAGTATTAAGTATGTAATTATCAATCTTTACGGTAAGCGTCTTCCCGGCTGATTGTGCTTCTTTGCATTTGGAAAAAATAAAACCGGCAGCCAGCTTAAAATTAAGCTTGAGAAGATTCGATGTGATATTGGATGCAATTATATGATCGGTAAAATCGTTAATCGCTGCCGAAAGTTCTTCATAGGTGCTGCATGTGATGGCCAATGATGTGATAGCCTGTATGGTATTGTCATAATCATGCTGCCGCATACGGACTTCTTTGATAAGATCCTCAACGATTGGAAGATAGTGCTTGTAAGCCTCCAGCTGCTTTTGCTTGGAAGCAAGGTCATATTGAGTCATGGCAATCTCGATATTGACAAAAAGTATGATAAGTATATATACAGCAAGCATTATCATATTGTCGATGAAATTATCGGGTGAAACCCTGAAATATAATGCTGTCAGTATGGCAATCAAAGATGTGTTCGATATAATTATCTTAACTTTGACAGATGAATTATCATAAAGGCTGTAAAGCTTTGTTACAGGTGTAAAGTGGCATATGAGCACAATTATTGCGAATGTAAATATACTGCCGAACAGACTGTTGATTCCTGCGTCAAGCCTGAAAAATGACAGGCCGAAAGCAACCGAAACTTCACAGAAAGTGATTATTATATATTCGACAACATACATCCAGATAAATTCGCTCAGACGCATACGCTGGGAATAAGCGAGTGTTATTACCTGTAAGGGGATGAAAAGGATGATTGATACGAACTGGTTATTTATGAAAACCGAGTATATGCTCATACATATTACAAGAAGCACACCGGGTATGATACGCGGTGTAATGTGCGGCTTCTTATGTATTAATACGGAAGCGGTGTACCAGAAAATGAAATATTCAATGATAGTATATGTAAAGTAAATAAGTGCGTCTGTCATGTTAGGTTATACCTCTTCTCAAATTCTGATTTGTAAGTGCGGCCGATAGGAATGGTTTGGCTTTCAATGCGTATAAAACCCAAAGTCCGGTCGTAATTATCAATCCGGTGCCTGTTCACGATATATTTGCGATGAACCCTTATAAAATAGGGTGGAAGCTCTGCAAGAACCGAATCAATATTAAACTGTCTCGTGGTTAAATCACCGTCAACACAGTGTATGGTAAGTATATGACTGGACACCGATAACATAACAATGTTCTCTACAATAACATTATGTGAGACCGAATTAACATCAATTATTCTTAAGGGCGAAGCCGAAATCATAGGAGAATCGGTTAAGGACTTAAGAAGCTTCTCTACGTCTTCACGTTTATAAGGCTTTATAAGGTAATTATAACAGTGTATATCATTAACCGCATTACCTATCTGCCCCGGAATGGATGTAATATACACAATCGGGGTGTAACGGTACCGGTCAAGGCTTCTTATGTAATTGCCAAGATCTATGCCACAAGGAACATTCTTATCTTCGGAGAAAAGAATATCCAGAAAAAATATATCAAAATGCGCCGAAGAGATAATTTCAACTGCCTCATCATATCCCGAAGCTGTATACGGACATATCGGCTGCCCTATTTCTGTATTCTCTATAATGCGTTTTAATGCATTTAATTGTAATATATTATCTTCAACAACGAGTATATTAATCATAAAATCACCTCATAAAAATTATACAATATTTGGACAAAACGGTCAAACAAAACAGTCAAAAATTGCAGTTCAGGTCGTTATACTTGCAGTTCAGGTCGTTTTGAGCCAAACCTATTGAAAAATCTGTAATGAAATTGTATATAAAAAGCATGATTGATTGTAAAATTCATGAGCTGGCAGTGTGGCTGGAAAGCAGAATATCGAAAGATAAGAAAAGGTCTCCGAAACAGAAAGCAAAGGTAACTTATGCAATAGAAATTACTATTGCGGAACTCAGTAAACTGGCGATACTGGTAATCCTTTTTACGGTAACCGGGAATGCAGTGAAGTTTATAATATTGTTTTCGTTGCTTTTATTCACGAGGAGTTTTATGGGAGGATTTCACGCAAAGACTTATCTTGGATGTCTTTGTATGTCTTTACTCTTCTTCGGAGCCGGCATATGGGCAGTCCCATATATGCGTATAAGCAGAATATTTTCCGGAATTGCATTCGTGGTATATATAATCTTCGTGATTATAATCGCTCCGGTACAGTCACCTAACAGGCCAAAGCGTACCGTTAAATGGCGCCTGGTACAGAAATTGGCCGCAACCGTGTTTTCGACAGTCAGTTATATTATCATTACAATAGCAGCACCGGAGTACATATTGGCATTATTATATGTCTTCTATTTTCAACTGACCGGTGCATTGGTGGTTTTAATCAGAAGGAGGTTTGTAAGATGAGCACATTAGGAGAATTCATATGCAAGGTATTTGAAAAGGTAACGGAAACCGAACTCAGCGGAAGAAGCTGTTTCAGTTTATTCGGCGAGGTTGAACTGCCTGAATGCCTGAAAGAAGAAGAGCCATCGAAGGAAGCTTAAGGACATAACAGCGGGGGCGGTTTATCCGCCCCATGTTATGAGAGGAGGGAGGAGATTATAAGAATAGATAAGGATATTATATAGAAAGTGCATAAAGTATAATAATACATAAGGACATACAGAAAGTATGCAAAGTATAATAATTAAGGCAGATATAGAAAGCACACATGAGCTGGAATATGAACTTCTTAAGGAAAGGGTGGCTACAAGCCTGTAAATGGTTGATAAGGGGTAAATATGAAACGAATAAGTGGAGGACAGCCTAAGAATAAAGAGTGTAGCAAATAAAACGTCTAAGCAGCCGATTTGAAAAAATGAATATATACACAACACATAATCGGGTAACAGGAACAACATAATTTTGATAATGTAGTCCCGTTGATGCCTTTACAGAAAAGCAGAAAATAAAATATGAAGATTTAGTATAATAATTAACAGTAAAAAGGTATAGTTTTTTGACGAAAGAGTCTTATTGCATGTAGAGACGAAAATGTTGAAAATATCACTGCAAAGCAGTGTTATTTAATAAAAATTAACAGGAGGACAATTTATGGATTGTAAGAAAATTATGAGAGGAATATTGG